>JBEKVR010000123.1:0-15229 GCA_049513815.1 Roseiarcus sp. | reverse complement strand
AGCGCGTCGGCTTCCTCGCCGCGCGCGGCCTGCCGATCGAAACGTTTACCTATTCCGCCGGCTTCGTGCGCGACCTCGACTATTACACCGGCTTCGTCTTCGAGGCGGTCGACGCCGCCGATTCTTCCGCGCGGCCGGCGGTCGGCGGCGGCCGCTATGACGGCCTCGTGCGCCGGCTCGGCGCTGCGGCCGACGTGCCGGCGGTCGGCGCGGCGGTGTGGATCGAGCGATTGCCGGCTCGGGAGGCGGGCAAATGACCGGCGCCGAAGCTGCGGCCGAAGCGCCGCTCGTCCTCGCAGTGCCGTCCAAGGGACGGCTGCAGGAGAACGCCAGCCAATTCTTCGCCCGCGCCGGGCTCGAGTTCGTCCAGGGGCGCGGCGCGCGCGACTATCGCGGCGTCATCGCCGACCTGCCAGGGGTCGAAGTCGCCTTTCTGTCCGCGTCCGAGATTGTCGGACAGCTCACCGCCGGCGCAGCCCATTTTGGCGTCACCGGCGAGGATCTGGTGCGCGAGCACGTCGCCGACGCCGACAATCGCCTCGTCCTGCTGGCGCCGCTCGGCTTCGGCCGCGCCAATGTCGTCGTCGCCGCGCCGCAGGCGTGGATCGACGTGCGCGCCATGGCCGACCTCGAAGATGTCGCGGCGATCTATCGCGCGCGGCGCGGCGAGCGCATGCGGGTGGCGACCAAATACGTTAATCTGACGCGCCGCTTTTTCGCCGAGCACGGCGTCACCGACTATCGCATCGTCGAGAGCCTGGGGGCGACCGAAGGCGCGCCGGCGGCCGGCGCCGCCGAACTGATCGTCGACATCACCACGACCGGCGCGACGCTTGCCGCCAACGCGCTGAAGACGCTCGAGGACGGCGTGATTCTGCGCTCGCAGGCGACGCTCGTCGCCTCGCCCCAGGCGCCCTGGTCGCCTGCCGCGCGCACGGCCGCTCGCGCCATCCTCACCCGCATCGCCGCGGCCGAGGACGCGCGCAAGTCGCGCGAGGTCAGGGCGCGCCTGCCAACCCCGGTCCACCTGATCGTCGAGCAGGCCTGCGCGCTGTTCGACGCCACGCCGGCGCTCGGCGACGAGCCCGACCCGCACGGTTTCGTCGCCCTGCATTGCGCCCGCGCCAAGGCGGCCGACCTTTCCGATTGGCTGCTCGGCCAGGGGGCGGTCAGGGTCAGCGTGGTGGCGCTCGAGCAGGTTTTCGATGTCCGCAACCCGCTTTATGAAGCGTTGGAGGCGCGAATCGGCCGCTAGGCGAGCCGCCGGCGGCAGTCTTCCTTTGGCCTCATTTTTCCGTTCAGTGCCCGCAGCCTTGTTTCACCTTTGGCGCGAGATGCGCTAGACGACGCAGGCTCTGGCCTCAGGAATTCGGGACACGTGCGTTACCTATCCACCCGCGGCGAAGCGCCGCGGCTCAATTTCTGCGACGCGATGCTCGCGGGGCTCGCCCGCGACGGGGGACTCTACGTACCGGAGCGCCTGACGACGCTCGCCCCGACAGCGATCCGCGCCCTCTCGGGGCTTCCGTACGCGGAAGCGGCGACCCGGCTGGTCGCGCCGTTCGTCGGCGAGGACTTTGCGCCCGACGAACTCTCCGCCCTGGCGCGCGACGCCTATTCCGGCTTCCGCCACGCCGCGACCGCGCCGCTGACCCAGATCGACGCCAACCTGTTCGTGCTCGAGCTGTTCCACGGGCCGACCCTCGCCTTCAAGGATTTCGCCATGCAATGGCTGGGGCGCGCCATGAACCGCGCCCTCGAGCGGCGCGATCGGCGCGCGACGATCCTCGGCGCGACCTCGGGCGACACTGGCGCGGCGGCGATCGAGGCCTTCGGCGGCCAGCCGCGCACCGACGTCTTCATCCTCTTCCCGCACGGCCGCGTTTCCGACGTGCAGCGCAAGCAGATGACGACGGTCGACAAGGCGAACGTCCATGCAATCGCGATCGAGGGCTCGTTCGACGACTGCCAGGCGATCGTCAAGACGCTGTTCGGCGATCTCGCCTTCCGCGACGAGCTCGGCTTGTCGGGCGTCAACTCGATCAACTGGGCGCGCATCCTCGCCCAGATCGTCTACTACTTCACCAGCGCGGTCGCGCTCGGCGCGCCGGACCGGCGCGTAACTTTCGCCGTGCCGACCGGCAATTTCGGCGACGTGCTCGCCGGCTATTACGCCAAGAGCATGGGCCTGCCAGTCGGCCGACTGACAATCGCCACCAACGAGAACGACATCCTCGCCCGCACGCTCGTCACTGGCGTTTACAAGCCGCTCGGCGTCAAGGCGACCCAGTCGCCGTCGATGGACATCCAGATCTCCTCCAATTTCGAGCGGCTGCTGTTCGACGCCTACGGCCGCGACGCGAGCGTGGTTCGCGCGCTGATGGGGGCGCTGAAACAGGCGGGCGAGTTCGCGATCGCTCCGCCGGCGCTGGCGGCGATCCGCCGCGACTTCGACGCGGAGCGCACCGACGAAAGAGCCTGCGCCGACGAGATGGCGCGCGTCTATCGCGACAGCGGAATCGTCGTCGATCCGCACAGCGCGGTGGGCATCCACGCGGCGCGCGCGGCGCTCGAGCGCGATCCGGAAACGCCGGTGATCTCGCTGGCGACCGCGCATCCCGCCAAGTTCCCCGAGGCGGTTGAAAGCGCCATCGGCCGCCGTCCCGAATTGCCGCCGCACCTCGCCGAGATCCAGTTGCGTCGCGAGCGCTACGCGATCCTGCCCAACGATCCGGCGGCGGTGGCGAAATTCGTCCGCGAGCGGGCGAGGGTCGCGGCGTGAGCGTGCGGCTGACGACTTTGCCGTCGGGCCTGCGCGTCGTCACCGATGCGAGCGGCGATCTGCGCACCGCCTCGCTCGGCGTGTTCGTCGCCGCCGGCTCGCGCCACGAAAGCGAAGGCGAGCACGGGCTGTCGCATCTGCTCGAGCACATGGCGTTCAAGGGCACGGCCAAGCGCAACGCGCGGGCGATCGCCGAGACGATCGAGAACGTCGGCGGCGATCTCAATGCTGAGACCAGCGTCGAGCAGACCGCCTATTTCGCTCGTGTCCTCGGCGAGGATGTCGACATTGCGCTCGACGTCATCGCCGACATCCTCACCGACAGCCGGTTCGATCCGGAAGAACTCGCGCGCGAGAAGAACGTCATTCTGCAGGAGATCGGCTCGGTCGAGGACGCGCCCGACGATTTCGTCTTCGATCTCTTCTCCGCCGCAGCCTGGCCGGGCCAACCGATCGGCCGGCCGATCCTCGGCACCCGCGATAGCGTCGACGGCTTCGACCGCGCGGCGATCGCCGCCTATCTGCGCCGCCACTATCGCTCCGGCGCGGCGATCGTCGCCGCGGCGGGGGCGGTCGACCACGACCGGATCGTTGCGCGCGCCGAATCGCTACTGGCGCCGTTCGGCGCCGACAAGGCCGAACCGCCGGCGCCGGCCGCCTATGGCGGCGGCGAGTCGATGGTGAAGAAGCGGCTCGAACAGACGCACATCGTCGTCGGATTCGAGGGTCGCGCGATCGCCGCCGCCGATCACGACGCCGCCCATGTCTTCGCCGCGGCGGCGGGCGGCGGAATGTCGTCGCGGCTGTTCCAGGAAGTGCGCGAGAAGCGCGGCCTCGCCTATTCGATCTATTCGTTCCACTGGGGATTTTCCGACTGCGGCCTATTCGGCTTCTACGCCGGCTCGGCGCCCAAGGATGCGGGCGAGGTCGCGCGCGCCGCGCTCGATTGCCTCGCCGAGGCCGCCCTGCGACTCGACGAAGCGGAAGTCGACCGCGCCAAGGCGCAGTTCAAGGTCTCGACCCTGACCGCGCTCGAATCGCCCTCGGCGCGCGCCCAGCAGCTCGCGCGCCAGACCCTCGTCTACGGCGCGCCGCTGTCGCTCGACGCCATGCTGGCGCGCATCGCGGCGATCAGCGTCGACGACGTTCGCCAAGCGGGCGCGGCCATGCTTAGATCGCCGCCGACCGTCGCCGTGATCGGCGGGGTCGGCAAGGCGCTCGACGCGGCCGCGGTCGCCGAGCGTCTGAAGGGAGGGTGACGGGCGGACATGGCGTTGTTCGGTCTCGCCAGATCGGCCGATCCGCAGCCGCTGGTGCGCGGCGACGGGCTCTATCTGCGCCCGGCGATCGCCGCCGACTATTCGGCGTGGGCGAGGCTGCGCGAGCAGAGCCGCGCCTTCCTGGCGCCGTGGGAGCCAACCTGGCTGTCCGACGACCTGACGCGAGCGGCGTTTCGCCGCCGGCTGCGCCGCCAGGCGGAAGACATCGCCGCCGACGAGAGCTTCGCCTTCCTGATCTTCGACTCGACCTCGGACGAGCTGCTCGGCGGCTTGACGCTCGGCGGCATACGCCGTGGCGTCGCCCAGGCGGCGACGCTCGGCTATTGGATGGGCGCGCCGCACGCCGGCAAAGGGCGCATGACGCGCGCCGTCGCCGCCGTGATCCGCTTCGGTTTCGATACGCTGAGACTGCATCGCATCGAGGCGGCCTGCATTCCCGGCAACGCGCCGTCGATCGCGCTGCTCGAACGCAATGGCTTCCGGCGCGAGGGATTCGCCCGCGCCTATCTCAAGATCAACGACGCCTGGCGGGATCACGTCCTGCTCGCGCTGCTCGAGGGCGAGGCCAAGCGTCTTGATTGAGGTCCTGTCGCGCTCTCGGATTGCCCGCTCGCGGCTCACGTCGGGTCGCCGGCCGCGCCGCGCGCTCACGCTGATGGCGGCGCTCGCTTGGCTCTGTCTCGGGGTCGGAGCGGCGCAGGCGGTGCAGTCGGTGCGCGTGCCGGTCGAAGCTGACGCGATCGACCTCACCAACGCGGTCGAGCATTACGGCGCCCAAGGCGACCGCATTCAGGTGTCGACCGCGCCCGGCGCCGACGGCATCGTCCGCCGCATCGAAGTCAGCGCGCTGGAAGCGGGCGCGCAGCCGGCGTGGATTGTCTTCGCGCTGACCAACGATTCCGACGAGCAACTCACCCGCCTGGTCGTCGCGCCGCATTTCCGCTTCGTCGGCTCGGGCGTGGTGTGGCCCGACCTCGGCTCGTCGCGCATCACCGCCATCACGGCCAGCCAGGGCAGCCCGCCCGAGCGCGAGGACCGGCTCGACGCCGACGTGTTCCGCGTCACGCTCGATCCGGGCGCGACCGTCACCTACGTCGCCGAGCTGCGCACGCCGTCGCTGCCGCAGCTCTATCTGTGGGAGCCGGATGCGTTCAAGGACAAGGGCGCGAGCCTGACGCTGTACCAGGGCATCCTGATCGGCGTCGCCGGCCTACTGGCGCTGTTCTTGACCATCGTCTTCGTCATCCGCGGGGCGCTGGTTTTCCCCGCCGCCGCGGCGCTCGCTTGGTCGGTGTTCGCCTACGTCTGCATCGACTTCGGCTTTTGGCGAAAGATCTTCGGCTTCGAGGACGAAACCGAGCGCGTGTGGCGCGCCGGGATCGAGGCGACGATCGGCGCGACGCTGATCATTTTCCTCTTCGCCTATCTCAACCTGCGTCGCTGGCACGTCCGCTTCCTCCACATTGGCCTGGTCTGGCTGCTGCTGATGGCGGCGGTGGTCGGCCTGTCGATCTACAACGCGCCGGTCGCCGCCGGCGTCGCGCGCATTTCGATCGCCACCGTGGCGGCGATCGGCTTTCTGCTCATCCTGTCGATGGCGGCGCGCGGCTCGGACCGCGCGGTGATGCTGATCCCGACCTGGTTCCTGCTCGTCGTTTGGGTGGTCGCGGCCGGCGCGGCGGCGCTCGGCGAGCTGACCAACGACATCGTTGCGCCGGGGCTGATCGGCGGCCTGGTGCTGATCGTCATGCTGATCGGCTTCACCATCATGCAGAGCGCCTTCGCCAACACCGGCGCGGCGGGGCCGAGCGGCGCCGACGCCGAGCGGCGCGCGCTGGCGATGACCGGCTGCGGCGACGCCATCTTCGACTGGAACGTGCCCGCCGACCAGATCTACGTCAGCGGCGAGATCGAGTCGCAGCTCGGCCTCAAGCGCGGCTCTTTGGAAGGCCCTGCCGCAAGCTGGCTGGATATTCTCCATCCGCTCGATCGCGACCGCTTTTCGGCGGCGCTCGAGGGCGTGCTGCAGCAGCGTTCGGGCCGGATCGGCCACGATATCCGCTTGCGCGGCGCCGACAGCCGCTATCACAGCTTCACCCTCAAGGCGCGCCCGGTCGTCAACGCCAGCGGCGAGGTGGTCAGGGTCATCGGCGCCTTGTCCGATGTCACCGAAATCAAGACCGCCGAAGAGCGCATCCTCCACGATGCGATCCACGACAACCTCACTGGCCTGCCCAATCGTGAATTGTTCCTCGACCGGCTGGGCGCCGCCATCGTCCAGGCCGAGCGGCCCGGCGCGCCGACACCGGCGGCGCTGGCGATCGACGTCGACCGCTTCAAGGAGGTCAACGACGCGCTCGGCATGGCGTTCGGCGATTCGGCGCTGCTCGCGGTGGCGCGGCGGCTCGGCCGCGAGCTCAAGCCAGGCGACACGCTGGCGCGTATCGGCGGCGACCAGTTCGGCGTCATCGTCATGTTCGACGATATCGAGGCCGAGCTCGAACGTTTCGTCGCTTCGCTCAAGGGGATGATGGCGTCGCCAATCAGCTTCGGCGACCGCGAGGTGGCGCTGACGGTGTCGATCGGCGTCGTCTCGTTCGATCCCGTCCTGCACAAAAAGGGCGCGGATCTGCTCGCCGACGCCGAGGTCGCGCTCGCCAACGCCAAGAAGGCGGGCGGCGATTGCTCCGAGACCTTCGCCGTGCGCATGCGAGCGACGCGCTCCGACCGTCAGTCGCTCGCCCACGACCTGCGCCACGCGCTCGATCGCGGTCAGATCAACGTGATGTTCCAGCCGATTGTGCGGCTCGAAGACCGCACCGTCGCCGGCTTCGAGGCGCTGCCGCGTTGGCGCCATCCGCGCTTGGGTCTGCTGGGGCCGGCCGACTTCTATTCGCTCGCCGACGCCAACGACGCGCTGGTCGAAATCGGCGTCTTCGCCATCGAGACGACGGCGCGCGAACTCGCCGCCTGGCAGAAGGCGCTCGAGGTCACGCCGCCGATCTTCGCCAGCATCAACGTTTCAGCGCGCCAGTTGCTCGCCCACGACCTGCTCAGCGACGTGCGCACCGCGCTCAACCGCCACTATGTGCTGCGCGGCACGCTGAAGCTCGAACTCGCCGAGGCGCTGGTGATGGAGAACCCCGAATATGCGCTGCAGCTTCTGCGCCGCGTGCGCGAACTCGGCGCCGGGCTGGCGCTCGACGATTTCGGCGCCGGCTTCACCTCGCTCAGCCACCTCCAGCGCTATCGCTTCGACACGCTGAAGGTCGATCCGTCGCTGGTCAGGCCCAGCGGCGCCGGCGGGCGGCCGGCGATCCTGCGCTCGGTGATCGCGATGGCCCACGATCTCGGCATGGACGTCATCACCGAGGGGGCGGAGACCGAATCCGACGCGGTCGAGCTGTCGCAGCTCGGCTGCGAATTCGCCCAGGGCTACGCCTTCGGCGAGCCGATGAGCGCGGCCTCGGCGCGGAAGTTGATGGGCGCCGAAGCGCTCTGAGGCGGCGCGGCTTGTGAAAACCGGGGAGAAGCGTTTCCCCGCCTTGCCAATCCGCCTCGGCGCGCCAATCTCGGGATCGGCATGAAGTTCTCGTCCGATTTTCTCGACGAAATCCGCGCCCGGGTGCCGGTGTCGCAGGTCGTTGGCGCGCGCGTGAAGCTGCGCAAGTCGGGGCGCGAATGGGCGGGGCTGTCGCCGTTCAACGCCGAGAAGACGCCGTCGTTTTTCGTCAACGACCAGAAGGGCTTCTATCACGACTTCTCGTCCGGCAAGCACGGCGACGTCTTCACCTTCCTGATGGAGACCGAGGGGCTCGGGTTTCCCGAGGCGGTGGAGAAGGTGGCGGCGATGGCGGGCCTGCCGATGCCGGCGCGCAGCCGCGAGGGCGAGGCGCGCGACCAGCGTCGCGCCGTCCTGCGCGACGCGCTGGTTCTGGCCGCCGAGATTTTCGAGACGACACTAAACGCCCCGGTTGGGGCCAAGGCGCGCGGCTATCTTTCCGATCGCGGCGTCGATCCCGCCGCCCAGCGCTTGTTCGGCCTCGGCTACGCCGCGCCCGACCGTTTCGCCCTGCGCGAGGCGCTGGCGGCGCACGGCGTCGACCTGGCGGAGATGATCGCCGCCGGACTGCTCGCCCACGGCGACGACGTCGCCGTCGCCTACGATCGCTTCCGCGACCGGGTGATGTTCCCGATCCACGACCGCGGCGGCAAGCTCGTCGCTTTCGGCGGCCGCGCCCTCGATCCTTCCGCCCGGGCGAAATACCTCAACTCGCCGGAGAGCGAGCTGTTTCACAAAGGCGAGCTGCTCTACAACCACCATCGCGCTCGCAAGGCGGCGCACGAGCGCGGCCAGGTGATCGTCGTCGAGGGCTACGTCGACGTCATCGCCATGACCCAGGCGGGCTTCGTCCACACGGTCGCGCCGCTCGGCACCGCGCTGACCAGCGAGCAATGCGCCCTGTTGTGGACGATCGCCGACGAGCCGATCCTGTGCTTCGACGGCGACAAAGCGGGACGCAAGGCGGCCTACCGCGCCATCGACGTCGCGCTGCCGCTGGTCGGGCCGGGCAAGAGCCTGCGCTTCGCGATGCTGCCGGAGGGCCAGGATCCCGACGATCTGGTCCGTTCGGGCGGCGCGCCGGCGATCGCCGAGGCGCTCAGCGCCGCAGAACCGCTGGCCGAACTGCTGTTTGCGCGCGAGACGGAAGGCCAAGCCTTCGATACGCCGGAGAAGCGCGCCGGCCTCGAGCGGCGGCTGCGTGAGCTGACCAGCCAGATCGCCGACGAGACCTTGCGCCGTCACTACGCCGCCGATATGGCGCGTCGGCTCGGCGATTTCTTCGGCGCCGGTGCGCCGGCCCCTGCCGGGTCGGGCCGGCGCGAGCGCTTCCAACGCGGCGGCGGACGGTTCGGCCGTCCGGATCCCGGGCCGCGGCTCGGCCTCGCCGGGGCCGCGCTGCCGGCCGCGCCGCGCCGCCTCGTCGCCAAGCCGCGGGAGGCGCCGCGCGAAATCGCCATTCTGGCGATCCTCATCTGCCATCCCGGGCTGCTCGAAAAGCACATCGAGGAGGCTGCGGGGATCGAATTCCACAGCCCCGCCCTCGCCGCCTTCCGCGACCGCCTCCTCGGCCTGCCTGCGGAGGCCTTCGCCGGAGCGGAGCCGCTGGCTTCGGCGCTGGCGGCGGCGGGGCTGGATGGCGAGCGCGAGCGCATCCTGTCGCAGGCCGCCGCCACGCCCAACTGGTGGTGCGTCGGTCCTGGGGCGGAAGTCTCGGACGCCGAACACGTTTTGCGCCAGACTCTGGCCTTGCAACGGAGTTCGGGGGCGTTAAATAGGGAGCTGAAGTTGGCCGAACAGGCGCTCGCCGCCGATCCGACCGATCAGAACCTGGCGAGACTGCGGGACATCAAAGCGAATCTGGCCGATTTGGCGAACGCCGAAGCGGCGATTGAGGGCTTCGGCAGCCTCTCGGGACGCGGTTCGCAGCCGCTCTAGAGCGGGGCGGGGGCCGATCTCTCGTGCGGGCAAATTGATGAATACGAAAATGGGCGCGTCGGCGCGCGGTTCAGGAGAGGCCGAAATGGCGAGAAACGACGAGCAGAAGACCGAAGGCGAAGCGGTCGTCGCAGAAGCCGCCGATGGTCCGTTGCTCGACCTCACCGACGCCGCCGTCAAGCGGATGATCAAGATCGCCAAGAAGCGCGGCTGGGTCACCCAGGAAGAGTTGAACGCGGTGCTGCCGTCGGAGGAGATCTCCTCCGATCAGATTGAAGACATGAACGCGATGCTCAGCGAGATGGGCATCAACGTCGTCGACAGCGAGGACGCCGAGGAGGCGGAGAAGGAACCCGCCGCCGAGGTCGCCGCCGACGAGGAGGAGCCCGAGCCCGGCGAGCTGGTCGAGACTTCGCGCACGACCGCGGTCGCGACCCGCAGCTCCGAGCCGGTCGAACGCACCGACGATCCGGTGCGCATGTACTTGCGTGAGATGGGCTCGGTCGAGCTGCTGTCGCGCGAGGGCGAAATCGCCATCGCCAAGCGCATCGAAGCCGGCCGCGAGGCGATGATCGCCGGTCTGTGCGAAAGCCCGCTGACGTTCCAGGCGATCATCATCTGGCGCGACGAGCTCAACGACGGCAAGATTCTGCTGCGCGACATCATCGACCTCGAGGCGACCTACGCCGGCCCTGACGGCAAGAAACAGCCGAAGATCGACATGACCGCGCCCGGCGCCGTCGAGGCGGCGGCGGCGGCCGCGCTGGCGGCTGCTGCGCCGCGCGAACGCGTCGCGCCCGCCACCGCGCCGCAGACCCCGCCCGCCGGTTTCGACGGCGAAGCCGCGCCGCCGGCCGAAGGCTTCGACGACGACGACGATCTCGAGAATTCGGTGTCGCTGTCGGCGATGGAAGCCGAGCTCAAGCCGAAAGTGCTCGAGACGTTCGACCGCATCGCCGACGCCTACAAGAAGCTGCGCCGCCTGCAGGACCAGAACGTCGCCAACAAGCTGCAGAACGAATCGCTGTCGCCGGCGCAGGAGCGCAAGTACAAGGCGCTGAAGAAGGACATCGTCGCCGACGTCAAATCGCTGTCGCTGAACCAGAACCGCATCGACGCGCTGGTCGAGCAGCTCTACGACATCAACAAGCGGCTAATCGGCTTCGATGTGAAGCTGATGCGGCTGGCCGAATCGCACCGCGTCGGGCGCGAGGACTTCATCAAGATCTACCAGAACTCGGAGCTCGATCCGAAGTGGCTGTTGCGCGTCTCCAAGCTCGGCACGCGCGGCTGGAAGGATTTCGTCGCCAAAGACAAGACGCAGATCAAGGAGATCCGCGCCGAGATCCAGACGCTCGCCACCGAGACCGGCCTCGAGATCCAGGAATTCCGCAAGCTCGTGCAGATGGTGCAGAAGGGCGAGCGTGAGGCGCGGCAGGCGAAGAAGGAGATGGTCGAAGCGAACCTTCGCCTCGTCATCTCGATCGCCAAGAAGTACACCAACCGCGGCCTGCAGTTCCTCGACCTGATCCAGGAAGGCAACATCGGCCTGATGAAGGCGGTCGACAAGTTCGAGTACCGCCGCGGCTACAAGTTCTCGACCTACGCGACCTGGTGGATTCGCCAGGCGATCACCCGCTCGATCGCCGACCAGGCGCGCACGATCCGCATTCCGGTGCATATGATCGAGACGATCAACAAGATCGTCCGCACCAGCCGGCAGATGCTGCACGAGATCGGTCGCGAGCCGACGCCGGAGGAGCTCAGCGAAAAGCTCGCCATGCCGCTCGAGAAGGTGCGCAAGGTGCTGAAGATCGCCAAGGAGCCGATCAGCCTCGAGACGCCGATCGGCGACGAGGAGGACAGCCACCTCGGCGATTTCATCGAGGACAAGAACGCGGTGTTGCCGATCGACGCGGCGATCCAGTCGAACTTGCGCGAGACGACGACGCGCGTGCTGGCGTCGCTGACGCCGCGCGAGGAGCGCGTGCTGCGCATGCGCTTCGGCATCGGCATGAACACCGACCACACGCTCGAAGAGGTCGGTCAGCAGTTCTCGGTCACCCGCGAGCGCATCCGTCAGATCGAAGCCAAGGCGCTACGCAAGCTCAAGCACCCGAGCCGGTCGCGGAAGCTGCGCTCGTTCCTGGACAACTGACCGAGGCGCGGACGAGACGGTTCAAGAAAGGGGAGCGACGCTCCCCTTTTTCTTGTCTCGTTGTGCGTAGCGCCACGCCATCAGGGCCGGGACAAGCTCGGCCATGGATGTCGGGCTGCTGTCCGATCGTCTCACGGCACGGCGGCGAGCGCGGCGCGATCGACGAAGGCCGCGCGCTCGACGCCGTCCTTTGGCTGCGGCGGCGGCTTCACGCCGACGAAGATCTCCGCCGGGACCGCCTCGGCAGCTTCGGCGCTGGCGAGCTCGATGACGGCGGCGCCCATGCCGCCGATCGCATGAAGGTTGTCGTGCAGCGCGCCGACGAGATGCTTGTCGGCCCCGGCGATCAGCACGCCGACGCGCGGGCGCTCGGCCGAACTCAATTGTCCGATGTTGTTGACGACGACGACGTGGGCGCCGATCAGCGACTCGCGGATCTGCTCGGCCAGCGCGCTGCCCTCCAGATCGAGGCCGTAGGACCACAGGACGACGGAGCGCCCCGAATAGGGGGACAACGCCTGCGTGAACTCGTAGGCTTGCTCGCCGGTCAATTGCCGCGGCTGGACGAGCTCCGCCAGCGACAGGTTCCGACGATGCAGCGAGGCGGCTTCCCGGTCGAGGTCGGCGGCGCGCTCGAGCGCCTCCGCCGTATCCTTCCTCGCCTGAGCGGTTTGTGCCTCAAGATTGGTGGCCAACCATGCGGTCTGCATTTCGCGAACGCTCGCGGTGCGCCACTGCAGCACGAGGAAGGCGACCATGACGCAGGCGCAGAGCGCGGTCGCCACGCCGGCGGCGAGCACGCATTGCCAGGAGATCGGATACCAATATTCCGCCCATTGCAGCAGCGGCTGCGACGCCGGCGGCGTCGGGTTGATCGGGGTCTGAAGGGCCATGGCGATGATCATCTGCGTGTGGAATGCCGTTTATTCGGTGGCGACAGTCGGTTGCGGCGACGACCGCAGCGCGCTCCCGACGCCGCGGCTGGCGATCATTTGCCGGATCGCCTTCACATTGGCGCGCGCGGCGTCGTCCGACATGTCCTGGCGGCTGACGTCCTCGGCCTGGGCGTATTTGCCTTCGAGCGACAGGACCAAAGCGAGGTTGTTGCGCACCCGAACGTCGGCGTGCGGACTGGCGCTCGCCTCGCGCAACGTCGCTTCGGCCTGGGGCAACTGCTTGGTCAGCGCGTAGGACAAGCCGAGATTGTTGAGCAGGAAGGGTTCGCCCGGCGCGATCTTGAGCGCCTCGGCGTAGAACCTCCGCGCGCCGTCATGGTCGCCCAATTCGTCGTCGACCGCCCCTTGCACGGACATGATCGTCCAGTCGGGCCGATCCTCGGGATAGGCGCGCGTCAGCACGTCCTTGGCCTGCGCCAATTCTCCGGAGTCGGCGAGCGCCTTGCCGTATTCGCCGAGAACCTCGTTATCCTGCGGCGCTTCGACCGCCGCCGTCCGCATCACCGCCGCCGCCTCGCTGTAGCGGGTCAGCGCGCGCAAGCCCCGCGCGTAATTGATCGAGGCGGTCTTGTCGCCGGGATTCTGGTCGTATCGCTTGCCCCATTGGTCGGTGTAGGCGCGCCACTGGTCGCTGCCCGCCGCCGGCGCTTGCGCGGTCTCGACGCTCGGCCCCGATGACAGTCCAGCGACCTCGACGCAACCGCCCAGCGACGCCGCAGCGATGGCGAGGGCGACCACGGCGACCCAACTTGGCCAACCCCGGGAAGAGTTGGGCCCGTACGCAATACCCATGGCGGAGCCTGCAAGCGCGAATTTCGGTAAACAACAATAAGGCGCCCGCCCTAACGGAAGCACCGCGAATACTGTATAAAATTTGGCGGCAGCTTAGTAATTTGGAACTCAATTTACCTGGGAGTGGATCAATCGAATTAAACCTTCATCAATTTTGTTTCCGCGGAGGTCCCTAGCGTCGGCACAGGGATTGCGCGTCGCTCATTCGCCGCGGCGCATCGTTCGGCCGGCTCACGCTCTCGGCGCGTAATCGGCGGGATCGAGGGTCGCCGGGCGGCCGGGCAAGCTGAGGCTTGTCCTTCGCTCGGGAGTCCGCGCGAGAACTTCGCCGCGACGGATGACGGCGAGGCGCGCCGCGCGCAGCCGCACCGCCTCGATCGGGTCGGCCGCCTGCAAAATGACCATGTCGGCGTTGCAACCGACGGCGAGGCCGTAGCCTTCGAGGCCGAGGATGCGCGCCGGCGTCTCGGTCACGCCGTCGAAGCTCCAGCGAATCGCCTCGCGGCTGGTCATCGGCGCGGCGTGGACGGCCATGTGGGCGACGTCGAGCATGTCGGCGCCGCCAAGCCCGTACCACGGGTCCATCACGCAATCCTGGCCGAGCGCCACCGCGACGCCGAGCGCGCGCATCTCGGCGATGCGGGTCAGGCCGCGCCGACGCGGATAGGTGTCATGCCGCCCTTGCAGCGTAATGTTGATCAACGGATTGGCGATCGCGTTGACGCCCGATTCGGCGATCAGCGGCAGCAGCTTCGACACATAACAATTGTCCATCGAGTGCATCGACGTCAGATGCGAGCCGGTGGCGCGCGCGCCGAGGCCGAGGCGCTTGGCCTCGTAGGCCAGCGTTTCGATGTGGCGCGACAGCGGGTCGTCGCTCTCGTCGCAATGCAGGTCGATCATCAGTCCGCGCTCGGCCGCGATCTCGCACAAGGCTTTCACCGAAGCCGCGCCGTCGGCCATCGTGCGCTCGAAATGCGGGATGCCGCCGACCACGTCGACGCCCATGTCGAGCGCGCGCTTGAGGTTGGCGACGGCGGTCGGCGAACGGAAATAGCCGTCCTGCGGAAAGGCGACGAGTTGCAGGTCGAGATAGGGCGCGACCCTCTTCTTCACCTCGAGCAGAGCTTCGACCGCCAGCAACCGGTCGTCGCAGACGTCGACGTGCGAGCGCACCGCCAGCAGTCCCTGGGCGACGGCGAGGTCGCAATAGCGCAGTGCGCGCTCGGCGACCGCTTCGTGGGTCAGCAGCGGCTTCAGCTCGCTCCACAGCGCGATGCCTTCGAGCAGCGTGCCCGACTGGTTGAGCCGCGGCAGGCCGAGCGACAAAGTCGCGTCCATGTGGAAATGGCTGTCGACGAACGGCGGCGCGACCAACCGCCCCTGCGCCGCGACGACGACGCGCGCCTCGGCGGCGATTCTCGGCTCGATCGCGACGATGCGGCCGTCGCGGGCGGCAATGTCGATGCCGCGGCGGCCGTCGGGCAGATTCGCGCCGCGGACGATGAGGTCGAACGTCATCAGGTCCCCCATTCGGTTTCGATCGATCCCACGCCCCCTCTCCTCGCCTGCGGGAGAGGGTTGGGGTGAGCATCTGTGTTGGAAGTCAAGGATGGATTGGCTTCCCTGTGCGGCCTCCCGCCACGCCCCTTGCATGTTCGCTTTGGCACGAATCTGAGAGGATTTCGAGCTGACGCTCGGGGGATGGCCATCCCCCGAGCGTCGGACGGGCGGGACCGTACGCCCCTTGGCCTGGACCGT
>JBEKVR010000122.1:0-15245 GCA_049513815.1 Roseiarcus sp. | reverse complement strand
CCATCAACCGATTCCTTGAAGAGCACAACCTGCAATCCGCACCCTTCACCTGGACCGCCGACCCCAATAAAATCATCGCCGCCGTCAGACGCGGGCATCAAGTGTTAGATTCGATCCACTAGGTGGCGCATTTGCGGAAGGCGCGGGATACGCGATGGGCCTCGCGGCGGCTCAAGCGACGGCATACTTTCTTTCGCCGCTTGCCGAATTCGGCGGTCCTTACGGGTTAGCCGGCGTCGCGGTCGCGTCGGGTGTCGCCGGCGTCTTGGTGGGGACCGGAGCTACAAAGGTAATTGGCGACGCAATCGATACGTCGTCCAGCAACACCGACCTAGCCGCCGGTTTGGCGGCGGCGCAGACGGACTACCAGCAAGCGTACGGCCTCCCGGGCATGGTCGGGGCAACTCCCGGTGCATACGACAGCCTTGGCAACATCACAAACTTCGAGGCATTTGCACGCTTCGCCAACATGGAGGGTGTCGTTTCTCCGTACGGAGATTCCCCGAGCGAAAGCATCGGTGGCCCCGGCACGCTGAATTACGATTCACAGGCTGCCGTCAAACAGGCCATCGCGAACGGCGCCGACCCATATACTTTCCAGCAATCTGCGTCGGCCCCAGCGCAAGCGCCCGGCGGCATCTTTGGGTCGCCAACGAATTTCAATTCCGGAATTACGGTGACGCGCCCGTCAATTCCCTTTCTCTTTCGCAGCTTCCAGTTCGCGTCTCGGTTCGCGCCCGCGCTCGCCCGGCGCGCGGCGGCGGCCAAAGCGACCCTCGACAGCGTCGACGTATGCGCCCGTCTGATGTAAAGACTCTTCACATGAGTTGGGGCAAGAACGAGCGCGACGAGCCGCGCGGCTATCACCACGGCAATCTGCGCGAGGCGCTGATCCTCGCCGCGTTGGAATTGATCGCCAAGAAGGGGGCGGCCGGCTTCACATTCGCCGACGCGGCGCGTTTCGCCGGCGTTAGCCCCGCGGCGCCCTATCGACATTTTCGCGACCGCGACGAACTGATGGCGAACGTTGCGCTGCGCGGCTTCGAGCAGTTCGGGGCGGCGCTGGCGCGCGCCTGGGACGATGGCCGCCCCGACGCATTTGTCGCGCTGGAGCGGCTCGGCAAGGCCTATCTCGAATTCGCCCGCACGCAGCCCGCGTCTTACTCGGCGATGTTTGAGGCCGGCATTCCGGTCAGCGCCGATCCGGCCCTGCGCGGCGCCGGCGACCGCGCCTTTGCCGTGTTGCGCGTCGCCGCCGACAAGATCTGCGCGACGATTCCGGCCGCCGACCGCCCGCCAGCCTTGATGGTCGCGCTCCACATCTGGGCCATGGCGCACGGCACGGCGTCGCTGTTCGGTCGCGGCGACGGCGCGCAACGGGCGCTGCCGATGTCGCCGGCGGAACTTCTCGAAGCGCAAACGCTGGTCTATTTGCGCGGGCTCGGCGTCAAAGCGCCGCAGGGTTAGGGTCGTTCCTTCCGAGCCCTCTCCGGGCGCCGCCAATCTGGCGTCAATCCAAACCCTTAGCGGCCGCGGGGCGATTGGCGGCGGCGGAGTCCGAGGCTACTCGAAAACGGCTTGACAACGGCGAGGCTCGATGTAAATGTTATTTACATTCACAACCGAGGTCGCGCCATGCCTCTCGTTCTGGTGATTTTGGGCTTCATCTGTTGGTGGCCGCTGGGGCTCATCGCTCTCGGATTCCTGATCGGGCGCAGAAGGTTCGGCTGTTGGTGGGGCCCGACCTACGCATGGAGTGGACCGATGAGCGACTGTGACCGCGGCATGGACCGCTGGGAACGCAAGATGGCGCGCGCGCAGGAGAAGGTCGAGCGCGTGCGCGCCATGATGGGACGCTTCGGCAACCACGGCGATTGGTTCGGTTCGCCTTCGAGCGGCAACCGCGCCTTCGACGATTATCGCGCCGAGACATTGAAGCGGCTCGAAGATGAGCAGCACGAATTCAAGGAATTCCTCGAGCGGTTGCGCTTCGCCAAGGACCGCGCCGAGTTCGACCAGTTCATGGCGGAACGCCGTCAGCGTCCGTTCGAACAGGGACCGGCGCCGGGGCCGACGGAACAGCCGCCGCACAACTAACCTCCGACGCGCCCGCCGCCAGGTGCGTCGCCGCACGGGCTGCCCGAACCCCGCCGGGCGGCCCGTCCCATTTCGCGGCGGACGCGCCCGGCGCGCCGGTCGACTTCTGGACTGAATTATACTTATTTATGATGTATTACTTCGGCTCGGCGCGCGCGTCTTGGCGCCTACGTCGTTGACAGAGCTTCCTCGCGCAAAGCTTCTGTCGCCGCCCCACACGGACTGTTTCGAACGCCGGTCGTCAAACTCCGGCTTGTCGGCGCCGCCGCCGACGAGGCTTGACTGACGCAGCTGACAATCGCCTTACGCAGATCGTCAGGTTCCGACAGGGCGTCGCCTGATAGGCCAATCCAAATCGACGGCCCGTCGATTCGATGCAGGAAATGGCGTCGAGTCGCGATGGGTCAAAGTTGATTGCGATTGTTCAGACCGCGTTTGAGGGTTGCACTTAGTTTTTCAGACAACGCGGCCTTTCGGCTTCGCTGAGGGGGCTTCTGCGAGAAGAGCTAGGGCGATGGAAAAGGAAAGACGGATGCGCAAAATCATGACGACCGCCCTGGGCGCGGCGGTTCTTCTGGTCCCGTTCGTTGCGGCGCTGACGGCGTCGCCTATTGTCGGCCAAGCGATCGCCGCCCCGGGCGGTCATGGCGGCGGGAACGGAAACGGCGGCGGGAACGGCGCCGGCAATGGCGGCGGGAGCGGGAATGGCGGCAACGGTCAGGGCGCGACCGCCAGCGCGCTCGGCGCGCTGAACGCCGGCCATGCTTCGGCTACGGCGTTCGCCAACGCTTCGCCCAATTCGCGGGTCGGCAAGATCGCCGCCTACGCGGCGGCGGAAGCGGCGGCGAATGCCGCGGCGGCGGCCGCCGCTACGGCCGACGCGGCCTTCACGGCGGATCAGACGACGATCGCCAATCTTCAGATCCAACTCAAGCTCGACACGGCCGCCAACAACATCACCGCGATGGCCACCGACAAAGCGGCGATCGCTGCGGCGCAGGTCCAGCTTGCCGCCGACCAGCAGACAGCCGCGACGGCGGACGCCGCTGCGGCGGCGGCACAGGCCGCCGCGACCGCGGCGCTCAAAGCGGCCGCCAACAAGCCGGTCACCGCCAGCGTCCAGGCGGCGCTCGACGCCCTGATCGCCGGCAAGTAGCGCGAAGACGGGCCGGCCTGGGCTCGCCCTAGGCCGGCTTCGCCAGCGGCGCGAACAGCGCGACGACTTGTTCATAGACCGCGCGCTTGAACGGCACGACCAGTTCGGGCAGGCGCGCGAATTGTTCCCAGCGCCAGGCGTCGAACTCGGGCTTGTGCGCGCCGCCGCCGGGATGGCGGATGTCAATTTCCGCCTCCTCGCCCTCGAAGCGCAACAGGAACCATTTCTGCGTCTGGCCGCGGTAGCGGCCGCGCCAGCGGTTGCCGGATTCCTCGGGCAGGTCGTAACTCAGCCAGTCCGGCGCCTCGGCGATCAGAGAAACCGACTTGACGCTGGTCTCCTCGTAGAGTTCGCGCAACGCGCCGGCGTATGGCTCTTCGCCTTCGTCGATGCCGCCCTGCGGCATCTGCCATTCGTGGCCGGCGACGAGACTCGCCTCGCGGCTGCGGGCGCGCCGGCCAATGAGGACCTCGCCGGCGCGATTGACGAGCGCCACGCCGGCGCTGCGACGATAGGGCAAACTCTTGGTCACGTACGCTCCTCGCGCCTAGGTTTAGCGGCCGGCCGCCGCCGCCGGGCCGGGCGCCCGGGCAGTCAGCGCCGAAACCGGAACGAGCTCGACGCCGCGCGCCTCGATCCCGGCACTCCAGCGGGCGATGCGGTCGAGGCTCGAGGGCAGGGCGGTGGCGACGCCGATCGCCGCGCCGCGCGCGCGGGCGAGCGTCTCGAGCCGCGTCAGCGCCGCGTCGATCGCCGCTGGCGCAGCGTCGGCGTCGACGACCGCGTCGGCGGCGGCCGAGGCCAGACCGAGCGTCGGCGCGACGTCGTGGGCAAGGCTGCGCGGCGACGAGCCGTCGTCGACATAGAACAGGCCGCGCGCGGCGATCTCGCTGAGCGCCGGGGTCAGCGCGCGCGCGTCGGCGGTGAACTTGCCGCCAAGATGATTGACGACGCCGGCGTAACCGACGAACCGCCCCATCTGCCAGCGCAGGGACTCGAGATTGTCGGCGTCGGGGGCGCTGGACAGCAGCGTGTGCGGGCCGGGTTTGTCGGCCGGATCGGTGAACGGCTCCATCGGCGACTGCAGCAGGGTTTCGTGGCCGGCTTCGCGCGCCGCCGCCGCTTCGCCCTCGAGGCCGTCGCCGTAGGGAGCGAAGCCGAGCGAGACGGCCGCCGGCAGCCGCGCGATCGCGTCGGCGGTGCTGGCCGGATTGAGGCCGAGGCCGCCGACCAGCAGCGCCACCCGCGGCGCGCCGGGCCTGAGCTTGGCGGAGGCGAACACCGGCCGCGCGTAAACCTCGGCGGGGCGCGCGCCGTCGGCGCCGACGCGCGGCAGCAGGCCGAAACGCGATTTTTCGGTCAGGCGTCTGTCGGGGGCCGGGGGCAGGCGCAGGCTTAGCGCCTGCGGCACGTCGATGATCATCGACCCGCCGGCGCCGCCGCCGTTGCGTACCACCTTGACGCCGCTCTCGGCCTCGACCTGGTCGGCGTTCGCCGCCGCGTGCGCTGGGTCGGCCTTCACTGGCGCGCCAGCGGCGGCAGGCGCGACACTCGGGCCGGGCGACGGCTCGATCCGCGCGATGGCGTAGGGCTCGCCGCCGCGCCGCCAGTCGACGGTCCGCAACAGCGCCGCCGCGCCAATCGCCAGCGCCGTGAGGCCGACGGCGACGACGATCCGCGCCGTCCGGCGCGGCCGGGCCTCGGGGGCCTGGCCGAGAGGTTCGTTGACGGGATCGCGCACGGTTCGAGGCTCGATTCGTTTCGCTCGCCCCGGCCGGCCCTCAAGGCCCCGAATCACCTCGCCGCGGCGGCGCATTGTCGGTTGCCGGAGAGCGCGGGTCGAGGGAGAAATTCGGCCCCCGTCCGACCGCCCCGCCAGCGGGCGCAAGTGTCCGCGCGGCGCGGGAAAAACGTGCATTTGGAGGCCGCTCCAGAGTATAGTGAAACCCACGCGAATCGCCGCGGACGCCCCGGTCCGCCGCGCGACGCTCCAGCCGACATGAAGGCCTCGAAATTGACGGACGAACCGAAGGCGTCGCTCGACATCGAAGACCCTGCGCCCGACCACAGCAGCGACGATTACGGCGCTGACTCGATCAAGGTCCTGCGCGGCCTCGACGCGGTGCGTAAGCGCCCCGGCATGTACATCGGCGACACCGACGACGGCTCGGGCCTGCACCACATGGTCTACGAAGTCGTCGACAACGCGATCGACGAAGCGCTCGCCGGCTTCGCGACGCTGGTGACGGTGACGCTCAACCCGGACGGGTCCTGCACCGTCACCGACGACGGCCGCGGCGTCCCGACCGGCATCCACGAGGAAGAGGGCGTGTCGGCGGCCGAGGTCATCATGACCCAGCTCCACGCCGGCGGAAAATTCGACCAGAATTCCTACAAGGTCTCTGGCGGCCTGCACGGCGTCGGCGTGTCGGTGGTCAACGCGCTGTCGACCAAGCTGACGCTACGGATCTGGCGCGACGGGCACGAGCACGTCATGCACTTCGCCAACGGCGACGCGGTCGACAAGCTCGCCGTGGTCGGCCCGGCGCCGGTCGAGGCGGGCAGGCTGAAGCGCGGCACCGAGGTGACGTTCACGCCCTCGCCGCAGACCTTCACCATGATCGAGTTCGATTACGCGACGATCGAGCATCGGCTGCGCGAGCTCGCCTTCCTCAATTCCGGCGTGCGCATATTCTTGACCGACCTCCGCGGCGCCGAGCCCAAGCGCGAAGAGTTGCATTACGAGGGCGGGCTGGAAGCGTTCGTGCGCTATCTCGACCGCGCCAAAACGCCGCTGATCGACAACCCGATCGTCATTCGCGGCGAGCGCGACCGCATCATGGTCGAAGTGGCGCTGTGGTGGAACGACAGCTACCACGAGAACGTACTGCCCTTTACCAACAACATCCCCCAGCGCGACGGCGGCACCCACCTCATCGGTCTGCGCAGCGCGCTGACGCGCCAGGTTACCGGCTACGCCGAACGATCCGGCCTGTCGAAAAAGGAGAAGGTCGACCTGACCGGCGACGATTGCCGCGAGGGCCTGACCTGCGTGTTGTCGGTCAAGGCCCCCGATCCGAAATTCTCATCGCAAACCAAGGACAAGCTCGTCTCGTCGGAGGTGCGGCCGGTCGTCGAAGGCCTGGTCAACGAATTGCTCTCGCAGTGGTTCGAGGAGCACCCGCACGAGGCGCGCATCGTCGTCGGCAAAGTGGTCGAAGCGGCGCAGGCGCGCGAGGCGGCGCGCAAGGCGCGCGAACTGACGCGGCGTAAGGGTGCGCTCGACATCGCCAGCCTGCCGGGCAAGCTCTCCGACTGCCAGGAGCGCGACCCCGCCAAGTCGGAAATCTTCATCGTCGAGGGCGACTCGGCCGGCGGCACCGCCAAGCAGGGTCGCAATCGCGAATTCCAGGCCGTCCTGCCGCTGCGCGGCAAGATTTTGAACGTCGAACGCGCGCGCTTCGACAGGATGCTGTCGAGCGAGATGATCGGCACGCTGATCACCGCGCTCGGCGCCGGCATCGGCCGCGACGACTTCAACGTCGAGAAGCTGCGCTACCACAAGATCATCATCATGACCGACGCCGACGTCGACGGCGCGCATATCCGCACGCTGCTGCTGACGTTCTTCTTCCGCCAGATGCGGCCGGTGATCGAAGGCGGCTATTTGTACATCGCCCAGCCGCCGCTGTTCAAAGTCAAGCGTGGCCAGTCGGAGCTTTATCTCAAGGACGAGCGGGCGATGGAGGAGTATCTCGTCGCCGGCGGTCTGGAAGGGTCGGCGCTGCGGCTCGCCGACGGCGAAGTGCGCGCCGGCGCCGATCTGCAGGCGCTGGTCGAGGAGGCGCGCGCGATGCGCCGCCTGTTGCAGCAAATGCACTCGCGCTACCACAAGGACGTCGTCGAACAGGCGGCGCTCGCCGGCGCGCTGAAGCCGCTGAACGCCGCCGACGACCCCGAGGGCGAAGCGCGCGTGCGCTTGCTCGTCGCGCGCATGAACGCCATTTCAGAGGAGACGGAGCGCAGTTGGAGCGGGCGCGCCGAAGCGGGCGGCTATGTACTGACGCGCGCCGTGCGCGGCGTGCCGCAGGCGGCGACGATCGACGCCGGCTTCATCGCCTCGGCCGAAGCGCGCCGGCTCGACGAGCACGCCCAGCCGTTGAGCGAAGCCTTTCGCGCGCCAGCGGCGCTGCTGCGCCGCGGCGAGGAGACGCCGGTCACCGGCCCCTCCGACCTGCTCGAGGCGATCTACGCCGCCGGCCGCAAGGGCGTCGCCACCCAGCGCTACAAAGGCCTGGGCGAGATGAACAAGGACCAGCTCTGGGAGACCACGCTCGACCGGGAGGGGCGTTCGCTGCTGCAGGTGAAGATCCGCGAAGTCGACGAGGCCGACGACATCTTCGTCAAGCTGATGGGCGACGTCGTCGAGCCCCGCCGCGAGTTCATCCAGGACAACGCGCTGAACGTGGCGAACTTGGACGTGTGAGCAAAGCGCCGTTGGCGACGGCGCAGAAATCGACTCGGCCCCTCACCCCGCCTCTCCCCGCGAAGACGCTGGGAGAGGGGTAGAAAAAGGCGCCGCGCGCTCCTCTCCCCGTTTGCGGGGAGAGGTTGGGTGAGGGGCCGGGCGATTGGCCGCAGGCCTCGCCGAGACGCGCTCTCGCCCCGCCGTTCTCAGTATTGCCCGTAATGCCTGACCGTCACGACTTCGATACGGCCCTTCGGGCCGATGAAGCTCGACATTGCCCAGCTCACGATCGCGACCACGACGGCGGCGAGGATCGCCGGTCCCAGGCCGATGACGACGAAGCCGCTGAGAAAATGGGAGACCAGCTCGATCATCAGGCCGTTGATCACCAGCAGGAACAGACCGAGCGTCAGCAGCGTGATCGGCAAGGTCAGGATCACCAGGATCGGCCGCACGAAGGCGTTGACGATTCCCAGCAGCAGCGCCGCGGCGATCAGGGCGCCGGTCGAGCGGATCTCGACGCCGGGAACAATCTGCGAGGCGAGCCACAGGCCAAGCGCGACGACCGCCGCGCGGATCAGAAACCCTCTCATAGACGTCGCGCTCCTGTTGTTCGCCCCTATCTAGGCGCGGCGGCGGCGAATCGCCAGGGCGCCGCCCCGATGACGCGCGGCCGCCGATCGCCTATCAATTGCGGTGGAGGCTCGCCATGTCCCAATCCGAACGCCCCGTCGCCATCCGCGCCGCCGACGCGCCGGCGCGCGCCAAGCCGTCGAGTTATCCTGAGCCCTTCGCCAAGGTCATGGCGCGCCGCGAAAAGCGACCGCTCGGCGATCTGTTCGGTCTGACGAATTTCGGCGTCAACCTGACGCGGCTCATTCCCGGCGGGTCGTCGGCGCTGCGCCACGCCCATTCCAAGCAGGACGAACTCGTTTACGTCCTGGAGGGGCGTCCGACGCTGCAGACCGACCAAGGCAAGGTCGCGCTCGCGCCCGGCGCGTGCGCGGGCTTCAAGGCCGGGACTGGCGACGCGCATCGCCTGATCAACGAAACGAACGAGGACGTCGTCTATCTCGAAGTCGGCGACCGCACGCCGGGCGATGCGGTGAGCTATCCCGACGACGACATTCGCGCCGATTTCGTCGATGGCAAGTGGCGTTACGCCCACAAGGACGGAACGCCGTATTGAGGAGGCGTCAGTCGCCAGTTCCGGCGCGCAGCTGGGCGCGGTAGCGGCCGGGCGGAACGCCCATCAATCGCTTGAAAACGCGGTTCAAGTGGCTCTGATCGGCGAAGCCGCAGGCGGCGGCGGCGTCACTCAACGTCACGCCTTCGCCAAGCAGCGTCCGCACGCGGCGAAGCCGCGCCAGGGTCTGCTGCTGATGGGGGGTGAGGCCGGTGCAGCGGAGGTAGAGCCGTTCCAGGTGAAACGGCGACAGCCCGGCGCCGCGCGCCAGGCCCTGCAGCGTTTTGCGCTCGGCGAGTTCGGCGAGCAGATCCCGGCGCGTCTGCCGCACGGCCCTCGGCTCGACGGCGGACGAGGGCGCGAGGGCGCCGACAAGCGACGTCGCCAGGGCGGTCAGCGCGGTCAACGCGTTGTCCAATGCGACGTCGCCGCCGATTGCGAGCGCAAAGGCGCGGTCGAAGGCGGCGCGCCAATCCGGGCGAGCGATGCGGCCCCAACCCGGCTGCGGCGTCGGCGGCGCCGGCGCGTCGAGGCAGAGCACGCGGCAATCGACGCCGCCGCGATCGAGGCAGCGGTGAGCGACATGCGGCGGCAGGACGAATCCTTGCCCCGCGCCGACCTCGAAGCGGGCGTCGCGCAACGCGACCACCCGCGCGCCCCGGTCGACCAGGCCGAGGACGAGATGGTCGTGGTCGTGCCACGGCGTCGCCGCGGTCGCCGCCCTCGCCTGAACGGCGTGCACGCGGGCGGCAGTCCAATGGCGAACGGGTTCGGGCGGCATCGCCTCAGGGCAAGGCAGGGGAAAACAGCGCGAGGATCACCATACCACCCGCGCCGGCGGTCACCGAATGCTCGGCGTTCTGCGGGATGACCGCCAGGCTGCCCGGCCGATAGTCGCGTCGCCGACCGTCCAACTCCAGCCGCCCGTCGCCGCTGAGAACCACATGTTGCTCGACTTCGGCCTCATGCCGGTGGGCGAGCATGCGGCTGTTGGGGTCAATCGACACCAAGAGCGTGGTGAAGCGTCCTGCGCTCTCGGCGCCTGAAGCCAGCCGGCGCATGCGGACGCCGGCGAACTTGGGATGATTGGTCCAGATGGGCTGATGCGACGCAGGCCCGTCATCGCCGGCCAGCCGATCCAACAGCGGATTGTCGAACATTGCGCGCTCCTCGCTTGGTCTTCGCCGTCTTGGCGTAGAGCCCGGCGCTTCGGCGGTCTTGGACAAGCTTGCGGTTATGGGTCGACGCTGTCGCCCGGCGCGCCGCGACGCCATGTCGCGCCGTTGTCGCGCTCGCCGTAACCGCTTGGCAACGGGGGATTGCGCAGCATCGCGCGCTCGTTTGCGTGTCGCCACGCGCGCGAACCGAACGCGTCGTCCAGGTGCGTCGGCGCCCGAACCGGGCGCGACCATAGCGGCGACCCCGAGGGAAAGGCCCGCGTTATGGCCGACGACGACAAGACCGCCAAGGCGCCCGCAGCGTGTGGCGAGATGCGACGACGCGAATTCCTGGGATATTCGGGCTGCGCGCTCGGCGCCTTGTCGTTCGGCGCGGTAACCTTGCCGCAGACCGCTCTCGCTGCCGCGGCGCCGAGCTATCCGATCGACCAGACGGTCGTCACGACGCGCGAGCGAATGATCGCGTTTCCCGCCACGCTGCCAGGGCTGTCGAAGACGCAGATCGATCAGGTCGACCAGTACGCGAAGTTCGGCTACGGCGCATGGACCTACGGCGCGCCGCTTCCCGTGGCGACGCGCGCCGATCTGCTGCCGGCCGGCGCTGCGGTGCGCTCGGAGGGGAAGAAGGCGAAGCTGCTGCGGTTCTTCACCTTCACCGACGTTCATATCACCGACAAGGAAGCGCCGAACCAGCTCATCGCCTTCCAGCAGACCGAGCCGTTCGCAGTCAACAACACCTCGATCTATTCGCCGGTGATGCTGTCCACGACGCAGGTGCTGGACGCCGCGGTCCAGACCGTCAACGCCCTGCACAAGAGCGATCCCTTCGACTTCGGCGTGATGCTCGGCGACGCGAGCAACAACCCCACCCACATCGAGTTGCGCTGGTACATCGACGTGTTCGACGGCAAGCGGATCACGCCGAGTTCGGGCGCGCACGCCGGCGCGGACAAGGTCGACTACCAGAAGCCGTTCAAGGCCGCCGGGCTCGACCGCTCCATCCCCTGGTATCAGGTCGTCGGCAATCACGATCACTTCTATCTCGGCTCGTTTCCGCTCGACGACGGCGATCCGAGCTTTCGCTCTTCCTATGTCGCAGGGGCGGTGTGGGCGATCGGCGATCCGCTCGCGCCCAAGATGGCGGATTTCCCGGTCCTGTTCGATGTCGCCGCCTTCAAGGCCAAGCCGGCCTTCCACCCTGGCGTGATCGACGGAACGTCGCCGACCGGGGCGATCGTCAAAGCCGGGCCCGCCGCCGACCCCGCGTTTGCCGCAGGCGCGCCGAGTGTCGTCGCCGATCCGGCGCGCCGCGCACTCAGCAAGGCAGCGTGGATGGAGGAGTTCTTCGACACGACAACGCGGCCGGTTGGCCACGGCTTCCATCTGGCGCGCAAGAGTCGATTCGGCCGGCGCAATCCCGGATTCGCCTGCTACAGCTTCGCGCCGAAATCGCATCTGCCGCTCAAGGTGATCGTGCTCGACGACACCCAGGCGAGCGACGACGGCTCGCGCGACATTCACGGCCACGGTTATCTCGATGCGGCGCGCTGGGCATGGCTGAAGGACGAGCTCGACGCAGGACAGGCGAACCATCAGCTGATGATCGTCGCGGCGCATGTGCCGATCGGCGTCGCCCCGATCGGTTCGGAAATGGAATGGTGGGGCGAGACCAACGGGATCGCGTCGGAGAAGCGCAACGCCGTCACGCTCGGCGAACTCGTCGACAGGCTGCGCGCCACGCCGAACCTGTTGATGTGGATCGCCGGCCATCGTCACGTCAACACGGTGAAAGCGTTCGCCTCCGACGATCCGTCAAAGCCCGAACGCGGCTTTTGGCAGGTGGAGACGTCGTCGCTGCGCGATTTTCCGCAGCAGTTCCGCACCTTCGATCTCTACCTCAACGACGACGACACGATTTCGATCGTCACGCTCAACGTCGATCCGGCGGTCGCCGAGGGGAGCCCGGCCGCGAAGTCGCGCCGTTACGCGATCGCCGTGCAGCAGATCGTGCAAAACGATGCCCGCCCCAACGCGCGCAACCTCAGCGCCATCGCCGGCCATCCGCTGCCGACGATGGACCCCTCGCGGCCGCAGAACGACGGGGCCGATCCGACCATACAGTTCGCCGACCTCGGCGCCGCGACGCCGCCGGTTCCCTTCAACGCGTCCTACAACGCCGAGCTGCTCAAGCCGCTGAGCCGGGAGATGGCCGCCGAATTGAGGCGGCGGTTGGCCTAGAGGGCAGAGGCTGGCGCGTGACGGCGGAGGCGACGGCCGGACCGGGGGCCGCGCCATTTCCGGGCGCGATGGTTTGTTTTCAACGGCTTGCGTGACGAATTTCCGCCGCCTCGTCGCGCGGCGCAGGCGTCGCTGGCCAGCCGACGCCGGCCGGTAGGGGGGTGGGAGAGCTGCCGCTGTAATCCTGAAATATTACAGCAGTATGATGGTAATCTATCAATAATCGCGTGCAATTGCGGTAATCGACCACAATCGACCGTAACCGCGCAATTGCAGCGTTCTCAATACTGCCCGTAAAGCCGCACCGTCACGACTTCGATGCGGCCCCGCGGGCCGATGAAACCGGACGTCAGCCAGCTCGTGATCGCGACCGCGACGGCGGCGAGAATCGCCGGTCTCAGGCCGACGACGACCAAGCCGCCGTTCGCCTCGTCGCCGGGCGTCGGCGATAGGTGGCGACCCGAAAGGTTCGAACCCGTTCGACTTGGGGGATCGAGTGTGGGCCGTCTTTCGGGTCGCCGATGGCTCGCGCCGTATGCGGCTGCGGCGCGAACCCGCCGCCTCACTCGGCGGACAGGAAAGTCGCTGCGCCGTCGCCCGCGTCTCGCTGAACGGGGGTCGGGGCGTTTCTGCCGACGAGGACGGCGCTCCGCCCAAGAGTCCCCATTCGTCCGCTCCAGCTTTACTGGCCCGCGTCGTGAAGCTCGTCCGGCCTCACGACGCGGCGAGAGACAACGCCGCGGCTGAAATCGCCGTCATATTCGTTCGCCGCCGTCGCGCTCGAAGCTTAGGGCGCGCCGGTCCCTGGGGTCGAGGGACGGAAGTTGTCGTGGTAATCGCCGGTCCAGTCGTTTCCCCAACCCGAGCCGACGTCGAAATTGCCGTTGTAGCTGCCGCGGTTGCGGTTGCCGTTGCAATCGCCGGCGTTGTGGTTGCCGTTGCCGCTGCCGGCGTTGCCGTTGCCGTTGCAATCGCCCAAGTTCCAGTTGCCGTTGCCGTTCCCCGAATTGCCGTTGCCGTTGCCGTTTCCCCAATTGCCGTTGCCGTTGCCGTTGCCGTTGCCCGCGCCGGCCAGCGCGGGCGACGCGGCCGCGAGAGCGGCGACGACGCCGAAGGCGGTAAGGCAGCTTCGCTTGCTCATCTGATCCTCCACTTGGGCGACGCCGCCGTCGCCGGGCCGGAGCGAGGCCGACGAAAAAGGGATGTCGACCTCGCTGTTACGCTACGCCTTCGCGGGGCCGTCCCGCCATAACGCCTTACGCACGCGAGACGGTCCGAAGCGAAGCTCAGTGGCCGAAGTTGCCGTTCAAGTTGCCGTTCAACAAGCCGAAGTTGCGGTTGCCGTTGCCGTTGCCGTTGCCGGCGCCGGTGTTGAAGTTGCCGTTGACGTTGCCGTTGAAGGCGCCGACGTTGCCGTTGCCGTTGCCGTTGCCGCTGTGCGGCCCGGTGTTGCCGTTGCCGTTCAAGTTGCCGTTGAAGGCGCCGATGTTGCCGTTGCCGTCGCCGTTGCCGCTGGTCGGCGAGCTGTTGCCGTTGCCGTTCAGGTTGCCGTTGAAGGCGCCGAGGTTGCCATTGCCGTCGCTGGCCTTGCCGTTACCGAGGCCGTTGAACGCCCCGACGTTGCCGGTGCTGCCGTTGAACGCCCCGACGTCGTGGGTGCCAGTATTGCCGTAGCCCCATCCGGCCGTTGGAACCGACGTGGCGCCGTTGCCGTTGAAGTTGCCGTTGCCGACGCCGACGTTGCCGTTGCCGTTGACGTTGCCGCTGAAGGCGCTGGGGCTTCCGATCTTGCCGTTGCCGTTGCCGTTGACGTTGCCGTTGGCGATGCCGACGTTGCCATTGCCGTTCACGTTGCCGTTGGCGATGCCGACGTTGGAGTTGCCGTTGCCGTTGCCGTTGCCGACGCCGGAATTCGCGTTGCCATTCGCGTTGCCGCTGACGGCGCCGACATTGCCGTTGCCGTTGCCGTTGCCGTTGCCGGCGCCGGAATTCACGTTGCCATTCGCGTTGCCGTTGGCGACGCCGTGGTTGCCGTTGCCGTTGCCGTTGCCGTTGCCGGCGCCGGAATTCGCGTTGCCATTCGCGTTGCCGTTGGCGGCGCCGACATTGCTGTTGCCGTTGCCGTTGCCGTTGCCGACGCCGGAATTCGCGTTGCCGTTGCCGTTGCCGTTGCCGACGCCGTGGTTGGCGTTGCCGTTGCCGTTGCCGTTGCCGACGCCGGTGCTGGCGTTGCCGTTGTTATTGCCGTTGCCGACGCCGACATTGCCGTTGCCGTTGCCGTTGCCGTTGCCGACGCCCGCATAGGCGTGCGTGCCAGCGAAAGACGCCGCGCCGAGCGCGAGAGCGAGGACGGCGGCGGTGGCCAGGAATTGCTTCTTCATCTTCGATCTCCAGAGTTGAACCTTGGGAACTGGACGACTGGGAAGGACGTCTCGCCGCTTCGGTCCGAGCCTCTGACCGACCTCGATCTCGACGTCGAAACACCGATATCTCCAGCGCTTTCCCGTGCGCGTCGCCACTCACCGTCGTCTGCGTAAGGCAAGGCGATCATTCGCGAGCGGCTCCTCGATTTTCTCCCTCGCGCGTCGCCGGGGCCGACCCCGGTTCAGCGCTGTTGCGGGCGGCGCGCGGCGCCGCCTCGCATTCTCGGTCTTGCGCCGACTGATCAGCCCGGGATCGCCGGGACTTCTCTTCCGGCTGGCGGCGACGGCCGGCGTCGCTCAAGACGCGCCGGCCGTCGCCGCTGATTAGCGGTCGCAATCAGTGGTTGAGGTTGCCGCTGAGGTTGCCGTTGCCGATGCCAAGGTTGTGGTTGCCGTTGGCGTTGCCGTTGGCGATCCCGAAATTGGCGTTGCCGTTGACGTTGCCGTTCAGCGCGCCGAAGTTGTGGTTGCCGTTGGCGTTGCCGTTGGCGATGCCCAA
>JBEKVR010000121.1:0-15261 GCA_049513815.1 Roseiarcus sp. | reverse complement strand
CTAAACAAAAACTAATAACCTACACTAACATATACACATCACTACAACCCTTCGTGCTCTGACTGCGAAGACGGCTATTGCCAGAGCGACACAGTTTCTCTGTCACCCTCTTAAGTGAATGGGCCGACGTAATGGCGGTTTCTGCCAGTCAGATTGACCAACAGAACGGTCATACTCGCCTGGGCGGTTCAATTCAGTTCGTCACGACAGGATTGCCAAGAAATGCTAACAATACGTTTCCCTGTGAAACAGGCGCACTCATTTAAACTGCCGCACTCGTCACAGCCGATTGGAGTATAACGCCGACTCGGCAAGACCCGCAATTGACGCGTCGCGCCGTCAGGCGAGTTCAGCGCTGAAGAGCAACCGGTTCCCGGGTCCAATACTGACGCGCTCCAATTCTTCAGGGAATGACTTACAAAGCTAGAGACCGGCGTGCGCCGGCTTCAGCGGCGAGCGCTGTCTGCCGCCAAACGAGGCCGGTCGCGACCAGTGGCGACGCCGACAATTGGCCGCCGCCGCCCGCCGGCAAGCCTCGCTTAACCCCGCTGGCGCATCGTCGCGCCATGACGGAAGCGCTGGAAACCGCCGCCCTGCCCGCCGCGCCCGATCTGGCGGCGGTCGTCGCGGCCTGGCTTGGACGGCTCGCCGGCGAGCGGCGGCTTTCGGACAACACGGTCGAGGCCTACGGTCGCGACGCGCGCCAGTTTCTCGCCTTCCTCGCCGAGCGGCTCGGCGCGCCGGCGGGCGTCGCCGAATTCTCCGCCCTTGCGCCGGCCGACCTGCGCGCTTTCCTCACTTCGCGCCGCGCTGAAGGGATCGATCCGCGTTCGCTGCAGCGCGCACTCTCCGCCCTGCGCTCGCTCGCCCGCCAGGTGGTGCGCGACGGCGGCGCGCCGGCCTCCGCGCTCGGCGCCGTGCGCGCCCCCAAGGCGGCCAAGCGGCTGCCGCGGCCGCTCAGCGCCGCCGACGCGCGCGCGGTCGCCTCGCCCGCCTCGCGCGAGGGCGAAGCGCGCGAACCGTGGATCCTCGCCCGCGACGCGGCCGTGCTGTCGCTCTGCTACGGGGCGGGCCTGCGCATCGGCGAAGCGCTGTCGATCCGTCGCGCCGACGCGCCGACCGGCGAGCGCGACGCGGTGACGGTCGTCGGCAAAGGCCGCAAGACGCGTTCGGCGCCGGTGATCGCGCCGGTCAGGCAGGCGATCGCCGACTATCTCGCCCTCTGCCCCTACCTCTTGAAGCCGCAGGGGCCGCTGTTCGTCGGCGCCAAGGGCGGGCCGCTGTCGCCGCGCATCGTCCAGTTGGCGATGGAGCGGCTGCGCGGCGCGCTCGGCCTGCCCGACAGCGCCACGCCGCATGCGCTGCGCCACTCCTTCGCCACCCACCTGCTGGCGCGCGGCGGCGATTTGCGCACCATTCAGGAGTTGCTCGGCCACGCGTCGCTGTCGACGACGCAGGTCTACGCCGCGGTCGACAGCGCCCGGCTCGTCTCCGCCTACCGCGCCGCCCACCCACGCGCGTGACCGCTGCGGCCGGGCGATCGATTCTCACAGGGATGTGAAAGCCCGACGGCGGCCACCGCCGTCAACGAGGCGCTTGCCCTCGCCGCCGCAAGCGCTAGGTTCGCCCGCGCCCGCGAACGCTCGAGGAGGAAACCATGACCGGCAAACGCATCGTCTTCACCGGCGGGTCCGGCAAGGCCGGTCGGCACGCGATCCCCCACCTTCTCGCCAAGGGCTACACGATCCTCAACGTCGATCTCAAGCCGCTCGACTTGCCCGGCGTCAACACGCTGGTCGCCGATCTGACCGATTCCGGACAGGCGTTCAATGCGCTGACCATGCATTTCGGTTTCGACGGCTACGAGCGGCCGAGCCTGCCGACGGCCCCCGACGCGGTCGTCCATTTCGCCGCCATCCCGCGCGTGCTGATCGAGCCCGACAACGTCACGTTCGCCGCCAACGTCATGAGCACCTACAACGTGGTCGAAGCGGCGATGAAACTCGGCGTGCGCAAGGTGATCATCGCCTCGAGCGAGACGACCTACGGCGTCTGCTTCACCGAAGGCGACAAGGATTTCCATTCCTTCCCGCTCGACGAGGATTACGACGTCGATCCGATGGATTCCTACGGCCTGTCGAAAGTCTGCAACGAAAAGACGGCGCGCGCGTTCGCCATGCGCTTCGGCGCCGACATCTACGCGTTGCGCATCGGCAACGTGATCGAGCCGCACGAATACAAGATGTTCGAGACGTTCCAGGCCAATCCGATGCTGCGCAAGCGCAACGCCTGGAGCTATATCGACGCGCGCGACCTCGGCGAGATCGTCCGTCTCTGCCTGGAGAAGGACGGGCTCGGCTTCCAGGTGTTCAACGCCACCAACGACACGATCACGCTCGAAACGCCGACGCAGGAATTCCTGTCGCAGAATTTCCCGCACGTGCCGATCACCCGGCCGCTCGAAGGCTTCGAGGCGCCGCTGTCGAACCGCAAGGCGCGCGAAGTGCTGGGCTTCAAGGAAGCGCACAACTGGCGCAAATACGTCCGCGCCAAGTGAACGCCGTCAAGTGAGCGGAGCGGGCGCGCCGCGCGCGAGGGAGCGCGGCGCCTCTCAGGCGGATCAGCTGATCGTGACGCCGCTCGACGACGCCGACGACGAAGACGTGGCCGAATAGGCTTCCAGCACCCGCATCAGCTCGCGTAGCGCCGCTTCGGAGGTGGTCTTGGCGCTCGAGTCGCCGGAGCTCGACGTCGAACTCGTCGAACTGGTCGAACTCGTGGAGCTGGTCGAACTCACGCTGTCAGCGGGCGGCGGAGGCGCGAACGAAGCCTCTGACGCCGACGAGGTCGAAGACGTCGAGGAGCTGGAATCGACAGTCGAAACGAGATCGGTGAGGAAGGTCGTCAGCGCCTTCGACAGCAGAGTGAGATCGGAGTCGAGCTGCGAGACGGTCGATGACGACGAGGATCTCGAAACGGTCGTGGCGGTGGAGCTGCTCGACACGCTCGACGACGAACTCGACGATTCCAGCGCCGCCAGGAGATTGGTGAGATCGGTTTCGAGCGACGACAGCAGGCTGCCGGCGCTCGACGAGCTGTCGGTCGAACTCGACGAGGTCGAGCTGCCGGAGACGCCGGGCGGCGGGCCTGACGGCGGCGGGCCGGGGGGCGGGCCGCCGGCGCCGCCGGGGCCGCCCGGGCCGCCGCCCGAAGCGCCGCTGGCCGAACTCTGGCTGCCGTCGGACGAGAGGCTGCTGAGCTGCGACAGAAAGGCCAGCACCGCCGCCGACAGGCCGACCGCGGTCGAAGCGTCGGAGGACGAAGCCGCGCTGCTCGCTGACGCTGAGGTCGAAGCGCTTGTGCTCGTTGTGTCGGAAGAGCTGTTTTGGCTCGCCCAGCTCGCCTGGAGCAGCCGCAACAATTGGGCCTGCGAATTGAAACCGGAAATGGACATCGACATGGTTTGCCCCCAAACCTTGCCGCAAGAGTTAATGCGTGTAACCCTAAGGAATGGTTAAAGCTGGCCTTAGCGGACCCTAAACGGACCACACTTCCTCTGCGGCGCGCCGCCACGGATCACGCCGCCGGCGCGCCCGGGACGCGGCAGACCTGCTGGCCGAGGTGGGCGATTTCCAGCGACATCGCGGCGTCGCACCAGATGCGAAAGCCGGCTTCGCGCGCGCGATCGCAGAAGACGTAGTCCTCGCCGACGATTTCGCCGCCGGCCTCGTCGGTAACGTAGCGAAAGTAAGGTTTCGCCAGCGCGTCGAACACGCTCATGCGGATCAGCAGGCAGCCGGTCGGGATGCGCCGCATCTCCGTCAGGCCGCGCGCGTCGGTCGTCGGATGCGACTCGAGCGCCGAGCCAAGCAGCGCGAACGGCGGCACCCGCTTGACATATGTCGCGCCGACGATCGCCTCGCGATGGACGAGCAGCCGATGCAGCGTCGTGCGCGGGAACGTCATGTCGCTGTCGAGAAACAGGATGTGGTCGCAGCCGAGTTCGCGCGCGCGCCGCACCCCGTCGTTGCGCGCCGCGGCGACGATCGACGACTTGTTGTTGACGATCGGCGTCTCGAGCGGCGGCGTCGCGTTGCACAGGCCCGCAAGCGCCAAAGCGAAATCGGCGTGCACCATGTCGGCGGACGGGAAACAGATGGCGACCTTGGGCAGGGCGACGGTCAAGCGATCGAACCGAATCAGCAGTTCCGCCCGAAGCGAAACGCGCTTGGTATGGCGGAAAGCGGAAAGACGCTCAAGCTCGCCAGGGATCGATGATCGGCACGCCAGCCGCGACGAACGGCGCCGTATCGCGCGTCGCCACCACAAAGCCCCTAACGGTCGCTATGGCCGCGATCTGCGCGTCGGCGACCGACAGCGCGACGCCCTTGGCGCGGGCGCGCGCGACCAAGGCCGCGTAGGCTCTCGCCGCGTCCTCGTCGAAGGGGAGAATGCGCGCGCCGAACAGTTCGGCGATCAGCGCGGCCAACGCCGCGCCGACGCCCTCACGGCGCTTGCCGGCCGGCATCGTCTCGACGCCGACAAGCAGTTCGGCGAGATTCACCGCGGTCAGATACAGCGTCTCCGCCGCCTGACGGTCGAGCCAGTCGGCGACGGACGGAGCGCCGTTGGCCTTCATCGGCTCGGAGACGACGTTCGTGTCGAGAATGATCACGCGAACGACGCCGGCTCGGTCGGCGTCGGATCGCGGGTCGTCTCGAGGTCGACGCCGCCAAAGCGCCGACCAAACGCCGCCAGCTCCGCGCCGACTTTGAGCCGCCCCTCGGGACGAACCGCCTCGTCGAGGATGGCGCGAATCTCCGCTTCGGCGCTGCGCCCATGCCGCGCCGCGCGCAGTTTCAGGGCGCGGTGCGTCTCGGCGGAAAGATTGCGGATGGTGACGGCGGGCATGTGATAGCGCTCTTAGTTTCCCGATAGCGATGATAGCATGACTGGCGTCATGATATCGACGACGAATTCATCAGCGAGCGCAGGGGCGAAATCGGCGTGCACGGGCTCGGCGAGCAGACAGCGGATGGGCTCCTTTCGGAAATGCGGCGGTCGCAGCGTCCCTACCTGATTCGGATCGCGTCGAACCGTTGGAGTTTGACCCTCGCGGCGATACAACCTCAGAATCGGGAAGAACGATTGGCACCATCCCGGATTTTCAGTAAGAGACAGCCTATGCGAACAATTCTGCGTCTGAGCGTCGAGAACTTTCTCAGCTTTCAAAAAGCAGACGTCAACCTGCAGGCGCTAAATGTTCTGGTTGGACCGAATGGATGCGGAAAGACGAATTTCCTCCGGGTCTTTCAGTTCATTGGCGATGTCGCTCGTCGAGATTTGGTTCCTGCGATCGATGCTCTTGGGGGCTACGAAGCTATCCGCTTTCACGGCGTAGAAAATAGTCGAGACCGACAAATAAAATTCAGCCTCAGCGCACTTATAACAGACAACGCAAGCGCAAACGCTCCTGATGAGTATCAACTCAGCTTTTGGGAGCGACGACTTCGGACGCCCGCGCAAACACCGGAACACCTTCGACGCGTAATCGGACGTTCGGAGACAATAGCGCTCAAGCGCACTCGGGGCCGCGGCCGTCGAATTACTCTGCGCGGCGGAAGCGTTAACTTTGCCCCCTTAGGGACGACAAGCACCCAGCGAAATGTAGACAAGAAACTGACAGTCCAAGCCGATTCATCTGGACTAAGCACAATAAGAAAACTCGGCGATCGATATGGCGCGTCTCAAGTGAGAGCGCTGGCCGATGTATTTGAAAGCTTACGTTTGTACGAAGTTGACGTTGACAAAGCCAGAATGCCATCTAGGAAAGAAGATTCCGCCAAATTGGCTGATAACGCATCGAATATAGCTTCGTATCTCTATTCGTTAAGCACTCAATTCCCGGATATATTCGAACGTCTTTGCGAAGACGTTCGATACATACTTCCAAGCTTCATTAGTTTCGAATTTGCGGTGCTCGGCGGCTCTCTAGACAGCGTCGGAGTTTATCTTCGCGAACAGCACTTAGACAGTCCGACGCCACTCGGTAGAGCTTCGTTCGGCACCATCCGTGCAATTGCCCTATTTGCAATGTTACATGACCCATCACCTCCTAGATTAACCTGTCTTGAGGAAATAGACCACGGTCTGCATCCTCACGCTCTCGATCGACTGGTTGAAAGATTACGAGAAGCATCGAGCAAGACTCAAATAATACTTGCAACGCACTCACCAGCCCTAGTTAATAGATTCACTCCAGAAGACCTAGTTATTTTCGAACGCGACCAACAAACTGGCGGCACCAAGATTGTCGAACTAGACGGTCAGCAAATTCGGGAAATGCAGCAGAAGTCCGGATTTTCCCTTGGAGAACTGTGGTTTTCTGGGAGTTTGGGCGGGGGATTGTAGGTGAATCTCAAGGTGCGGAAAAAGGTTGTCCTCGTGTTCGGGGAGAACGATAATGATCGTAGCGCTCTCATCGAGATTGCTCGAGCAATTCGACCAGATTCGAGCGCAGTATTTGAGAAGCGCCGAAAGCCTCTTGTACTGCTCCGCGCAAGCGAGAGGCCTGAGACTAGGCGGAAGACAGCCGAAGAAATAGCCGCTCTAGTTCAGGCTGCAAACGTAATCAGCGACGTCGTCGCCGTAATAGTGCACCGGGACTGTGATGCCGTTGAACCAGCCCACTTAGCAGTTGCCACTGAATTAGAAACTGCGCTTCGAGCTGCCGGCGTCCAATTGCCATTGCCCGCAACGCCCGCGTTCGAAATAGAGGCTTGGTGGATGTTGTTTCCTCAAGCTCTTCAGAGAGTCTGCGCCAATTGGCGCCCATTGAATCTTGGAAATCGAAACGTGGGGTCGATTCCGAATGCAAAGGAGTACCTGATTCATTCATTGCGACCGAACAACCGCTCGGCGCGAACCCGAGTGCATGATTTTAGAGAGTCGGATGGGGTGTATGTGGCTAGAAACGCAAGGGAAATGGGGCTAATTACGGCAAACGCTAGGAGGAGGTGCGCTTCATTTGACGCGTTCTGCAAATGCATAGCAAACATACCGACATAGACTTGTCGTACGAATTATCGAGCGAGCAAGGCTTCTGGTCGCTCAACATTTTGCTTTTCGCGGCTTGGCGCGGCTGGTTGGCGCCGCGTTCGCCGGATCTTCCGGCCAGGAATGGCGGGGATAGCGGCCGCGCAAGTCGGCGCGCACGCCCGCCCACGAGCCCTTCCAGAAGCCCGGCAGGTCGCGGGTGATCTGGATCGGCCGGTGCGCCGGCGACAGCAAATGCAGCGTCAGTGGCACGCGGCCGCCGGCGAGCGCGGGATGGACGGAAAGGCCAAACAACTCCTGCACGCGCAGCGCGACGCTCGGGCCGCCCTCGGACTCGTAATCGACCGCCGCGGCGGTTCCGGTCGGCGCGACGTAATGGCTCGGCGCTTCGGCCTCCAGTCGGCGCGCCAGTTCGTAGGGCAGCAACGCATGCAGCGCCTGGCCGAGTTCGTCGCTGGTCAGTTCGTTGAGCTTCGTCTTGCCGAGCAGGAACGGCGTGAGCCAATCGGGCGAGGCGGCGAGCGCAGCGTCGGCGAGGTCGGGCCATGGCTCGCCTTCGGCGCGGCGCAGAAAGTTGACCCGCCCGCGCCATTGCGCCAGCGGCTTGGTCCACGGCAAGCGCGCGACCCCGAGGTCGAGAATCCCGCGCGCCAGCGCGGCGGCGCTTGCCTGGTCGGCCGCAGGGCTGAGCGCGCCTTCTGAAAGCGTCAACGCGCCGAGCCGGCGGCGGCGGCGCGCGCGCAGCGAAGCGGAGGCGCGATCGAACGCCGTCTCGTCGCGCGTCTCGAGCTCGGCCCCGGCGACCGCCTCGATCTCAGCGAGCGTCAGCGGCGCGGCGGCGACGACGCGCGCGGCGGCGGCGCGGCCGACGATCTCGCCGATCGCCAGATAGGCTTCGCCGGCGAGCGGATCGTGCGGCTCGAGCGTCGCGGCGCGGCCGTTGGCCATCAGGAACTCGCCGCGCTTGCCGCGCGCCATCGCAATGCGGTCGGGAAAAGCCGCGGCGAGCCATTCGCCGACCTCGGCGCTTCCCCTCTCCCGTTCGGGAGAGGGGCCAGGGGTGAGGGCCCGCGCGCGCGCCGCCAAATTCCGCGCCAGCCGCCGCGCGTCCTCGGCGCGTGGCGAGCGGTCGCGGCGGAAAGCCTCCAGCCGCCGCGTCAGGTCGACCGCGTCGCCGCCAAGGCCGCGCTCGGTGAGCACGACGGCAAGCTCGGCGGCGAGCCGCGCTGCGCCGGCGCGCGCCGCGTCGACGACCATGCGCGCCAGCCGCGGCGGCAGCGCCAAGCCGGCGATGGCCTTGCCTTCGTCGGTGACCTTGCCGTCGGCGTCGAGCGCGCCGAGCGAAGCGAGCAGCGCGCGCGCCTCCTTGAACGCGGCGCGCGGCGGGGAATCGAGGAATTTCAGCCCGCCCGGATCGGCGACGCCCCACACCGCGAGATCGAGCGCCAGGCCGGCGAGATCGGCGGCGAGAATCTCCGGCTGCGCGAACGGCGCGAGGCCGCCGGTCCCCGCCTCCTCCCACAGCCGGTAGCAGACGCCCGGCTCGACGCGGCCGGCGCGACCGCGCCGTTGATCGGCGTTGGCGCGCGAGACGCGCACCGTTTCGAGCCGCGTCAGGCCGACGTCCGGCTCGTAGCGCGGCACGCGCATCAGGCCGCTGTCGACGACGACGCGCACGCCCTCGATCGTCAACGAGGTCTCGGCGATCGAGGTCGCCAACACGATCTTGCGCTTGCCCTTCGGCGCCGGCGCGACGGCGCGGTCCTGGGCGCGCGCGTCCATCGCGCCGTAGAGCGGCGCGACGTCGACGTCGGGATCGCGCACGCGTTCTTCGAGCAACGCGGCGACGCGCAGGATCTCGCCCTGGCCGGGCAGGAAGGCGAGGATCGAGCCGCCCTCGTCGGCGAGCGCGCCGAGAATGGCGCGCGTAACCGCGTCCTCAATGCGCTGGGCGGGATCGCGGCCGACGTAGCGCGTCTCGACCGGAAAGGCGCGACCCTCGCTTTCGATCAGCGCCGCGCCGGGCATGAGCGAGGCGACGCGGGCGCCGTCGAGCGTCGCCGACATGACGAGGATGCGCAGGTCGTCGCGCAAGCCCTCCTGCGCGTCGAGCGCCAACGCCAGGCCGAGATCGGCGTCGAGCGAGCGTTCGTGGAATTCGTCGAACAGCACCGCCGCGACGCCGTCGAGCGAAGGATCGTCGAGGATCATGCGCGCGAACACGCCTTCGGTGACGACTTCGATCCGCGTCCGCGCCGAGACCAGGCTCTGCAGCCGCACGCGCAGGCCGAGCGTCTCGCCGACGGTCTCGCCGAGCGTCGACGCCATGCGCGCCGCCGCGGCGCGCGCGGCGAGCCGGCGCGGCTCGAGCACGACGATCTTGCCCTTGGCGAAGGCTTCGTCGAGCAGCGCCAGCGGCACGCGCGTCGTCTTGCCGGCGCCGGGCGGCGCGACCAGCACCGCGCGCGTCCCGGCGTTCAGCGCGGAAACGAGCCGCGGCAGGGCGTCGTCGATCGGCAACGGTTCGGCGAAAGCGCGCATCGCGCCTCAATACAGCGGGAGGCGGGCGAGGCAAGCGCCTAATCCCTTCTCCCGTTCGGGAGAAGAGCCTGCCCCCGGGCTTGACACGGGGGTGGCCGGCGTAGCGGGTCGGATGAGGGACTGCGCCGCAAGGCGCGCGAGCGCCTAGAACTCAGCGCAATGTCGATAAGGAAAGCGCTCGCACGTTCTTTCCCTTGCTGGCGACGACGGCGAGCCAAACGCCGACAACGGTCATCCCCGCGGCGAAAACGCTGTAGGCCGCAAATCCCGCCCGGATGCCCCAGTTTTGCGCGATCGAGGACATCAGGAAGGGGAAGATGAACGAACCGATTCCGCCGCCGGTCGCCGCAAAGCCAATCGCCTGGCTTTGCGCCCGCGGGAAACATTTGCCGACCAGAGTCATCACGCCTGGGTAGTAGATCGAGCAACCCAGGCCCGCCAGAAACAACAATCCCCTGGCGATGTCGGCCGCGATCGCGGTGGGGGCGGCGCAGCCCAACGCCATGAGCAGGGCGATGGACGCTGTCGCCAGCGCCGAAAGTCCGACCAGCACGGCGTCCGGGTGCGAGTCTTTGTAGAGCAACGGCACGCCGAAGCGGCCGGCCAACAGACCCAGCCAGAACAGCGAAACGAGCATGGCGCTGGCGTCGGGCGAATAGGCGAAAACCACGACAAAATACTCGGCGACCCAGTTCGAAACGCCCAACTCAACGCCGAGGTAGAGGAACAGCGCGAAGAACGACAGCCAGTAGGCCGGATTTGCGCTCAGTCGCTCGGGTGTTTCGTCATGTTCATCGGCTTTCTGCTGGATGGACGGCAACGCGGCGAACGCCATCAGCGCGGCCAGCAGTGCGAAGATCGCCGCCATGCCCCGGTATACCGCCGCCCAGTCAAGCCCGCTCTGCAGCAGAAGGCTGACCGCCAGCGGTCCGGCGATCGCGCCGACGGCGAAAGCGCCATGCAAAAGGTTCATCGGTCGACCGGTGTTGCGGACGTCCATGCGCAAGATTGTCGAATTGACGCCGACCTCCACGCCGCCCTGGCCGAGGCCGATGAGCGCGCTCAACAGCGTGTTGGCTGCGGGATCGGGCGTCGTGGCGAAGAACGCGAGTCCGGCGACGATGAGCGTCAGAGCGACCAATATCGTCGGCTTGGGACCCCAATGCTTCACCAGGTAGCCGGCGACGAACGTGGACACGAAGTAGGCGACGGCGCCGGCGCCAATGACAATTCCGGCCGTCAGGTAGTCCCAATGGAAATTCGCCAGGATCTTCGGCAGCGTCGCGCCGATGATCGTCATCGACGTGCCGAATAGGGTGAAGAGCGCGAAGAGAGACACGAACAGCCCGCGGAAGCGCGGTTCGATCAGCTTCACAATCCTGTCTCCTGGACGACGCCGCCGTCGGCTCGCCGGTCCGCCGGCCACAGCAAGAGCCCGGCTCGCTCATTAGGTACTCCATCGCCGAGAAGGGGGCGATCAGATACGGCGCGTCGCCCTGCGCGCGCTCGTCGGGCGCGAGCCCGACGAGGAGCTGAACGTCTTCGAGACCGAGGACCTTTGGGTCGAGCCCGCGACGCCGCGGGCCAACGTTCCCTTCGACGGCGAGGTGGCGGTCATGGAGACGCCGCTGCACTACCGGATTCGGCCGCGCGCGCTTAGACTTGTCGCGCCCGAGCGACCGGTCGCCCATCGGCGTTTCCCGCCACGGAGCTAGAGCGAGCATGGCCAGAGGGGGGCTCGACGACAAGATCCATCCGGCCGGCAAGCTCGCGGCGATCGTGACTGCGCTGACGGAGGATGGCGTTGCGATCGACGACGCGCTTCGAGCCGTCCAACTTTCGCCGGGCGCGCTCGCGTCGCCGAAGACCAGGGTTTCCATCAACCAGATTCTTTGGATCTGCCGTGAAGCGATGGAGCGCTCGCACGATCCGTTCTTCGCCTATCGCGCCGGTTTGAGAATGCGTGTGTCGACCTTTGGTCTCTTTGGTTTCGCGATTCTCACCAGCACGGATTTCCGCCAGACGGTGCAAGTCGCGGCCAAGTACCACGAACTGACGACGCCCCTGGCCGGCGTTTCTTTCCGAGAGGAAGCGGGATGCGGGATCTGGACCGTTGATCCGGAACCGCATCCCCTGATCGACGCCAGGCTCTACCGATTTCTCGTCGAGATGCAGTTCGGCATCCACGTGTCGTTGCATCGCGACGTGATGGGACCTGCATTCAAGCCGACGGCGTTTCGCTTCGCCTATCCCGCGCCCTTGGCCGCGCAGCGGTATCGCGACGTGTTCTCCTGCGACGCGCTGTTCGGTCAAGCCAGCAATGAAATGGCGTTCGATTCAACTTTGCTCGACGCCGTCCCGCCGCTCGGCGACAGACTCACCAACCCGACGGTCTTGAAGATGTGCGACAAGCTCCTGGAAGAGTTCGACCTTCGCAAGGGCTTGTCGGGAAAGGTGCGCGAAGCGCTGCTCGCCAATCTCGCTGAGCCGATTCCGGTTGACGACATCGCCCGCCATCTCGGGCAGTCGCCGCGCACGCTGCGGCGCAAGCTGCAAGAGGAGGGCGCTTCGATTCAGAAGTTGCGCGACGAATTGCGACTGCAAGTCGCGATCAAATACCTCAGGGACACCGATATGACCGTCGAAGAGGCGAGCGACGTCTTGGGGTTCAATGAGGCGGCGAACTTCCGGCGGGCCTTCGCGCGCTGGACGAACATGTCGCCGCAGCAATTCAGAGCGATCGCCAGCAACGCGTAAGACGACCGCGTGGCGGCTTCGGCGCGTCGTGGATGCGCGCCGCGGCGGCCAAAATCGCGCCGAAACTTGGCCGGCGGCGACCTTCCGCGCGCCGCCGCTGTCGTGGCATGACCCCGGCCTCCAACGGAAGACCCGTCGAAAGGAGTTGCGCCATGAACCAACGCATTGATCAATTTCGCGAAATCTTTCGCCTCAAGCTGATGCAGGCCGACAGCGATCTGTCGGCCTTGAAGGGCAAGATCGACGCGACAGCGGAGACCGCCGAGCGCGATGCGCGCGCCTGCCTGGACGAGGTGGCGAAGCGCATCGAACAGAGCAAGCCCAAGGCCGCGGCCGCCCGAGCGGAAGTCGAGAAGTGGGCGAAGGAGCGGGCGGCGGCCGCGCAGGACTCCGTCGCCGCGCTGAAGGTCAAGGGGGAGACGGCAAAGCTGAAAGCCCGGGCCGAGGTCGCCGAACATTACGCGCAGGCGGCGGTCGACGTCGCCGTGGCGGCAATTGACGCTGCGGAACACGCGGCGCTCGAAGCGTGGCTCGCGCGTCGCGACGCCGACCACGCGCCGGGCAAGTAAGTCCCGCCGATCCCTGGTCGGGCGCCGCTTTGTGGCCTTGGGATTCCGAGGCCGCGGCGAGCGGCGCCCGCCAGGGGGTTGGGCTGACCTCTTAGGAGCAGACGATGAGCGACGAAATTCAATTTCTCGTCCGATTGCCGCATGAACTTGCCCAGAACTGGGGTTGGTTTCTCGCATTCGGAATCGGCGTGGCGGTCTTGGGTCTTGCGGCGGTCGTGCGTTCGTTCGCGGCGACCGTCGCGTCAATGCTGTTTTTCGGTTGGCTGCTGCTCGCGGCGTCCGGCATCGAGATCGCGCAGGCCGTCATGGTCGGGCACTGGGCGGGATTCTTCCAGCACCTGCTGGCGGCGATCCTGTTTGGCGTCGCCGGTCTCTTGATGGTCGTGAAGCCGCGGCCAAGCGCCGAAGTGATGACCCTGTTCATGGCGGCGTTCTTCCTGGTCGGCGGGCTTTTCCAGATCGTCGTCGCGGTGGCGCTTGCGCTGCCGGGGTCAAGCTGGCAGGTCGCCGACGGCGTCATCACTTTGGCGCTGGGCGTGCTGGTGATGGCGGAATGGCCGGCCTCGGCGCTTTGGGCGATCGGGCTCTTCCTCGGCATCGACCTCATCTTCTTCGGCTTTGCGTGGATCGCGATCGCGCTCGGCCTGCGTTCAATGTGAAGAACGCGCGCCGGTCGCGCCTTCAGCGCGCGGCGCGCAGGCGTCAAACCCTCAACGATCAAGGAGCAAGTCATGACTGGAACAAGATTTGGCGGCGAACTCTCGCCTGGGCGCGATCTGCTGGCCGCCCTGCTGGCCCGCAACTGGTGGGCGATCGGGCTTCGCGGCGCTCTCGGCGTCGTATTCGGCCTGATCGCGTTGTTTCTCCCCGGCGCGACGATGCTGTCGCTGGTGATCGTGTTCGCGATCTACGCGTTTGTCGACGGCGTTTTCGGCGTCGTCAGCGCGGTTCGGGCGGCGCAGGCCGGCCAACGCTGGGGTCTGCTCGTGTTCGAGGGTCTGGTCAACATCGCCGTCGCCGTGATCGCCGTGCTGTGGCCGGGAATCACCGTGGTCGCGTTCGTGCTGCTGGTTGCGGTCTGGGCGATCCTGACCGGGGCCCTGGAGCTGGCGGCGGCGTTTCGGCTCGGAACCGAAGACGGTCGCTGGTGGCTGGTCGTCGGCGGGCTTGTCTCGTTGATTTACGGCGCGCTGCTGGTCGTCGCCCCGCTGATCGGCGCGGTGGTGCTGACCTGGTGGCTCGGCGCCTATGCGCTCATCTTCGGCGTCTCCCTCGTCGTGCTCGCGTTCAAGCTCAAGTCGCGGCTCGACAAACGCCGGCGGGCCTGAAGCCCCGCTTGTCCATCAACGCCAAGCGCAGGCGACGGCCATGAGCGGAACAGAATCTGAAACTGCGGCGGCCCGTTCGCCGGACCGCCCGAGCCTATGGGTCAGGGAGCTTCCCTTCGTCGCATTGCTCGTCCTGATCATGATCGGCGTCGCTGACACCAGCGTCTCCAAACAGCCGCTTATTGTCTATTGGGAGCTGCTGGCGCCGCTCATCGGTGTCGCCTGCGTCGCCGCTGGATGGCGGAGCGCCGGCGGCGCCGCCGCCCGATCGCGTTTGATCCTGACCCAGTCGCTGCACTGGGCGGCGTTCCTGGTCGTGATGAATCTGCTGCTGCTGCCGAGCGTGCAGCGAATCTTCAGCGCCAACTCGACGGGCCTCGCCGTTTACACGCTGCTGACGCTCGGCGCCTTCAGCGCCGGCGCGCAGGTTCTCTCCTGGCGAATCTGTCTGCTGGCGCTGATCATGGCGTTGGGGATTCCAGCCATCGCCTGGATTGAGAACTCGGCTTTGGTCTTCGTGCTGGCGGCCGCCGGCGCGCTCGCCATCGTCGTCGTCGCCGTCCGCCTTTGGCGTGAAGGGCGCCGACGAGCGGTCGACGGCGATCGCCGGGGCGCGCCTGGTTGAGGCGCCGAGAATCGGCGCGACTTGCCGAGCGAGCGCGCGCAAAATCCGAAGCCCGGGCCCTCGGATTGGTAAGGCGACCACCCGAAAGCGACGATGCGCCGCGTTGGGAATGAAGCGGGCGTGTAGAATTAACGTGTTCTGTTCCCGGGATTACCGGATTACGGGCATTACGGGCGTGTCACCGTCAGGTCCGCCGCGACGCTCATGAGTGTCTTCGAGGTCATCGCGCAAAAAGACGGCGGCGGGGAAAACTGAGCCGTCAACGGAGCTATGCCTGAATTTGGGTGACGGCGTGGATCAGGCGGCGAATTTGGCTTCCGGCACGACCTCGATTCCGTCGCGGAATTTGGCGCCTTTGACGACCTTCGGCAACTGGTTCTGACCT
>JBEKVR010000120.1:0-15357 GCA_049513815.1 Roseiarcus sp. | reverse complement strand
CGTCGACGTCGCAGACCAGCGCCGCGACGGGCGCGTCGCGCGCCTCGGTCGCGGCGGACAAATCCGCCGCCGCCTTTTCGAACCCGCGGCGATTGAGCAGACCGGTTAGCGGGTCGACGCCGGTGAGCCGATCAAGCTCGTCCCGCGCGAGATTAAGCTGACGCAGCGTCTCCACCGAGCGGATCGCGACGATCGGCGTGAACAACAGTGTTTCCGCGAGCGCGAGGCCGAGGATGAACCGCATCGCCTCCCAGCCGCCGATCGCGCGCGACAGATCGCCGCCACACAGCCACAGGCACGCCGCCGCCGTCGCCGGCAGGATGAAGGCCGCCGCGTATGCGGTCTGAATGGCGATCCAGCGCGCGACTTCGACGCGCGTGCGGATAATAGGCGTCATGCAAGTTTTCTCAGCGGTGGCGCGGAGAATGGTACGCGGCCGGCGCAAATGAAAAAGGTAACTCGGGGCTGTTCGAGCGATTCTCGTTGTGCAGGGTTAATGCATTGGCCACAAAGACTTTCAAGCCGACCCTACCGATATCGTCCGGCGTAGAGGGCTTTGACGCCGACTACGGCGTGATCGCGAGCTTCTCGCGGCGAGACGGTGCGATCACGAGGTCGCAAGTGGGGAAACAATGCTTCACTGCTAAGTATTTCGGAGGTGGGCCATGGCGGATCGAATTGTCATCGAAATTGCGCGGTCTCCGACAGACGAAGTGCGCAATTTGATCAGCGAGTTGGAGCGCGTCCTCGCCAGCGAATACCCGCCCGAGCAGCAGCATGGGCTGCCGCTAGACGCGATCTTCAAGCCGCACATCCGATTTTTTCTGGCGCGATTGAACGGGATGGCGATCGGCTGCGGCGGCGTGGCGTTGTTTGCCGATTTTGCTGAAGTGAAACGCATGTACGTTCGCGAGGCCGCGCGTGGCCGCGGGGCGGCGCAAGCCCTGTTGGGTCGGCTTGAAGCCGAGGCGCGCGGCGCCGGACTGTTCCTTTTGCGATTGGAGACCGGAGACAAACAGAAGGCGGCGATTCGGCTATACGAGCGCGCGGGCTTCATCCGCTGCGCGGCATTTGGGGCGTACGCTGCGATGTCGTCGGAGGCCGTCGCGACCAGCGTCTTCTTTGAAAAGCGCCTTGCGCCTCACCCCAGCAGATCGACCAAATGCGGGATCAGCGGCGCGTCGGCGGGGGGCATCGGGTAGTTGCGCAGGTCCTTGGCGCGCGCCCACTTCAGCGCCTGGCCTTCGAGCGGCTGGACGAAACCTTCCCAGCGGCGGCAGACGTAGAGCGGCATCAGCAGGTGGAAGTCGTCGTGGGCGTGGCTGGCGAAGCTCAGCGGCGCGAGGCAGGCGGCCTTCACCGTCACGCCGAGCTCCTCTTTGAGCTCGCGGATCAGCGCGTCCTCAGGCCGCTCGCTCGGTTCGAGCTTGCCGCCGGGAAACTCCCACAGACCCTCCAGCGTCTTGCCCTTCGGGCGCTGGGCGATCAGCACGCGATTGTCGGCGTCGACCAGCGCCGCGGCGACGACCAGCAGCAGCTTCAAGAGCGGTAGTCGCCGTTGATGGCGATGTATTCCTTGGTGAGGTCGCAGGTCCACACCTTGGCCGTCGCCGTGCCGACGCCGACGTTGACGCCGATGACGATCTTGCTCTTCTTCATGTAGGCGGAGGCTTCCGCCTCACTGTAGTCGGGGTCGCGCTGACCGGCGTGGGCGACGCGCAGATCGCCGAAGAAGATGTCGAGCTTGTCGCGCTCGGCCTTCTCGCCGGCCTTGCCGACCGCCATGACGACGCGGCCCCAGTTGGCGTCCTCGCCGGCGACCGCGGTCTTGACCAGCGGCGAATTGGCGATCGCCAGCGCGATGCGCTTGGCGGCGCGGCGCGTCGCCGCTCCGGCGACCCTGACCTCGACGAATTTGCGCGCGCCCTCGCCGTCGCGCGCCACCTGCTGGGCGAGGTCGACGAGCAGCTTGTCGAGCGCGCGGCGGAAGGCGGCGAGGCGCGGGTCGGCGGCGTCGGCGATCGACGGCGCGCCGCGCGCCGCCGCCGCGCCGGTCGAAAAGATCAGCAGCGTGTCGGAGGTCGACGTGTCGGAATCGACGGTGATGGCGTTGAACGAGCGGTCGACCCCCTTGCTGAGCAGCGCCTGCAGCGCCGGCGCGGCGATCGGCGCGTCGGTGAAGATGAAGGACAGCATCGTCGCCATGTCGGGCGCGATCATGCCGGCGCCCTTGGCGATGCCGTTGATCGTCACCTCGGCGTCGCCGAGCTTGACGCGGGCCGTCGCGACCTTGGGAAACGTGTCGGTGGTCATGATCGCGCGCGCCGCGTCGATCAGGCGGTCGGGCTTGGCGGCGGCGATCAGCCCGTCGAGCGCGTTGACGATCGGCGCCGGGTCCATCGGTTCGCCGATGACGCCGGTCGAAGCCTGGTAGACCTCGTTCGGCGCCGCGCCGATCGCCTTGGCGATCGCCTTGGCGACGGCGGAAGTGGTCGCCACGCCGGCCGCGCCGGTGAAAGCGTTGGCGTTGCCGGAATTGACCACCAGCGCGCGCGCGCGCCCCTCGCTCAGGGCGGCGCGGCACCAGTCGACCGTCGCCGAAGGACACTTCGAACGGGTGAACACGCCGGCGACCGTCGCCGGTCGGTCGAACAGCGCCAGCATGACGTCGGTTCGCCCCTGGTAGCGCACGCCGGCGGCGCCGGCGGCGAAACGCACGCCGTCGATCGGCGGCAAGGCAGGGAAGGTCTTGGGCGCGAGCGGCGAGATCGAGGCGGAGGCGGCCATGCGGGGAAGATCCGGGTCGAAGGAGGCCGCGCGGCGAGCGCGGGCGTTCCGCCCCGCTTGTCGGCGGGGCGGGAGGAACAGCGAGCGCCTCAGGGCGTCTTGGGCTTGGCGTCGCCGCCGGTCGCCGGGGTCGCGCTCGGCGTCGGCGCGGGGTCGGGGACGAGATTGCCGGAATCGTCGGCGCGCTCGATCTTGGCCGAACCGTGCAGCGAGGCGATGAGATCGCTCTGCGCCTTCTGGGCGACGAAGCGCGCGGCCTGGTCCTTCAGCTCTTCGAACGGCGGGAAGGTGCGCATCCGCCGCTCTTCGACCTTGATGACGTGCCAGCCGAACTGACTCTTCACGGGATCGGAGATCTGGCCGGGCTGCAGCTTGAACGCCGCGTCGGCGAATTCGGGCACCATGCGGTCCTTGGTGAACCAGCCGAGGTCGCCGCCGTCGCCGGCCGGGTCCTTGGACAGTTCCGTGGCCACCTTGGCGAAGTCCTCGCCCTTTTTGACGCGCTCGGCCGCGGCTTTCGCCTCTTCTTCGGTCGGCAGCAGGATGTGGCGGGCGTGGACTTCCTCGACCGGCGGGTTGGCCTTGGCGGCGTCGTCGTAGGCTTTGTGCTCGGCTTCGTCGGTCTGCGCCGCCTTGCCGACCTGGCCGAGCAGCGACTCCATCGCCAGCTTGTCGTGGTAATATTCGAGTCGGCGCGCGAATTCGGCGCCCTGGTCGAGGTTGTCGGTCTTGGCCTTGGCGGCCGCCAAACGCAGATCGATCAGGTAGTCGACCACGTATTTCTGCCGCGCCGGGCCTTCGAGCTTCTGCGGCAGGCCGGGGCCGATGTCCTGCATCGCGTCGGCGACGTCGTCCTCGGTGATCGGCGCTCCGTTGATCCTGGCGAGAACTCGCGGGTCGGCCTGCGCGGCGCCGGCGACGAGCCAGGCGGCGCTGAGGATGGCGGCAAACAAGAAGACGAGCCGGCGAGCCGGCGCTGGCGCTGATCGGGTCATGAAGGCTCCTCTTGGGGAGGCTTGCGCGCCTCCGTTGATGCTGGCGCGTATAAAGCGGTTTGGCCGAATTTGCGAGGGGCGTCGTTACCGGTGGCCAGGCCGCGACCGTCTGGGCTTCGGGTCAGCGTCGGCGATCAGACACGGCGCGGCAGGCTGAGACCAAGAACGCCGCGGGTTATTGCGGCGCGCGGGCGAAGGCGCAAAGTATGGAGTCAGTTCTGGCTTGGCGCTTGCGATCGCCGTTTCACATGGTAACGATCACTCTTTCTTATGGACGATCGTCGACCGCCTGCTTGGCTCGATCTATGTGATCTATTTCGCGCTTTTCGTCTCGTAGCCGCGACGACGCGCCGCGGCGTTTCCATTAGACGAGACGCGCAGTTCGGTATATCGAACGCTTCGCCCGCGGACGACGGGGCGCAAAGCGCGGACCGCGCTTTCCGGGCCTATCCAGGAAAAAGTTCGCCGCGGCGCGGAGGCGCGCTGGCGCGCCTTCTTTGTGCAAGGAGGGTACTTCGTTATGCGCACAGCCTTCGTCCTGTCATTGGCAGGGTTCGTCTCGGCCTTGGCCATTGCGCCCGTCAAAGCCGACGACATCACAATTGCGGTCGCCGGCCCGATGACGGGCCCAGTGGCGGCGATCGGGGATCAAATGAAGCGGGGCGCCGAAGCGGCGGCCGCAGCGATCAATGAAGCGGGCGGCGTCTCCGGCCGCCATGTCAAGATCGTCGTCGAAGACGACGTCTGCGATCCCAAGCAGGCGGTCGCGGTCGCCAACCTCATCGTTGGCCAGCAGATCAAGTTCGTCGACGGTCACGCCTGCTCGGGCTCGTCGATTCCCGCCTCCGACGTCTACAATGACAACAAAGTGCTGATGATGAGCCCGGCGTCGACCAACCCGGCGCTGACCGAGAAGGGCTATCCCCTGATCATGCGCGACTTCCCGCGCGACGACGCGCAGGGCGCGTTCGTCGCCCCGTGGATCGCCAAGAACTACAAAGACAAGAAGATCGCGATCCTGCACGACAAGGCGGCCTACGGCAAAGGCCTGGCGACAGTCGTCAAACAGACGCTCAATAGCCTGGGCGTCCAGGAAGTGATGTTCGAGGGCATCAACCCCGGCGAGAAGGACTACAGCGCGATCGTCAGCAAGCTGAAGTCGGCCGGCGTCGAATTCCTCTATTACGGCGGCTACCACACCGAAGCCGGCCTCATCCTGCGCCAGGCGGCCGACCAGGGCTACAAGTTCCAGCTGATGAGCGCCGATGGTCTCGCCACCGCCGAATTCTGGCAGATCTCCGGCCCGGCGGGCGAGGGAACGCTGTTCACCTTCGCCGCCGATCCGCGCCGCGCGCCGACCGCCGCCAAGGCCCTCGAGCAATTCAAGGCGCAGGGCTACAACCCTGAAGGCTTCACGCTGTTCTCGTACGGCGTCGTCCAGGCGATCGTCGAAGGGATCAAGCGCGCCGGCTCAGACGATCCGGTCAAGGTCGCCCAGGCGCTGGAGAACGGCCAGCCGATCGACACCCTGCTCGGCCCGGTCTCCTTCGATGCCAAGGGCGACGTCAAGGATCCGCACTTCGACATCAACCAGTGGCACGACGGCAAGTACGCCGCGATCAATCAGTAGGCTATAGCGGCTCGAATCCTGCGGCCGCGTCGGGCGAGAGCTCGGCGCGGCCGCTTCCGTTTCAGGACAACGTGAACGAGCGCATCGACAGCGACGCCATGTCGAACGAGGCGTTGAAGAACTTGATCTCGTCCTTCGGGTCGGCGATCGCCAGCGGATAGAGCACGGGCAGGAAGTGTTCCAGCGTCGGGTGGGCGTAGCGCGCCGACGGCAGGCGCGGGGCGTCCTCGGCGATGGCGCGGAAGTCGCGCTCTTCGATCAGCGTGGTCAGCCGCGTGTCGAAATCGATCGCCCAGTCGTAGGGCGGCGCGCTGGGATTCATCGCCATCAGGTTGTGGACGAGGTTGCCGGAGCCGATGACGAGCACGCCGCGTTCGCGCAGGGCCTTCAGTTCCTTGGCGAGCTCGAAATGCTCGGCCGGCGACTTGCTGAGGTCGAGCGAAAGCTGGAACACCGGCACGTCGGCCTTGGGGAACATGTGCAGCAGCACCGACCAGGCGCCGTGATCGAGGCCCCATCGCTCGTCGGGCTCGAGGTGGCTGCGCTTGACCAGCGCGATCGTCGCCTGCGCGACGTCGGGCGCGCCCGGCGCCGGATATTGCTGGCTGAACAGCTCGCGCGGGAAGCCGGCGAAATCGTGGATCGTCTTCGGCTTGGCGCCGATATGGACCATGGTCGCGCCGCGCGTCATCCAGTGCGCCGAGACGACGAGGATCGCGCGCGGGGCGGGCAAGGACTCGCCGAGCGCGCGCCAGGCGCGGCCGTATGCGCTGTCCTCGATGGCGAACATGGGATTGCCGTGGCCGACGAACACCGCTGGCATACGCGGCGTCGCCGGCAGATCGGCGAGCGCGGCGGGGAGTTCGGACATCGCTATTTCCTTTCGTTCAAGCGGGCTTCAGGGCGCTGGCGAGGAAGGCGCCCGCAGCCTCGACGCCTTCGGCCGACAGCGCGTGGCCGAGCCGGGCGAAGAAACGCGCTTCGACCGTGAACCCGGCCGCCTTCAACCGCGTCGCGGCGCGGCGGCTTTCCTCGGCTGGAACCATCGCGTCGGCTTCGCCGTGCAGCAGCATCACCGGCGTCGTCGCCGCAGCGGGAAGCGGATCGGCTGCGCCGGCCAATCGGCCGGAAGAGGCGACCACCGCCGCGACCGGCCAGCGGCCGCTGGCGACTGCGTCGAGCGCCATCATCGCGCCCTGCGAGAAGCCGAACAAAGCGACGCGATCAAGCCGGCCGGCGAAGCCACGCTCGGCGAGCGTCGCCGACACCGCGCGATCGAACGCTTCGCGCGCCTGCTCGATTCGTTGTTGGCGATTGTCGGCGCTAACGCCGGCGATGCTGAACCATTGTCGCCCGGCGCCGCCGCCGTTGAACCGCTCCGGCGCATTGGGCGCCGCGAAGACCGTCGAGGGCAGAAACGCCGACAGCGGCTCAGCGAGCGGCGCGAGATCGGCGCCGGACGCGCCGACCCCGTGGAGGAAGATGACCAGGCTGTCGCTCGAACCAGACAAGGCGAGCTGCTCCTCAATCGTGAAGACGCGCGCATCCTGCGGGACGCGCGCGATCTGTTACAACCTTGTGGCGACGGCTCACGCCGCCTTGGCGGCGCTGACGTTCCAGGTCGGCGCGATGTCGGTGCCGAGGCCGCGACCGTAGCCGAGCGCGATGTTGAGGCCGGCGAGCGGCTCGAGATAGCGCGCGACCTTGAGGCCGCCGGTCTGCACGACGTCGAAGCCCGCCTTGCGGGCGATCGCCTCGACTACGCCGTTGGCCGATGCGTCGTCGCCGGCGACGAACACGGTGGTCGTGCGACCGGCCGCCTTGCCGCCGTTCTGCAGCACCTGGGCGAAGATGGTGTTGAACGCCTTCACCACCTTGGCCTTCGGCGCGAGCTTCTGGATCTCTTCGCCGGCGCTGGTCGTGTGGCCGATGGTCAGGCCCATGTAATCGGGGGTGAGGGGGTTGGTGATGTCGACAATCGTCTTGCCGGCGACGTCGCCGGTGGCGGCCAGCGTCGCGGCCGCGGCGTCGAAGGGCACAGCCAGCACGATCACTTCGGCCGACTTGGCGGCGGCGGCGATGGCGTCGCCGCGCGCGCCGTGGCCGGTGGAAGCGGCTAGGGCCTGCGCCTTGGCGACGTCGCGCGCGCCGATGACGACCTTGTAACCCGCCTTGGCGAACAGAGCGGCCAGACCCTTGGCCATGGCGCCGGCGCCGAGAATTGCGATGGACATGCGAAACTCTCCCAATTGGCGGCCGACATCGGCTGCCCCGTGGTTCGCTACATGCGCTCGTTCGAGTTGGATTATAATATCCAATTCAGGATCGATTTTCGTTCCGAATCGGAATGAACGGCGTCACCAGCCCTGGTCCCAGCGCGGCACGCCGCGGAAGTGCTCGAACAGGAAATCGACCAGCGCTCGCACCCGCGCCGCCAGATGGCGCCCCGGCGGATAGACGACGAAAAGCCCCGAGGGCGGCAACTCGAACGCGCCGAGCACCGGGGTCAGCTCACGGTTGGCGATGCGCGGGCCGGCGATGAAGCTCGGCACGCGGGCGACGCCGAGTCCCGCGACGGCGGCGGCGATGCAGACTTCCGGGTTGGAGAAGCGCAACCGTCCATGCACCGCGACGCGAACCGGCTCGCCCTCGGGGGTGCGGAAGCGCCAGACGCTGGGGTCGCGGAAATTGGTGTCGATGATGCAATCGTGGTTGGCGAGCACGGCGGGCCCGGCGGGAAAGCCGCGGCGCGTCAGATAGGACGTCGCGGCGCAGGCGACGATGCGCATCGGGCATAGTTTTCGCGCGATCAGGCTCGAATCCTCCGGTTCGCCGATGCGCACTGCGGCGTCGAAACCCTCGTCGACGAGATTGGCGAGTCGGTCGGAGAAAGAAACGTCGAGCTGGATCTCGGGATAGGCCTCGGCGAAGGCGACCAGCGCCGGCGCGAGCTGGGTCGAGCCGAACGACATCGGCACGGTCAGCGCGATGCGGCCGGCGGCGCGACCCGAGGCGCTGCGCACCGAGGACTCGAGCGCGTCGAATTCCTCGATCAGGCCCTTCAGCCGCTCGTAATAGGCGCGGCCGATTTCGGTCGGCGAAAGCGCGCGCGTGGTGCGGTGGAAAAGCTGGACGCCGAGTTCGTTCTCGAGTCGGGTGACGAGTTTTGACGCCTGGCCGGCGCTGGTCCCGAGCTTCTTGGCCGCGCGCGAGAAGCCGCCGGTCTCGTAGACGGCGAGAAACATGCGGTCGCAGTCGAGGCGGTCCATGCGCACTCCCAGCCGGCGCCGACGCGCGAGTCGACGCGATTCAAGCTTAGCGCCCCGTGCGCGGCGAATCGACATCTCGGCCGCCGCAATTCCAGAATCGATCGCCGAGGGCGCCAAAGATGAAGAGACGGAGCCCACGAAACTTGACCGTCCTCAACCCGTTCGAAGGGCAAAATTGGTAGATTATTTTGTTTTCCCTCTACGGAGGAGGAGACTATGGCGCTGTTCATCACTCAGGGCCGATTCACCCAAGACGCTATGAAGGGAATGATCGCGAAGCCCGAAGACCGGGCGGAGAGCGTCTCCCAACTGTTCGCGAGCGCCGGCGGGAAGCTTCTCGGCTACTACATGACCTTCGGAGAATACGACTTCTTGATCGTATCCGAAGGCCCGATCGATGGCGCTGCAACGGTGGCGGTCGTCGCTGCAGCGAGCGGTGGGGTCAAGGACCTGAAGACGACCCTCGCGTTGAGTTCGGCCGACATGAAGGCCGCCTTCGGCAAGGCGGGCTCAATCGCTGCCAAATTCAAATCGGCGGGGGTGAAGGCTTAGCTTCGGCGGCTGGGTAGACGCATCGAAGTTGGCTGAGAAACCGCGCTTCGGACCGCTGCCTCGGGCCTCGCGAGCCCCGGGGCGGCGGCTTAACAAGGGACGCGGAGCGGATTTACGCGTCGTCGGGCGCACGAGAAAGCGACGCTGAGCGCGGGACGAGAGACGGACGCCAATTCGAATTTGCCGTGGACGATTCTACCGCGTCCGCCGCCGCCGGGACATGACTTTGCTTCTCGCCGCGCCCTGTCCATCGTCGGCCTCGCCGGTCATGACGGACAGCACTTGAGTCAAATGCGCGCGCATTGCGTCGCGCGCCCCCTTGCGCTTGCCGGCGCGGATCGCCGCCAAGATGTCGGCGTGGCCGCGCACCGTCGCTGTCCAGTTGTCGCGTAAACGCACGCGCTCCGACAGCAGCGAGAACACTGGCGCGTGCTGCTCCTGCCACAGGCGCTCGACCACCGCCGTCAGCGCGGCGTTGCCGCTGGCGCGCGCGATCGCCGAGTGGAAGCCGAGATCGGCGCCGCGCCATTCGCGTCCGGCGGCGTGCTCGGCGATCATCTCGTCCTGCTGCGCCGCCATGGCGGCGAGGTCGAGCGGGGTCGCGCGCGTTGCGGCGAGCGCCGCCGCCTCGCCCTCGATCAGCATGCGCGCGCTGAGGATGTCGCTCGGGCTGTGGCCGGTGTTGATCGGCGCCGCCGGCGTCAGCGGCTGGTCGCGGACGAACGCGCCGGCGCCGGTGCGCACTTCGATGAGCCCGCCGATTTCCAGCGCGATCATCGCCTCGCGCACCACCGGTCGGCTCACGCGCAGGCTCTTGGCGAGGTCGCGCTCGGCCGGCAGCCGCTGGCCCGGCGCGAACTCGCCGGCGCGAATGAGGGCGCCGATCTGGTCGGCGACCTGTTCGTAAAGCCGCCGGCTGTCGACAGGCTGGAATGGCATCGCCGCTTCCTTTCAGGGCGCTGGAGCCGAGCGCCCGCGTGCGACGAAGTCAAAGGCCGCGTCGTCGCGCCTCACAGCTTGTAGGCCGACTTCGCCAGCCCATAGGCGAGATCGTGCGCGACTTCGAACGCTTCGTCGCGCTCGAGCCGGCCCTCGGCGACCAGTCGGGCGAGAAAGGCGCAATCGACGCGGCGGCTCATGTCGTGGCGCGCCGGTATCGACAGGAAGGCGCGCGTGTCGTCGTTGAAGCCGACGGTGTTGTAGAAACCGGCGGTCTCGGTGATCGTCTCGCGAAAGCGCCGCATGCCCTCCGGGCTGTCGAGGAACCACCACGGCGGCCCGAGCCTGAGCGTTGGATAATGGCCGGCGAGCGGCGCGAGTTCGCGCGAGAACGCGGTCTCGTCGAGGGTGAAGAGAATGATCGTCAGGCTCGGCTCGTTGCCGAAGCGATCGAGCAGCGGCTTGAGCGCGACGACGTAGTCGGTCGGGGTCGGGATGTCGGCGCCCTTGTCGCGACCGAACGCCTTGAAGATCGTCGGATTGTGGTCGCGGAACGAGCCGGGATGGATCTGCATGACGAGGCCGTCGTCGAGGCTCATGCGCGCCATCTCGGTCAGCATCTGGGCGCGGAAGAGTTCCGCGTCGGCGGCCGATGCGCCGCCCTTGCGCACGCGCTCGTAGAGCGCGGCGGCTTCGCCCGGCGCGAGATCGGCGGTTCGCGCGGTCGGGTGGCCGTGGTCGGTCGAGGTGCAGCCGACCGACTTGAAATAGGCGCGCCGGCCGGCGAGCGCGACCAGATAGCCCCTGAAGGTCGAGACGTCTTCGCCCGTCACGCGGCTGAGCGCGGCGAGATTGTCAAGAAAGCCGGGGAAGGCGGGGTCGACGACGGGATCGGGGCGGAAGGCGGTCAGCACCCGGCCGCGCCAGCCGCTGTCCTTGATCTTGCGGTGATGCCTGAGATCGTCGAGCGGGCTCTCGGTCGTCGACAACGCCTCGATGTTGAAACGCTCGAACAAGGCGCGCGGGCGGAATTCGGGCCGCGCCAGGCAGGCGGCGATGTGGTCGTAAGCGCGATCGGCGTTTTCGGCCGACAGGCGCTCGGGAAAGCCGAACACTTCGGTGAACGCGTGGCAGAGCCACAGCCACGACGGCGTGCCGCGGAAGAGAGGAAACTTCTCAGCGAAGCGCCGCCAGATCTTGCGCGAGTCGGTTTCGACCGGGCCGCCGTCGACGCGCGCCACGCCGACGTCCTCGGGCCGCACGCCCTGGCTGTAGAGCATGCGGTGGACGTAGTGGTCGGGTGCGATGAAAAGTCGCGCCGGATCGGGGAAGGCGGCGTCGTCGGCGAACCATTGCGGATCGGTGTGGCCGTGCGGGCTCAAGATCGGCAGCCGCGCCACCGTCTCGTAGAGGGCGCGAGCGATTTCGCGAGTCCGCGGCTCGGCGGGGAACAGGCGGTCGGGATCGAGCGCGAACGGGCGCGCGGAAGCGGTCATGGCGGAACCTCGCGAGAATCGGCGCTGCATAGCGCGAATTTGGGGCTGGACATTCCCGCCGATCGGCCTGATGGTCAAGTGGTCAGGCCAATTTCGCGGGAAGGCGGGAGCGGCCGGGAGGGACATGTGCGCGCCGGCGCCGGCCCCAAACGCAATACAAGATGGGGAGGGGACCTCATGGCTCGGATCGGCACGCTGCGGTGGAAGATGCTCGCGCTGATGTTGCTCGGCACGGTCATCATCTATGTCGATCGCAACGTGCTCGGCGTGCTGGCGCCGATCCTCAAGAAGGACCTCAACTTCACCACCGAGCAATATTCCTACGTCGTCTCGTCGTTCCAGCTCGTCTATTCCTTCGCCCAGCCGGTCGCCGGCTATGTCACCGACCTGATCGGCCCGCGCATCGGCTACGCCGTCGCCGCCTTCGTCTGGGGCCTCGCCGCGGCGCTGCACGGCCTCTCGACCGGCTGGATCTCGATGGCGGGCTTCCGCGCGCTGCTGGGCCTCAGCGAGGCGGTCGCGATCCCGACCGGAACCAAGATGTCGACGGTGTGGTTCCCGTCGCGCGAGCGCTCGATCGCCACCGGCTGGTTCAACTCCGGTTCGTCGATCGGCTCGATGATCACCCCGCCGTTGGTCATCTTTATCGCCACCAGCTACGGCTGGCGTCCGGCGTTCCTGATCACCGGTTTCCTGGCGTCGCGCTGTCGGTCCTGTGGTACTGGCTCTATCGCGATCCTGAAGTGCATCCCAGCCTGTCGCCCGAGGAACTCTCCTACATCAACGAAGGCCGCGAGCCGCCGCCGGCGCAGAAGCCGTCGCTGAAGCCGCTGTTCGCGCAATGGAGGTTCCTCGGCATCATCATCGCCCGCTTCCTCACCGAGCCGGCGTGGCAGACCTTCGCCTTCTGGATCCCGCTCTACATGGTCAGCGTGCGCGGCATGGACATCAAGCAGTTCGCGCTGTTCGCCTGGCTGCCGTTCCTGGCTTCCGACATCGGTTGCATCTTCGGCGGCTATCTCGCGCCGAGCCTGCACAAGCGGCTGCATCTCAACATGGTCAACGCGCGGCTGACCGTCATCTCGATCGGCGCTTTGTGCATGGTCGGGCCGGCGCTGATCAGCTTTGTCGTCGATCCGATCACCGCGATCCTGTGCTTCTCGCTCGGCGGCTTCGCCCACCAGATGCTGTCGAGCATGATGTACGCGCTGATGGGCGACGTGTTCGAGAAGCCGGAAGTCGCGACCGCGACCGGCGTCGCCGGCATGTTCGGCTATCTCGGCGGCGCGCTGTTCACGCTGCTGGTCGGCCAGCTCGCCAACACCATTGGCTACGAGCCGCTGTTCGCGATGCTGTTCGGCTTCGACCTCGTCGCCGCCGCGACCCTGTGGGCGTTCATCGGCGTGCGCCCCGGGACGGCGGTCGCGCAAGCGGCGGAGTGAGGGAAGAGGGCGCGCTGCGGATCGGCGCGACAGCCACCCGGGACGGACTTGGGCGCCAAGAGTTCGACGGCGAAGTCGGTTCCGCGCGCGGGAAGGCGGACGCTAAGCTTCGGTCGGGGCGCAGACACCCCGGCGAGAACAAGGAAGCGGCCTGCAACGGATTGTTCGCCTGGGCGATCCCGTCCTATTGTTGCGGGCGAGGACCGCCGGCGCCGGCGGGATCATGGGGGCGGGGACAGATGGCGGACTTCACCACGCTGGCGCCTGCCGAACTCGTGCGACAGCTCGGCAGGCCCGAGGGCGCGGTAGGCGTCGACATCGCGCTGCGCATGAACCAGCTGAACGCCAAGGTCAACGAGGCCGTCTATTCCTGCCTCGATCTTGCAGAGGGCATGGACGTCCTTGAAATCGGCTTCGGCAATGGGCGCCTGCTTCCGAGCCTGATGCGGCGCGCCGATGGTTTGAACTATGTTGGAGTCGACATTTCGCCGACCATGGTCGAGGAGGCGGGGCGGTTCAACGCGCCGCTGATCGCCGCCGGACAGGCGGCTTTCCATCTCGCCGACGCCGAGCGCCTTCCCGCAGCGGACGCGAGCTTGGACCGGGTGTTCGCCGTCAACGTCATCTACTTCTGGACGGATCCGCCCCGCCAACTCGCGGAGATACGCCGCGTGCTCAAAGTGGACGGCTTCAGCGTCGTCGCAGCGAGCTCGCCGGAGATCACGGCGCTGATGCCGGTGCTGCGGCCAGAATTCGGCTCCCACGCGCGCGACGCGGCGACGCTCGTCGCTATGCACAAGGCGGCGGGCTTCGGCCGCGTCGACGTTGAACTCGTCACTGAGACGGTGACGAGGCCGGAAGGCGATCCCGCGCCGGTGAACGTCTACATCATCGTCGCCCGCCCATGATCCGACAGCTGGCGCAGCCGACTCGACCCTGCTAAGCCGCCGGCCGCCGCGGCCTTGCAAAAGCCACTCAGGGATAGAGCGTTCGCACGCTCGACACGTTGGCCGCGCCGAGCCCGGCCTTCGACGCGGCCTCGAACACGCCGAGCGCGGCTTCGGCGATCGGCGCCTTGACGCCTTTCGCGGCGGTGACGTGCAGCGCGTAGCGCAGATCCTTCGCCATGAGGTCGACCCCGAACAGCTTTTCGTGCAGGCCGGCGGCCATTTGGCGGCCGTAGTTGGCGGCGGCGGGACTGACGACCGGCGCGCCCGCCAGCGCCTCGGCGGCGGCTTTCTCGTCGAAGCCGTCGTTCGCCAGGCCGGCGAGGACTTCGGCCATCAGCGCGATCTGCGCCCCGAGCAGGTGATTGAGCGCCAGCTTGAAGCGGGCGCCGCGGCCTGACGGGCCGAGATGGCGGAACGCCGACGCCAGCGGCGCCAGCGCCTCTTTGACTGTCTCGACCGCCGCCTCGTCGCCGCCGAGCAAAATGAGCAGCTGCCCCGCCTCCGCCGCCGGCAGCGAGCCGGCGACGGGCGCGTCGACGAGCGCAGCGCCGCGCGCTTTGACGGCGGCGCCGAGCTCAGCGATCCACGCCGGCGTCACCGTGCTGCTTTCGACCGCGATCGACCCGGCCCGCAGACCCTGAGCGGCGCCCGATTGGGGATCGAGCCAAACCGCGCGCGCCGCCGTGTCGTCGGCGACCATCGAGACGACGATGTCGGCCTCCTGCGCGGCTTCGCGCGGCGAGGCGGCGGCGACCGCGCCGAGCCGCGTCAGTGCGGCGATCGGCTGCGGGGAGCGGTTCCATACACGCAGCGTCCTCCCGTTTTCGATCAGGCGTCGCGCCATGCGCGAGCCAATGGCGCCTAACCCGAGAAACGCAATCGTCGGCATCAGTTCCCTCTCATCCGCTATTTGGCGCGCCGATTGTCGGCGACCGCGGCCGGGGCGGCAAGCGCCGGCGAACAACTATATTGTCTTCGCCCTCCGCTGTTCCGCAACGCGGCTCGGTTGGCGGGTTTCGGTCGAGGCGTTGGAGCTCTGCACAGCGAGACAAGGCGCGCGCAAAGTCCGTCCCCAGGGCAAGCGCGCCGCGGTTGCTCAAGAGAAGATGGCTTCATCACGAGGAGCGAGCGGCGTCTGGGTTTACGCGGACTTCATCCTGAGGCGCCCTCGCGTCCCAGGCTGTGTGAGAACTCCGTAGTTGATGTGCCTGCTGCGCGCTGATTCGATGGGGCGTGAGGTGGGGCGGCGATTCGCGGGGCACATGATGGCGCATGTAAGCGGGTCCTCGCGATATCA
>JBEKVR010000119.1:0-15568 GCA_049513815.1 Roseiarcus sp. | reverse complement strand
CAAGGTCAGAACCAGTTGCCGAAGGTCGTCAAAGGCGCCAAATTCCGCGACGGAATCGAGGTCGTGCCGGAAGCCAAATTCGCCGCCTGATCCACGCCGTCACCCAAATTCAGGCATAGCTCAGGCCCATGTCTGGCCGGCGAACGTTGGCGGACCTAGAAAGATTCTTATCGTGGTGACAACTCTCGAGTTGGATCCGCATCACAAGCGCTTCAAGAAGCAATTGGTGGATGGTCTCTCTTCCGCTGCGGACGAATTTGTAACTGCTTCAGATGACGCCGATGGATACTGCCTCATCAACCGGTTGCGTGAATGGAATAAATAGGCAGTTTCGAAGGCCCCACATGGCGCGCGGCGTTCAAGCGACCGACGACGAAAAGGCCTTGGACGAGTGCGGAGGGACAGGAATGTCGATAACGCCGGCGCAGCACGGAACGAGCGGTTTTCGGCCGCCCGGTGATCGGCCGCCAAAGGCTCCGAGAACGGCAGACCCTGCGCAACACTGTGAAGCGGCTCCACATTCTGACCCGTCTCAACTCAATATCGTCGAATGCTTGAAGCGCCGATCGGCACTCGGACCTAACGGCTGTTTACGCGCGGAGGCGTTACGACGGAGGGGGACGTCATGGCGGGCTTGCCTGTCGACGATCGACATGAAAGCGATGAGGGCGACGCAGTGAGCGTGAACACAGCCCTGCGCTCCTGGATGCCGTTCTATGCCTGCCCGAACTGCAAGTCTCCGCTCGTCGAGGCGAATGGGGGATTGCGCTGCGCGTCCTGCGACAGCTTCTTTTCCATCGTAGACGACATTCCCGAATTCATCGCCGGAGAGTTGTCCGCGAGCCCCGATCCGCAGCTCCGCCGCATGCGGTTCATCGACAAGATGGCGAGCCTCTACGAGTCGCGGCTCTGGTACCCGGTCGTGATGAAGGTCTACGGCGGACTTCGGGCGCCTTTGCTGCCCGAGTTGATCCGCTCGGTGGCGGACATTCTCGCCGCCGTCCGCGGGCGCGTTCTTGATGTCGCCTGCGGCCCCGGCACCTTCGGTCGAAAAATCGCGTCGCCTGCGAGGGAAGTCTGGGGGATCGACGTTTCCCGCGGGATACTGCGCCAAGGAGTCGTCTATGCGGCGGCGGAGCGAATTTCGAATCTGCATTTCGCCCGCGCGAGTCGAGGCGCTGCCCTTCGGCGACGCGAGCTTCGACGCTGTCGTCTGCTGCGGTTCTCTTCACCTCTTCACGGATACGGTCGCCGCGTTGAAAGAAATGGCGCGCGTGATGAAGCTTGGAGCAGTGCTGGCGACGTTCACCTTCACGGCCGGCGAGGGAGGCCTGCTCAAATACGAAAGTTTTCGCCGCTGGAGCAGGGATCGCCACGGGCTCCATGTTTTTGCGCTCGATGACTTGAGCCGCGACTTGACGTCGTCGGGCTTCGAAGATTTCCAACCCGAGGTCGTCGGGTCCGTCCTCACGTTCAGCGCCCGAAAACGCCCAAGCGACCAAGCAGAATAATCGGGATCTCGCACCCTGAGCGCCGGCAATTGAGCACCTTGACGGAATCACGGCGGAGCCCTCAACGGAAGGGGTTTTTCAACAGCCTGCTAGAAGCCGATTTCTTCTCTTACCACAGCCAGTGTGTGGTCATACTGATCTCGGTGCACTCATCTCAAGGCGCGGCCACTCGCGTTGTTCTACGTCCGCTGACTGTCCAAGCTCGCGAAGATCGCGGCGAAGCGACTGTAATGAACACAAGAATTCCGACGATTGAAAACCGCCCCTGGACCCGCCTGAACGCGCCTGGCCGTCCCTGCATATTCCCCAAAAGCTTCCCAAAAAGTGCGTTTCGCAGGGCTTGGAGGGGATCAAGTGCTTGATTTTATTGGCGCGCCCAAGGGGAATCGAACCCCTGTTTTCGCCGTGAAAGGGCGGTGGCACGAGGTCGCCTTCATTCGCAGCGCCTATTCCTTCGGATAATGCCAGCTAAAACCCAATCTTTCGCCGCCCAGCGCCCGGCTTCGCTAGCGCCTCGTCCTCGAGCCATTTCGCCAGCAGTCTCGGATCGCGCTCGCCGAGCACGGCGCCTTTCCTCGCCACCGTCGCAAAGTCGCCCGGCGTCAAGCCGGTCAGCTTCAGGACCGAGACGGGCGCCTCGGCGCCAAACGCGACGCTGAAAGCGGCGGCGATTTGCTCGCGCGTCATCGACAGGAAGCGCACTTTGAACAGGATGCGGCGCGCCAGCGCCGGATCGAGGATATCGGGCGCGTTGGTCGTTAATGCGAAGGGATAGGGGTGGCGCTCGATCGACGTGAGCATTTCGTTGACCTGGGTTATTTCCCAGGAATAGTGCGCGGCCGATCGATCGCGCAGCAGTGAGTCCGCTTCGTCGAGGATGAGGAAGGCGCGAAGATCGGCGGCCTCTTCGAAGGCGGCGGCTATCGCCTTTTCGGACTCGCCGAGCCACATCGAGCTGAGGTCGGAGTAACGCTTTTCCAAAACGTCGAGATCGAGTCGGTCGGCGAGGTAGCGCGCGTAGGCCGATTTGCCCGTCCCAGGCAGCCCCGACAGGCAGAAGGAGAGGGCGCACGATCGCGACCGAACGACTTGGTCGGCTAACGCCGCGAGATCGACGTCGGCCGAACTCAACGCCGGATCGAAGGCGATCGGCGCCGGCGCTCTCGGCGTCTCTCGCACGCCGAGCGCATGAACGCTGCTCTCGAGAATCTTGCGCGCGTCAGTCGCCGACCCTCGGATATGCGCCGCGGAGAGGATCGCATTCTCGATCAGCGCTGGCGGCGCCGCCGACCGGGCGAGGTCCAGCGCCGCGCCCTCATCCCAGCGAAAGCCGGCGCCCTGCGCGATCTGCGCGACCATAGCCTTGCGCACGGAGAGAGCTGGCTTGGAAAACCGCAGCGCGAGATTCATGCGTCGGATGATCGCGGAACCTAGCCCACGAACGTCGTTGGTGATCCATATCGTCGGCGCGGCCGCCCGTTCGAGCAGCCGGTTCATGAAGACCTTGCTGCCTCGGCGGCCGAAACCGTCGTCTTCGCCGAACCCCGCGAACAGGTCGTCCGCTTCGTCGACGACGACGATCGTCCTTCGCGCCACACCGCCGATCGCGTTGGCGATCAGCAGCGCCGCGATCCGCTCACGCCGATTGGGCTCGGCGTTTTCATCGTTGGTCTCGCCGCAAAATTGGACCGAGAAGCCGAGACGGGCGCCGAGCGTCTTGGCGAACTCGCTTTTGCCGGTTCCCGGCGGGCCATAGAAGAGCAGGTTCACGCCGCGCCGCGCCGCGCCTCTGGAACCGCCGGCAGCCGCGACGATCCTGGCGGCGAGATCGCGCAAGTCGCCCAAATGCTCGAAGTCGCCCCAGCCCAGCGAGGCGCGGGCGGGCTCGCCGAGAAGGAGGTCGCTCACCCGGCGCGCGCCGAACCGCGGCAACGACAGGAGGCGCCGGACGACGGCCGACAAGCGCGGGCTCTCCTGAACTTCGATCAGACCCAGTTGGCAAAGCCGCGCGCCAGAGCAGAGTTCGAGCCGCTCGGATTTCGTTTCCAGGAAGGGATGAAGGTCGACGACGTCGGGGTATTCTGGGTCGACACCGAAGCGATCGTTGACGGCCTCGACGAGAGAGCGAAACTGGGGCGTTCGCGTCGCTCGCGCCAACAGGCCGAGCGCCGAGTTCTGACTCTCGCTGAGCGAACAGGCCCGGGCGAGCCAATCGACGCGCTTCTGAAGCGGCGAAGGATTCGGAGCTGGCGTGCGAGCCGTGCCGATCACCGCGGTGCGCCATGCCTTCCAACTCGCCAATTGCATCGGCGCTTCGACGGGCGTCCGTCGTCTTGTCGAGCACGCTCTGGCGGCGAGGTCAGGCAGGCCGAGCAATCGTGCGTGGTTCTCGATCCAAACGACAATGTCTCCGTCGGCGCGCGGAGGCTTGGCGAAATGCCTCGACCTTAAAGCGTTGGCGAGATAACGGCGAAGAATCCAGCGTTCGTAGGCATGCATGGCCTCGTCCTCTCGGTCTCGATGTCAGGGCAGGGGACTGGCGCGCTTCACAGCAGGCCGACCAAGCGCCTTTGTCCGCGCGTGTCGCCGTCGATGTAACGCTCGGTCGTCTCGATGGAGCGGTGGCCGGCGAGCAGCTGCACGTCGCGCAGGCTGCAGCCGGTTCGGTGGATGTTTCGGGCGGCGCGGGTGATGAAGGTTCGCCGACCGGAATGCGAGGAGCAGCCTTCGAAGCCCAGATCCGCGAACAGCGCCGCGAACCAGTTGACGACGCTCGTTGGTCGTAGGCTGCCGCCGCGCGCTGAACGGATAACGGGACCGGGAAACTCGCTTTCGCGCAGCAGCCGCTTCAAGGCGCGTCGCAAGTCGGGGTGCATGGGGATCCGTCGGCCGGAGCGCTTCTTGGCGATCGCATCGGGGATCGCGACGGCCTCCGCGACTTTGCCGCAGGCGTCGAGCGCCATCGACCAGTCGAGGTGCGCGATTTCGCTGGCCCGCAGCCCCGCCTTGACGGAAAGCAGGATCATCGCGCGGTCGCGCGCCGGGCGCCCCGAACGTGATGCTTGCCGCAGCATGCGCGTGAGCATGAGCGGCGAAACGACTTTGGCTTGCTTGCCGGGCATGGCGTTTGTCTCCTCGAGCAGTCGAAAGGGTCTGAGGCGCCGAAGGCCGCATCACGGCTCAGAGAAGGCCGTAGGGCCTGTCGGCAGGGCTTTCCGCAGGGAAGGCGGATGTCGCTGTAGGGCCGCGCGGGCGATCGCGGCGGACCATTCCAACGCCGGCTGTTTCGCGGGCCCGGTGGCGCTCGCAGTCGCCAACTGTCGGACGATCGTTGTCAGTATTCCTCGACGAGCATCACGGTGAGGACGCGAGTCGTCACGAATGGGTCCGCGGGGTCGGGAGAGAGCGTCTCCATGTCGCGATCGTGGTAGTCGATCTTCCAAAAGCAGCGGATGTCGCCAAGCTCGACGACGCCGAGGTCGTGTTCGCCGTGCGGGTCGTTGTCCTCGTCAAACGCGTCGAAATCCCGAACCATTCGCAAGAGCGACCGACGTTGGTCGGCCGGTATCGCCGCGACCCCTGCGGTGAGAACGACGGCGCCGCCGACGAACGAGCGGCGGAAAGCGTCGTTGAGAGCGCGAATTCGGGCGGGGGAATCGGAATCATCTGTGGGCATGGTTGCTCCTCGAACAGGGTGCGGAATGAAAACGGGACCCCGAAGGGTCCCGCGGTTGGCAATCAGGTCGCGCACGCGCGGATTCGCGGTGCGGCGGCGTCGCGCCGTAGCGGCGATCTAGTTGGCGAATGAAGAGCTTGCGACAGGGGGCTAGCGCGTTGGAAACGTCCCGCCTGCCGCAAGAAGAGACAGTCGCGGGAATTAGCGCACCATGATAATGTATAATAGCAAATATATCCGTAAAGTCAAGTTGATAAAGGATTCGCTACGTTCTGCGATGGGGCCGGATCGGTCAGGGGGCTCTGGTCTCCCGGCGGGCCAGTCGGCGGGCATTCGAATTCGACCGAGCAGTCGCTGCGTGATTTCGGTCGGAGGGAAAGGCGCCGAGAGCGAGCAGGCAAGCGACGGGCTTTCGATCGAACGCCCCGCCGATCCGTCACCCGAGCGTCAATCGCGGAGATGACAAACCCCTCTACCGTCGGACCCGCCGCTCCCCGCCGAGTTCCACGAGAGCGCGGCGACGCCGCGACGGCAGCTTCAGTCGCCGTCCGGCTGCGGCTGCGCCGACGGGGTGGGCGCGCCTCCGATCGGAGGCGCACCCCGGACGCCGCTGGCGGTTGGCGCACGCCGTGCCGTTTCAGTTGGGATGTCGGATTCGGCTCGGGCGGGCAGCTTGATGAGATGCGCCTCCAGGGGACGCGGGCTCCGCCTCGCTCGCGCCGCTGGCCCGTGTGAGGCGGTGCGGCGCCGCGCGGTTACCCCCGAGCGCCAGTCTAGGCGAGACTGGGGCGACGGCGACCTTGTACGGCAGCGGCGCTGGGCGCGCGCCAATCGTCGGCGCGACGACGACGCGCCGTTCTCGGTTGAATGCGTCGGCCGCCTCGGAGTGACCCTCGAAGAAGCCGTCGGCGTCGCGTGAATGAATTGCCGAGAGCATCGCGCTCTTGGATTCGGGCGTCATAAGGCTCGTCGGACCAAAAATCAGCAAGTCCCGGTAGAATGCGAAGGGGATCGAGATGTCGACTCCGAACGCGGCCAGCCAGGACTTTCGCATGTGATAGACGGAAGAACGGGAGCAGTCCGCTTCGGCTGCGAGTAGGTCGGCCCAGTTGTCGCTCGCGTCGAACTCGGCATTGCGCCACGCGTCAATAATGCGGTGGCGAACCCGGAGCAGTTCGTGGAACTTGTCGTTGGAAAATGTGGCGGTGACGTGCAGCCGGAGGACATCGCGCGGGGCGAATGGCGCCAGCCAGCGGGAGAAAGAGCCCCACTTGGGACGGTGCGACAAGACGTAGATGGCGTGCTCGACCCATTGCACGCTGGGCTGCGGCGAACTGCGCAAGAACCTTTCAATCCAGGGCCGCGTGAATTGGTGTTGGCGTTGCAGGGTCTGCGCCCAGCGCTGGGCGATCTTGCAAATTGCGACGAGCCCTTCGCGCTGCGGCGTGAACTCCATCCTTACGCAGCTTGAGACTGTTTCGAGCTCGCCTTGAGAAAGCGTTCGACCCTGATGCATCTGCGCGAGGCGCACGCGCTTGTTGTAGAAAGTAACCGAATAGATCGTGTTCTTGCCGTGCAACTTGCGGAACATCACGCCGACCACCTCGTGCGAGTCCGGGTCGATGATGTTTTCGAACCTCAAACCGAGGTAAGTCGCCAGGCTGATGACGCCTCCCTTGTGCGCGATCGTCTGTTCGTGCAGGACCGTCATGATCTGCAGGAAGCGGGCGACATCGCGCGTAGGCAAATAGATTGCGAACTGGCAGCGGCCGAGCGCTATCCTGCCGGCGGCGATCGCGGCGCGCGTCGGGGGAGAGAACAGCAGCGCTTCCGAGCGGGTCGCCTGGCGGTGCAGGTCCTCGAGCAAATCGAAACCGAGGCGGAAGATCCGTTTCAGAGTGGGGAGGTGCGAGGACGGCCACGCCGGGATCTCGCCGGTCTCGGGATGCGCGATCGCGAGCGGCGCGACATTGTTGCCGGCGAGCAAGGTCGTTGGACTGTATTCAACGACCAGCAACGCGGTCGGCGTCGGCGCGCGAGCGCCGAGCATTTTGACCGTGAAGTTTACGCGCAGCGCTGGCTCATCAGCGCGCTCGAGAACGACAAGCGCTTCGAAGCCGCCGAGGTCCGTGGGCGTGAACGTTGTACATTTGTCGGGTCGCCCAGGACCTGCGTGGAGCACGTTGTGGGCGCGACCGCCGATCAAGACGACCTGCTCCTCGCAGACGCGCTTGACCGCGGCGTAGAGAGTGCGCGCCTCGGATGTCGCGCACGGGTCGTGCTCTGGCGGCGACGCGCTGATCGGCACGGTCGCGGCGATTGTGTCGAATACGACGAACTCTTCGGACATGGCTTTTCTCCGTGGCCAGGATGAAGGGCAAACTCCATCGCTCGCTGGCCACCGGGCGGCGGAGCGTCGAAATGCGCGTCTCTCAAAGGGTTGGTCGATCGATCGTTGGAGCGCCGGCGGCGAAGACTCGCTGTGTCGCCGTAGCCGCAGATCGGAAGGCGGCGGTCTTACCGCAGGTCTGTTGGGTTGGCTGAAGGTCCTTCGGGTGAGGGGCACGCGGCGCGTTCAAAGCGCGCGTGGCCTGGAAGCTCTTTGACGGTTGAGGCGTCGGCGTCGGCGGGCTCGCCACGGAATTGGGAAAAAAGGTGCGCTGTGATCGCTTTTTTCCCAATTCCGTCAGGGTGAGGGGCGGGCTCCGGAGCTGGTCAAGAGCGCCATGGGCTGCCGGCAGCGACGCGCGGTTGGCGCCGCGAGGCTGAGACGGACACCGCCTCGGTGGGTCTTTGCGACTGGGTTTGCTAGGTCGTGATCGACGTCGTGTCCTTGTCGACGATGTATTGTGATCTGTCGTCATGGAGAGTGTGTCCATGTGGATAGAGTGCCAATCGTATACGTATGCTAGGAATTCGTAGTTCTCTTGGAGGTCTGCTGTATTGAATAAGAGCTGAGGCAGCTCGGCGACAGCCGCCTTTCTCTCGCTGCGACGATCGACTTCACGATCACCAGCCGACGCCGGCCGGCCGTCACCGTTGCGATTTCTTTATTAGCGATCAGCTCGTAAAGCTTGGTGCGTCCGAGGCCGGTCGCCTCGCAGGCTTCCGGGATCGTACACGTCAGTCGCTCCTGAAATGGAATCGTCGGTCGCAATCCAGCTCTCCCCGATCGGTTGCGGAGTTCGCCGGTATTTGTGCGCCGTGAGAGGGCGACAATAAAGCACGACTAAATACAAAAATGGATTTTGTATTTTTTCATTTTCGCGCTTACGCTCCGTTGCGTGTTTTTCGTATGAGACGTCGAAGCGTAACGTCTTTAGGAGGGTTCTTTTTGATCTTATCGGGGAGAACGACGTTCTTGTGCAGTTCCGTAAGGATCGTGTCAGTGGGCTCGTTGAGCAGGCGCTCCTTTGGCATTGTCGCGAGATAGTCCTCGTATGGCGGGAGCTTGGGGGGGCGCCCTAGTTTTCTCTTTTGCTCGATGTCGGTCCTGTTCGGTTTGCCGCCATCGGCACCGACGGCGGATTTTTCCCTCTTTTCGAAGCGCGCGGGAACCTCCAGTCCCAACGCATGCACCAGCTCGCGGCAGGCCTCGTTCGTCATCCACACGTCGCCGAGAGGATCCCGCGGCCGCCGCGCGGGGTCAGGTTCGAAGTCATCGTCGAAAGGATTGGAATCGTCCGGCGCGCCCCGGCGGTCGAGCGGCGGATCGCTAAAGAGCACGAGCGAGGAATACGGCGTCAGCAAGCGCAAGCGGCTCCGAAGACCGGCGCGCCATTCCTCCGCGACAAAACGGGCGATCAATTCGCTTTTTTCCCGCGCCGTCGGATCGCTCGCCCAATTTCTTAGGTCAGGGCGCTTAATCCAGATTTCGCGCGCGGCCGCCGCCGTTTGTTCGTCATTCAGCCATTCGTCGATCTCACGACAGCTGATCCAACGACGAGTGTCGGCGAGCAAGGCTGCGATCCGTTCGATTTTGGCCTTTCTGCGCGCGACGAGCGCCGCGCGCTCGGCCGACTCGTTTTCACGAAACTTGCGCAACAGCGCTTGACGCTGAAGACGCGCGCCGCGTCTTGCAAGGAGGAGGTCGCCGTTGCTTGCGGCGGCGCTTAACCAATCGCTGGGTTTGAGTTCGACGCCTTGTTGCCAGGCGGCGAGTCGTCCTCGTCGAAGCATTTGCAAAAGCAGAATTTCTGGGTGCAATTCGATCTGGGCGTCCGTGTCGGAGGGGGGATCGCTCCAGCCGTGGAGGCGTGCGCGAAACTCATCCGGTGGGATTTCGAGCTGGGAGGAGTCGCGAAACGCGATCCATCGCAGCGCCGTCTGAATCGACCAGAGCGGATGCTCAAACAGTCGAATGGAGTGTTGTCGCTTCAACTGCTGCTCGCGCGCAGGGCAAACGGCTTCTTGGAGGCGGCGCGCGAGGGCGTCGGCGTCGACGTGAACGTTGGCCCACCGCGCCGAAGCGCGGGGCGCCTGCGACTCGGCGCCGACGCCGATCGCGCCTCGCGTCAATGTGTCGGCGTCGCGCGCGACGAGGTGCAAGTCGGAGAAATAGAGTGGCGGGATTGGCGCCGATCTGTCGCCGATTCCTGCGGGAACGCCGCGCATCGGCACTGCCATGCTTCTGGCTTCCCAAAAGAGAGCGAGCTCGGCGACGCGTCCGCGAGCCGCGACTTCGCCGTCGTCGATTCTGCCTGCATCGTCGCTCGAGACGCCGCTCATCAACGCGACGGCCTCAGAAAGCGGGACTGTCTTTCGATCGCGCAGCGAGCTGAGGGAGTCGATGGTCGACTGCGTCGGTTTCCATGCGAGAGCCGAGAGACTGGCGGTAAGCGGGTTGGCCAGCCAACTTGGCGTCGCGGAACGGTCGGTTGACGGATATTGATCGGGGAGAACGATCGCGTCGAGCTCGCCGCACAGCGAAGCCGCTAGGTCGTCGGCGTTGGCTTCGATCCGCGCGATCTCGCGCCGGCGCCAGTTCTCAGGGTCCGGCGCAGCCCGCAAGTGCCAAGGCGCCGGCGACGACGGACGAGAGGCCGCCCAGTCGAACTGCGTCGGATTCAATTCGGCCGGCATGTCGACGTCGTCGCTATAAGCGATTGCAGTTTGTAAATTGTTCGCGGAATCGGCGGCGAGTTCGATTCGAATTCGCAAACGAAGATCGGCGATCGCTTCGCAGATCGCCGTCTTTGCTTCGCCGTCTTCGCGACCGCGCGCGACGAGTCGGCGAAGCGCTTCGTCGAGCGACAGCCATGACGGGGAGGCGGTCATCGGACGCGCTCTTTTCGCGATTTCTGCGCGGCGGAGCGTAGCGCATTGTGGAGCGCAGAACGACGCGAAATCGAGCGGCGCGGTCTGTGCCCCCAGCGTGCCCCTGAATGGCGGCCGAACCTAAAGCAAATTTTATGCTCAGAAAATTAAGTAAATAATTTCAATAACTTAGTATGGCTCCCCGAGCAGGACTCGAACCTGCGACCATTCGATTAACAGTCGAATGCTCTACCAGCTGAGCTATCGGGGATCATGCCGGAACGTCGGGGCGATATAGCAGAAAATCACGCGATGGAAAGCGCCAAATTTCGCTGCGGCGGCGGCGGGCCTTGCCGCGCCGCGACCGCGGCGCCACGATCGCGCCATGCTCGATCCGCGCCGCCGTCCCGAATTGCTGACTCCTGCCGAGATGGCCGAGGTCGACCGGGCGACCATCGCCGCAGGAACGCCGGGCATTACGCTGATGGAGCGCGCCGGCTTGGCGGTCGCCAGGGAGGCCGCGCGCATGGCGCCGAGCCGCGGCCGGATCGCCGTTCTGTGCGGGCGGGGCGGCAACGGCGGCGACGGCTTCATCGCTGCGCGGCTGCTGGAATCCTGGGGCTACCGGGTCGAACTCGCGCTGCTCGGCGATCGCGCGCGGATGAGCGGCGATCCGGCTTTGGCGGCGACGCGCTGGCGCGGTCCCGTCCACGCCGGCGAAGGATTCGCCTTCGACGACGCCGACCTCGTCGTCGACGCGCTATACGGCGCCGGCCTGTCGCGAGACATCGACGGCGCAGCCCTCCATTGCGTCGAGGCGATCAACGCCGTCGCGCGCTCAGGGAGGCCGGTTCTCAGCGTCGATACGCCTTCCGGCGTCGACGGCGCGACCGGCAGGGTGCGCGGCGCGGCGGTCCAGGCGAACGCCAGCGTCACCTTCTTCCGCCTCAAGCCGGGCCACCTGCTGCTGCCTGGACGCGCGCTGTGCGGCCGTCTCGTTCTCGCCGACATCGGCCTCAGCGAGGCCGCGCTCGCTGCGATCGCGCCCAAGGCCTTCGTCAATGCGCCGGCGATCTGGCGCGCCGCGGCGCCGCGGCTCGACGCTTCCGCCCACAAATATACGCGCGGCGCGGCGCTGGTCGTCTCCGGCCCGGCCCATCGTACCGGCGCGGCGCGGCTGGCGGCGCGCGCGGCGCTGCGGGTCGGCGCCGGCTTGGCGACCATCGCCAGCCCGATCGACGCCGTTGCGGCCAACGCTGCGCAATCGACCGCGGTGATGGTCGCGCCGTTCGACGGCCTCGCCGGCTTCGCGCGCCTGCTCGCCGACCCGCGACGCAACGCCGCGCTGATCGGGCCGGGGGCTGGCGTCGGCGAGGCGACGCGCGGCCTCGTCGCCGCCGCCCTGACCGAGCCGAGCGCGCAGCCGCGCGCGATCGTCCTCGACGCCGACGCGCTGACGAGCTTCGCCGGCGACGCGAGCGGATTGGCGGCGCTGATCGCGCGCGAGGGACGGGCGACAATCGTCACGCCGCACGAAGGCGAGTTCGCTCGTTTGTTCCGCGGCCGCTCCGAAGTGCTTGATCAGCCGTCAAAACTTGCGCGAGCCCGCGCCGCCGCCGCAGCGCTCGGCGCCGTCGTTGTGCTCAAGGGGGCCGACACGGTCGTCGCCGCGCCCGACGGTCGCGCCGCAATCGGCTTCGACCTGCCGCCGACGCTCGCCACCGCCGGTTCCGGCGACGTGCTCGCCGGGTTGGCCTGCGGCTTGTTGGCGCAGCGCATGCCCGTCTTCGAGGCGGCGGCGGCGGCGGTGTGGCTGCACGGCGCGGCGGCGCGCGCGCTCGGTCCGGGACTGATCGCCGAAGATCTGCCCGGGGCGCTGCCGGCGGCGTTGCGCGAATTGGCCGCCGCTTACGGCTGCGCCCCGTGAGCGATCCCCAACCTAGATTTCATGAGCGCACTTCGTTTGGACGCGCGATCGGAGCTATTTTGTTAGGCTCGCTTTTTGGAGCGACGGTGTCAGCGATTGAGTTTGCAGTTCGGGCGGTGGTCTTCGTCTGGCAGGTCCCGATAAAAGGCGCCCACACCGCAGAACAATTGCTCCCGTTTGGCGTAATATTCACATTGCTTTATTTCGTGTTGAGTTTGATATTATGGATTATGGCCTTATTTATTATGGTGCCAATAATTATTTATATTTTCGGTAAAACAAAATGCGCAACGTACGGGTTGACGGCGGCGCTTGTCACATTTGTTTCCTCAATTTTTTATCTGTATTGGTATGCGAGAGTGTTGGGTCGTGTTGTATCAGACCAAGAAGATTATGGACTTGGTGTTTTTGTCGAAAAACTAGATATGCATACGAACACGAACGGATATATTATTCTGTTTTTGGTTTTTGTGCTGCAAAATGTCTTGGTGTGGTCGATTGTCTGGCAAACCGCATATGGTCGCAAACTGCCCGCGCCAGAATTTACCTCTACGCGCAAGTGTTCGAACTAAATAGGCTTGCAAACAAAGCTCATCCGACCTGGAACGAGCCGCTCAGGCCGCGGTCGGTTCGACGTCCGCCAGGCAGGGGTCGCGCGCGGCTGGCCTACCGATCGACGCCGGATCGACATGCGCATCGGCCCACGCCTTGAGGGCGGCGATCACCGGCGCGAGGCTGCGCCCGCGCGCCGTCAGGCTGTACTCCACCTTCGGCGGCACCTCGGGATAGACGGTGCGCAGGATCAGCCCGTCGGCCTCGAGCTCGCGCAACTGGTTGGTCAGCATGCGCTGAGTGACGTTGGGGAGCCGCCGCCGCAGCTCGTTGAAGCGGTGCGTCCGCTCGAGCAGGTGATAGAGCACCACGCCCTTCCACTTGCCGTCGATCAGGCTGAGCGCCGCCTCGACCGCGCAGCCGGGGCTGCAGTCCAAGCGCTTATGCCGGGGGCTGGCCAAGACAGTATCCTTTTCGACACTATGTGCGACAATTGTGCATTCTTGCGAACGGACGCGCTAGTTGTCAATCTTGTCCCGACCAACAACAGGAGGATGCTTTGCGCGCCGTCGGCTACCAGAAGTCGCTTCCCATCGACGACCCCAATTCGCTCGTCGACATCGATCTGCCCAAGCCCGAGCCCAGAGGCCGCGATCTGTTGGTCGAGGTGCGGGCGATCTCGGTCAACCCGGTCGATACGAAAGTGCGCCGCCGCGCCCAGCCCGAGCCGGGCGGGTGGAAAGTGCTCGGCTGGGACGCCGCCGGGACGGTCGTCGCCGTCGGCCCGGAGGCCAAGGCGTTCAAGCCGGGCGACGCGGTGTTCTACGCCGGCGCGATCACTCGCCCCGGCGCCAATGCCGAGTTCCATCTCGTCGACGAGCGCATCGTCGGCCGCAAGCCGGCCAAGCTCGACTGGATCGAGGCGGCGGCGCTGCCGCTGACCTCGATCACCGCCTGGGAGATGCTGTTTGACCGGCTCGCCATCCGCAAGCCGGTCGCCGGCGCGCCGAACCTGCTGCTGATCGTCGGCGGAGCGGGCGGCGTCGGCTCGATGGCGATCCAGTTGGCGCGCAAGCTGACCGACGCAACGGTGATCGCCACCGCCTCGCGGCCCGAGACGCGCAAGTGGGCGCTCGGGCTCGGCGCCCACCACGTCATCGACCATGCCAAGCCGCTCGCGGCGGAAGTGGCGGCGCTCGGGCTCGGCGCGCCGGCGTTCGTCTTCTCGACCACCAACACCGACAAGCACGTCGCCGAGATCGTCAAGCTGATCGCGCCGCAGGGCCGCTTCGGCCTGATCGACGATCCGCCCGCGCTCGACGCCAATCCGTTCAAGGCGAAGAGCGTGTCGATCCATTGGGAACTGATGTTCACCCGTTCGACGTTCGACACCGCCGACGTCGCCGAGCAGGGCGTCTTGCTCAACGAGGTGTCGCGCCTCGTCGACCAGGGCGCGATTCGCACCACGCTCGCCGAGCGTTTCGGCGCGATCAACGCCGTCAACCTCAGGCGGGCGCACGCGCTGAGCGAAAGCGGCCGCGCGATTGGCAAGATCGTGCTCGCCGGCTTCGGCCAAGCGTAGTCAGGCGCGCGACGGCGCGCCGCGTCCGGGCAGGGGGCAGGCGCGCCCGACCGTCTCGGCGAGAAACGCCGTCACCGCGCGCGTCGCCGCGGCGCGGCGGACGTCGGGATAGACCAGCAGCCAGAAATCCTGGGTCGGCGGCGGCGGCTCGACGCTGAGTTCGATCAGCCCGGGATCGCCGTCGCCGACGAAGCGCGGCAGCACGACGACGCCGAGGCCGGCGCGCGCCGCCTGCGCCTGGCTGAAAAGATCGCTGGCGCGAAAGGCGAGTTCGCGTTTCCCCGCCAGCGCCTTCAGCCATTGTTGCGACGTCACGCGGTCGAGCGCCGCGTCGAAGCCGATGTAGCGCCAAGCGTCGCGCGGCGCGCGCGCGACTTCGGGCGCGGCGTAGAGCGCGAAGCGGGCGCGGCCGATGCGCTTGACGACGAGGCCTGTTTCCTCCGGCTTGCCCATCCGCACCGCGACGTCGGCTTCGCCACGGTCGAGCGCGGCGGCGCCCGAGGCTCCAGCGAGCGCGATCGTCACGTCGGGGCAGGCGCGCTGGAAGGCGGCGAGCCGCGGCGCGATGACATAGGCGGCCAGCGCCGGCGGCGCACTGACCCTGACGCTCGCCGCCGGCTGCTTGGCGAGCCGCGCCAGCCGTTCGACGGCGACCGCCGCGCCCTCCATCGGCGCGAGCGCCGCCGCGACGGCGAGGCCGTGCGGCGTCAGCGGCGCGCGGCGCGGCAGGCGGTCGATCAGCCTGAGGCCGAGCGCGCGCTCGAGCGCGGCGATCCGCCGCCCGACCGTGGCGTGATCGACGCCGAGCTCGCGCGCCGCCGCCGAAAGCGAGCCGGCGCGCGCCAGGGCGGCGAAAACCCGCAGATCGTCCCAGTCGGTCATCTGTGCACATCTGCGCCAAAACAGTGACGAATTCCACAATTCCGCACATCGCGGCGCGGCGCTAGTGGATCGAATCTAACACTTGATGCCCGCGTCTGACGGCGGCGATGATTTTATTGGGGTCGGCGGTCCAGGTGAAGGGTGCGGATTGCAGGTTGTGCTCTTCAAGGAATCGGTTGATG
>JBEKVR010000118.1:0-20630 GCA_049513815.1 Roseiarcus sp. | reverse complement strand
TGCATATTGGCCAACCGTGCTTTTGTTGTTTCAGGAAGAACCATATCCGCTCTGACCAGAATGTGAAATGACTACTCCCGGCCCCACGCAGCGGGCACCAAGCGTCAGATTTCATCCACTAGAGGGGATGACGCCGCCGCCTAGCGCGGCCACCGTCGAGCGAACGGGCTCGACTTCACAACCACAGCCACAGCGTCCCGATCGCCAGCGTGACGACGGTCAGTGGCGCGCCGACCCGGAAATAGTCCCAGAAGCTGATCGTCACGCCCGAAGCCGCAGCCGTCTGCACGACGATCAGATTGGCGACCGAACCCAGTACGGTGAAATTGCCGGCCAGCGTCGAAGCCATCGCGATAATCAGCCACGCTTTGTCGTGGTCTTTGAGCGCCTCGACAAACGGCTTCAGCATCAATACGGTAGGCACATTGCTGACCAGGTTGGACAACACCGCCGTCAAGACGCTGAGCGCCGGCGCCTGCTCGAGGTGAAGCCGACCGACGTCGGCGATGATGTCGGGGCTGAGAAGCGCGCGCTGCGCGCCCGCTACGATGACGAACAGACCCGCGAACATCAGCAGCAGCGACCAATCGATCTCGTTGTAGACGCGTCGGCTCTTCACCCGCCGGGTCCGCAGCAACAGGCCGCCGATGATCAGCGCCGCCTTGGCCGGAACGACGCCGGCGAAGAACGATGCGATCAGCACCAGGGTCGCCAGCAGAGCGCGGATCGCCAGCGCGCGATTGGCGGTCATCCTCGGCAGCGTCGCTTGCAGCCGTGCGTCGCCAAAGAACTCTTCGCGATAGAAGAGCGCGATCAACGCCATGGTGACGATCAGTCCGATCAACGCGATCGGCGCCAACGCCAGAGCAAATTGCGTGTAGGGGATATGAGAATAGCTGCCGATCATCATGTTCTGCGGATTGCCGGTGATCGTCGCAACCGACCCGACGTTCGACGCCATCGCCACCGCCAGGAGGTAGGGCGCGGGCCGGCGTCCCAGCGTCACCGTCAATTGCAGCACCAGCGGGGTCAGCACCAGGCAGATCGCGTCGTTGACGAGGAAGGCGGAAAACACGCCTGAAGTCGCCACGACGGCGCCGAGCAGGATCAAGGGGCGCCTTGCGTGGGCGATGGCCCAGACGTTGGCGACCGCGAAGAAGCCGGAAAGCCGCAAGCTGGCGACGACGATCATCATGCCGAGCAGAAGGGTGATCGTGTTGCCGTCCACCGCCTCGTAGGCGCCTTCGAGCGGCGGCGCCCCGGACGCGACCATAAGCCCCGCGCCAACCAGGGCGATGCCGGCCCGGTCGATGCTCAAGCCGGGAATCCGACCGATGGCGAGCGCGAGATAGCTTCCAACAGAAATGACGCCGGCGGCTACGCTTTGCCCATCAACCGCCAATCGATCGCCGATCGGAAGCACAACGGGCGCGAGCGCGGCGGCGATCGCCGCCGCGAGCACGATCCCGCCAAGCAGGGCGCTCAAGGCGATCGGCCAGCGGCTTCGATTGGGGGGTTCCTGACGCATGGAAGAGGCGACTCTGCTGACGCGATCGCGCGAGGTCGCCTACCGGGAGGATCGCGCGAGACTGGGCGATTCTCGCGTCTTATGTGCGTCCGACCGCGCCGAGACGTTCGAACGCGGTGCGAGGTCCAAAGGGCTCACGGCGCCAGCGCCAATCGGCTCTCCGGCTCGCTGAAACGACGCAAAGTCGGCGAGACGCTCGAGCAGGTTTGCGCAATCGCTGCGCGTTCGCTTTGCGCTCCCTGCGTAGCAGAAGCGCCAACCGGCTCCTCGATTGTCCAACACAGCGCCGGCGCGCCAACGGAAATCGCCTTCACTTGAATGGGCGGCGCGATGCGAATCTTGGCGACAGCGAACGAACCGCCATGATGAAGGTTTCTGAATTCCGCGGTCTCAACGACGGCGCAGATCGCCGCGCTCGAGACGGCCAGCCGTATGAGGTCGATGGAAATCTTCTGCATCGGATTCCTCCAGCACGGTCGCGCCAGCCCTGGACGTGTGGGAGACAACGCGAGGAAGCCTCGGAGGTAGCCGATGTCGCCACGGCGGCGTCAGACTCGGATTCTACTCATCTCGATTCGCTCGCCTCGATCATCGAGAGGAGCGCCACCACTTCAACTGCTGAGGCCAATGCCGCCGGAATAGGTAGTTTCCGAACCTATCGCTCTCGCCGGGTCGCCTCTTACAGTCGCCTCTGGAGCGGTTTAGCACGCGTCAAAAGCGAGGCGTTCGGCTCCAAACTCTGGCGGCGGCGGCCCCCCCTCTCCGCCGGCAGCCCTCTTAGGTCGGCCGCATCCAGGCGATCGGCGATTCAATCAAGAGCGAGGAATTTCAACATGTCGATATCCACCCTGAATGCGGCCCTAATGGCCCTGGCGGCGCTGAGCCTTTTCGCCTGTTCGACCACGAGTGTGAGGTTGAACCGCGCTGGCATCGGCGCGGATAAGGTCGTCAAGTCATGATGCAGGTCATTTCAGCCCTGAAGGGCTTCGCAATCCAGGCAAGCGACGGCCGGATCGGAACCGTCGTCGATTTCCTGTTTGACGATGCGTCGTGGCGAGTGCGCTGGCTGGTCGTCGATTGCGGAACTTGGCTGCCGGGCCGCAAGGTGTTGATCCATCCTTCGGCCGTCTCGCTCGCCGACTTGGAGCGGCGGCGGCTTCCCGTGACGCTGACGAAGGCCCAGGTCGAAAGGAGTCCGGCATTGGCTGAAGACCAGCCCGTGTCGCAGCAGATGGAGAACCAGCTCTACACCTACTATGGCTGGGACCCACTGTGGGGCGGCCCGTATCTCAGCGAGACGCCCGGCGCAATCGCCTGGCCCTACATGGCGCCGCCCTATTTCGGCCTGGGCCTCGACACCGGCGAGGCGGGCCGCAGGGGCGCGCATTTGCAAGGCGCCGACCCGCACGTGCGCAGCGTCAATGAAGTGGTGGGATACCACCTTCACGCCGTCGATGGCGAAATCGGCCACATCGAGAATTTCATGATCGACGACAGCGACTGGAGCATCCACTATTTCATCGTCGACACCCGGAATTGGTGGCCTGGCAAGCGCGTGCTGATCTCGCCGCTGGCGGTGAAATCGATCGAGTGGTTCGACCGCCACGTCGAGCTCGACGTGTCGCGCGAACAGGTCAAGTCAAGCCCGTCGTGGGATCCCCTGGACGCCTTCACTCAGGTCTACGCCAAGCGACTGCATCAGCATTACGGTTGGCCGGGATCGAGCGCTTAAGCGAAGTCGGTCGACGATCGGCGCGTTCGAGCGAATCTTGGAACGCGCTGTCGGAACCGGAATTCCAAAGTCAGGGCGGATTTGACCCAGCGCGGCGAGTTCGAATGGCTCGTGGCGTTTATGCGCTCGGGCGGTGAGTCTTGAACCGCCGCATCACGGGTTCGTTTTGCGCGCCTATGAACGAAGGGGCGCGTGACGCTTCAACCGGCGCGCTGGGCCAGGCGCGCAATAATGACGCCGATGCCTCACGAGGCATCGACGCGTCGAGAGTTCAGGCTTGCTCGCGCCGCGCCCGCGCAACGCGGTTGCAGCGCCCGATGGAGTCATTTCCCGGCCGCCTTGCCGGCGTCCTTCGCCGCCTCGACCTGCGATAGATTGGTCACCCAAAAGGCGCTGGAGCGCGCCTTCTCGTCACCGTAGTCGTAGAGCTTGCGCATCGCTTCGGTTTCGAAGCCCGTGCCGCCGCTGTCGGGGTGATCGCGGTCGATGTAGGTCAAGTGAAAACGCAGGCCTTCGCGAATCGCGACGTCATAGGTCTGCGCGAGGACGGCCTTGGCGCCGACCCGATTCAAAGTGGAAAGCGACTGCGCCGCGATCGCCTCGACCTGATCGGGCACGACCGCGAAGCCGGGATCGATGCGGCCGTTGACGATGACATAGAGAACCGGACGTGCGGCGCGCAGGATCGGCTTGCCGCCGAACAGAACCGCGTCCGGCAACGTATAGACGGGCGCGCTCAGCGTGCCGTCGGCGTGCATCTCCTGGAAGACCTTGCCGTCCGCTTCGACAGTGATCATCTGCGGCGCAAAGACGACGGGAACGCTGGCGGAGGCGGCGAGAACGTCGCGGAACAGTTCGAAGGCTTTCGGGTCGCCGCTTGCCGCGATGGCGCCCATGTCCCAGACGACGGCGCGCTGCGCGTCGAGGTTGGTCGTGACGACCAGCAGGCGCCGCCCTTTTCGATCCTCGCGCGCGATCGCCGCGATGACATCGTCGTCGAGATAGCGGCGCACCAGCCGGCGCAGGCGCTCAGGGCCCAGCACCCCGGAGCCGAACAACGCTCCCAGTGGATCTGGCTGGCCAATCAAGCGCTGCGCCTCGCCATTGGTGTAGATCTGTCGGAGCCTGTCGTCGTAGTCGGGTCCGAGAAAGGCGAAAGGAGCGATCAGCGCTCCGGTCGACACGCCCGACACGATGGTGAATTCCGGGCGGGTCCCGGACTCGCTCCAGCCATTGAGAACGCCGGCGCCAAAGGCGCCGCCCCCGCCCCCGCCGGAGAGGGCGAGATAGACGAACGGTCGCCCCTTCTGCACGACGGCGGGTCGCTCGGCGCCTTGGAGGGCGCTCGCCGTGGCGTCGGCCCAATATCGAATATGCGGCGCGCCGATGGCGACCGCAGTCATCTGCTCGGATTCGGTGAAGGACGTGCGCGGATCGCTTGCGCAGCCGGCTAGCAACGCCGCGCTCAGCGCGAACGCGCGAAACGTATGCGCAAGACTCATGACACGCCGCCCTTGGAGTCGCTCATGACGGGTTGTCCTCTTGCGGGTCGATGGTCGACGTCGCTTGTCGCGCGGGGGCCGGGCGTTCTTGGTCAGCGAGGTCCTTCAGCGAATGAGCCCGAGGCCAAGGATTCCCGACACAATCAAGAAGAAGGCGACGATATAGTTGAGCAGTCGCGGCATTATCAGAATGAGGACGCCGGCGATCAGGGAGACAATGGGTTGAAGGTGGGCGACGCTGATGTTCATTGGTCATGCGCTCCCGCTGCGATGTTTGAAGAATGCGCGGACGACGGGAACGATTCTTCTTTTCACTCGAGGCGCGTCTGGCGCCAGCGTGGCTGCGCGCTTCCCGTCGTGCGACAAGGGCGGAAGCCGGAGCGTTTCGCCGCGCGCCGCATCCCGCCCTTTCCATTGGGCCGTACCGTCCAACCGCCAGGCGCCGCTTTCGCGTCGTCAGCCTCGGTCCGCGCCGCCTCAATGTGAGTTGAGGCGGCGCGTCAGGACGGAATAGCCAATCCGCCGCTTAACACTTGCCTTGCGGACATGGAGGGACGCCTGGGCCCGCGCCGCCTTTAGGCCCTGCGCCAGTCGGGGCAACGCCGTGGGGGAAAGCGCCGCCTTTGAGTTGGGGCGTGCGGACGATATTGTTCTGTGGGGCTTGGTACGGCGCATGTCCGACCGGTCCGCGATTGCCATGCCACTGGCCGCGACTCCAACCATGCCAGCCTTCGCCGCCGCCCCAGCCGTAACCGTTGTTCCAGGCGTAGCCGCACCAGTACCAACCCGGGCCCTGCCAGCCGTCGTCGTACCAGCAGAAATTGTGGCCAAGGAAGAAGAACTGCGCCTGTTCGACCGGGAGGACCTGAGTCGAAGAAAGGGCGCCGCCCATTGCGGCTTGGGCTGAGCCCGCGAGCGGCAGGGCCATACCCGCCGAAATGGCGAGCGCGAGGCCGGTTAGATGAAGCGTTCTCATATTGTCTCCTCTTCCGCGTCGATCGACGCACATTCCTCAATGTCGCGCCCCGTCGCTCGAGGACAGAACATCGACGTCACCTCTGCATAGGCTGAACGCCGGCCGAGCGTGAGACTCGGAATCTACGCACGGGAGAGATCGACGGCTGGCAATCCAACGGCGGCGTTGCGCCCGTCGACTGCTGATGAGTCTCACGTCAGCAGAACCTTCATCGATAGCAATCGACCCCGCCAAGCCGGGGAAACGGGGCGATTTTTCGATCTCAATTCCGACACGCGGAACGCCGCCGCGCCGACGCCGTTCGTCGGCGCGGCCTGAGTATATTCCGAGTCTGTATTCGCCCGATCGCCCTCGCGTAGTCTCGCTAAGAACGAGCTGAACGGCTCGCGACCATGCAACGCCGAGAATCGGAAGCCGCGCAGGGTCTTGCGTTCGTGAGCGTCGCCAAGCAGGAGCACAATATCCATGTTCGCAATTCGCACCGGAACCACGATCGCGGCGGCGACACTCGTCGGCGCCTTTCTGTCGATGGTCCCGTTGCAGGCGGGCTACGCCCAACAAGCCGCGGCGCCGCCGCCCGCCATGACCGATCAGGCCACGCATGCGACCGATCGCACCGACGCCAGGATCGGCGAACTTCACGCCAGGCTGCATATCAATGCGGCGCAGGAGCCGCTGTGGGCGGTCGTCGCTCAAACGATGCACGACAATGCGGCGGAACTTCGCGCCAGCGTGGCGGATCAGTTGGCCCATCGGGACACGATGACCGCAGTCGACGATCTCAAGTTCTTTCAGATCGTCGCCGACGAGCATTCCAACGGTCTGAAGAAATTCATCCCAGCCTTTGCGGCGCTCTATGACGCCATGACGCCGGCTCAGCAAAGCCAAGCCGACCGTGTCTTCAAACATCATCGGCGCATGGCCGGGTATTGACGCGACCGTCGCGGCTGCGCGTCGACCAGGTGAAGCGCCAGTCATCGGCGCGCGGCCTTCGCTTCGGGGGCCGATAGCGCTCAACGCTCGATCAAGAGCGTCATGCCGCCGCTGGCCGTGGCGCGCGGCGCCGCGATCCGAGTCGTCGTCCGGCTAGATCGGACAAAAGGGAGTTCGCATCATGTCTCATTTCAGACCCTCGTACGTTGCGGGAGCGCTGACCGGCGTCCTGCTCGCGTTTAGCGTTCCTGGCTTGGCCGCTGCCGGGCCGATGAGCTTCCCGGGCGCGGGGACCGTAACGCCGCACACGTCAACGATCGTCGACGTGCGCTATTACCACCGCTATCCCGTCGCTCCGGCGATCGCCTTCGGCTTGTTCGGAGCGTTGCTCGGGTCTGCAATCGCCGACAGCCAGTACGACAACTACGACTATTATGGCTATGGCGGGCCCTACTACTCGGGCGGGCCCGGCTATGTCGGCGGATGGAACGGCGCCGGACACCGCGGCGGACATTACGGCGGAGGCCATCGCAGAATCATCGAAGGTCACCACCACTGATCCAACCGCCGCCCGCCAAAGAGGCGGCGGCGTTCGAAGACGAGGCATGGCCCGCGTTGTCTGACGCCGCTTGAAAGGATCAGCGGCAGGGCGCGGCGGCGCCGACAACGCGGCGCTCAATCGCTTGCCTGTCAATCGCTGCCGTGCTGGCCGTTCGCGCTCGTCTTGGTCCACAGCGCCGCGACCATGCGGCATTGGTTTGGTCGAGGCAGCGGCGCCGAAGGGCGAGACTGACGACATACGCGACGGCGCCTCGTGGGCAGATTCCGACGCTCGCCGCGAATACGTCGCAATGCGAGCTCCTCGCGATGTCGAGGTCCTTGCCGTCGGTTCAACGATGAGAGCTAACAAGATGTCGACGATCGACGTCGTTCACGCGGCAACGAGCGCGGGCCTGTGAATTGACGCACAGTCTCGTCTGCGCCGATCTCGCTCACACACGAATGGAACCCCTCATGCCAACGCTGACGATCACGCCCGATAGCGCCTTCGCGATCCTCATCAAGGCTCGGGAATTCGACTCGAAAGTCACCGAGACAGACCCTGACAGCGGCTCTAACCCGAGCGATGACAACGGCGTCGACGCGCTTGAATTTGGCCCCTCCGACGACACCCACCATGAACTCGTCTCAGCGATCCATGACCTCAATGACGACGAACAGCGCGACCTCATCGCGCTAATCTTGCTGGGACGCGGTGACTTCACAGTGGGTGAATGGACCGAGGCGCGGCAAGCGGCGGCCGACATTGGTCGGGAACGAACCCCGCGCTACATCGCCGAAATCCCATTGGTCAGCGACTACTTCCAGGATGGCCTGTCCCAATTCGACCAATCGATCGAAGACTATCTGGTCCAACATTGAGACACGAACGCGCGATCTGTGCCTCGCAAATTCCGGCCTCTCTTTTGGCGACCCACAGCCGGAGGGGTAATCGGCGACGGGTCCCGGCGCCGATCCGTGTCGCGAAATCGACGTATACCTCCTTATCGGTCGGCCAATGGCCCTGAAGAAGAATCGAGGAAGGGCGGCCGCGGCCTTCAACCGATGGGCTCCGAAACCGCGCAGCGGAATCGAGAAGCTGTGAGCAGTCAATCAACCTGCACACGCGCGAACACGGCCAGCTTGATGAAGTCCATCGCCAGGGTGAAGACGAGCGTCGTTGCAGCGAGCACGGCGATCACGCTTAGGGGAAGGGGGCTCATCAAGAAGCCTCCGGCGGCGAGAGAGGCGACCAGCGCGACATCGCAAAAGGAGGCCAGCAGCATGATCGGCGCAGGACGCGAACTCCAAAGGTGACTGTGCTCACGCAGGACATAGACGTTCCCTTGGCCCGCGAAGGCGAGCATCGTGAACGTCATCGTCTGCATCTCGCCGGGGTTCAGGCGCAGCCCACACCAACCGACGCCGAGGACCGCCACGAGATAGAGAAGCCTGAAAGAACCGAGGGGGACTGCGGCGAGCGAAAGGTTTCGGACGCGCCAGGCGTTTGGGTAGGCGGACGGGCGCGCCCGGTCCGCCGCTCGCGCCATCGTCACGAAGTCGCTGGTGAGCATCGAAATCGCTTGCAAGAGCGGCGTCAGAACAGCGTGTCCGGTGATCATCAGGCCGGCGCCGAGAACGATGAGCGTCACGCATTTGTTGACGAGGATCGTCAACGTGTAGGTCAGGACGCGTTGGAACGCGGATCGGCCCTCGCTAATGCAAGCGACGACTCCACCGAGACCCGGCTCGGTCAGCACGACGCCGGCCGCGGCTTTCGCGACGTCGGTCGCGGTCGAAACGGCGATGCCCATTTGCGCCTGGCGCAGCGCCGGCGCGTCATTGGCGCCGTCGCCGCACATGCCGACCGCATGGCCCTCCTGCTGGAACGCCTTGACCAGGGCGAACTTCTGCTCTGGAAAAATGCCGGCGTAGACAGCGAAGTCCTCCGGCCCGGCGCGTTCGGGAATGGCCCCCGGCGGACAAACCGGCCCGGTGAGCCCTATCTCGTGAGCGACCGTCGCCGCGGTGGCGGCCGCGTCGCCGGTGATCATGACCGGGCGCACGCCCAGCGAACGCAGCTTCGTCAACAACACCGCCGAATCGGCGCGCGGCGGATCGCTGAATGCGATGAGCCCGATCACTTCCAGCGCGTCGCTCGGCCCCGCGGCCACTGCGATCGTTCGATATCCCGCCAGGCTGAGCGCCGCCAGATCTCTCTCGGCCGCCGGCGTCATCGGGGCAACCTTTGCAACGACCCCTGGCGCGCCTTTGACTACGCGAATTTCGCGACCCGCGTCGACGGCGATCGCCTCCGACATCTTGACCGCCGGATCGAATGGCGTGAAGCGCGTCACCATCAGCGATGGGTGGCCATGGCCGTTGCCTTTTGCCGCCATCGCCCGGATGACGGAATCGATCGGGTCCTGGCCTTCCGGCGAGCTGGCGAGCGCGGCGAAGGCGAGAACGTCGTCCTCGCCGCAACCCGGCTTCGCCGGGCGGATGGCGCTCACGACCAATTCGTTGCGGGTCAGCGTGCCTGTCTTGTCGCAACAGATAACGTCGACCATGGCCGCCTCGTTCAACGACGACAGTCGCGTGAGCAGGACGCCTTTCATCGCCTGCGTTCTCGCGCCTAGCGCCGCGGCGAGGGTGAAAGTCGCCGGCAGCGCGACCGGCACCGCCGACAGCAGCGCCGTCAGGACGAGCAACAGGATCTGATCGCCACTGACTCGGATGGCGAGCGCATAAGCCACAAGCCCCGCGGTGATGATGAAATTGATGACCGTGAGATTGCGGACGACGCTGAGGACGGCCTTCTGTTCGGCGCTCTCGACGTGGGCGACGCTCACCAGCTCCGCCGTTCGGCCGAAGTACGTGCGCGTTCCCGTCGCCGTGACCCGCGCAATCGCCCCGCCGCGCCGCGCCAGGCCGCCGGCGAAAGCGGTCTTTCCGACTTCCATTTCGGCAGGAACCGACTCGCCGGTCAGCATCGATTGATCGAGCAACAGCGAGCCATCGACGATGAGGACGTCGGCGGGAACGACGTCCCCGACCGAAACCTGAACGATATCGCCCGGAACAAGGTTGGCCGCCGGTCCGTCGATCCAGGCGCCGTCGCGCTTGACGCGCGAGGTCAATGTCAGGCGCTGCTTGAGCAGCGCCAAGGCGGCGTTCGCCCGACTCTCCTGAAAGGCGCCGAGCAGGACGTTGAAGAGTAGCAGCGCCGCGATCATCGACGCCGTGAGCCGTTCGCCCGGGAAGAGTTGCAGTGCGATCACCGCCTCGAGCATCCACGGCACCGGCGCCCAGAAATGGAGCGCGAATCTCTTGAGGGGATGAATCGGTTCCTCGACCACGGCGTTGGGGCCGAATTTCGCACGCAGAGACGCGACCTCAGTCGAGGAAAGGCCGGGAAAATCGGAGCGTTCGTGCGTCGCTGTTTCTTGCAATGGGATGCCCACGTCTTTGCTCCAATTGACGTCTAAGCCGCGCGGAGACTCACACCGTGCCTCGCGTGGGCGTAGCCAACTCATTCGCCGTTCTTCGACATTTCCGATTGCGGCTCGCCGATGGTTCTTCGACACTGAACGCGAACAAGCGAATACGCGTCCATCTTGCGGCGCCTCTTCTTGCTTATACGGCCGGCCGCGAGAAGCGCCAAGAAACCGGGCGCGCGGTCCGTCCGATCAAACAATCGTTCCGAACAACGCTCCCACGCCCGCGGTCACAGCCATCGCGAGGGCGCCCCACAACGCGGCGCGCATTGTTCCAGTCGCCACACTCGCCCCGCCGGTGCGCGCCGCTATCGCGCCCAGAGCCGCAAGGCACATAAGAGACGTCGCCGACACAAAGACGATGACGTCCGACAGAGGGACGATGGCCGCCGCAACGAGGGGCACGGCCGCGCCCACGGAGAAGTTGACGGCCGACGCGATCGCCGCCTGGATCGGACGCGCTTTCAGGGTCTCGGTGATCCCGAGTTCGTCGCGAGCGTGAGCTTCGAGGGCGTTGTGGGCCATCAACTGGACGGCGACCTCTCTTGCCAGGGCTGGCTTCAGGCCGCGACCGACATAGATCTCCGCCAGCTCCTGGCGCTCGCCCTCGTCGTTGGTTCTGAGTTCGGTTCGCTCGAGTGCGAGATCGGCCTGCTCGGTGTCCGCCTGCGAATGAACCGAAACGTATTCGCCGGCGGCCATCGACATAGCCCCCGCAACCAAGCCGGCCACCCCCGCGATCAATAGGTTGCCGCGGCTCCCGTGCGCCGCGGCGACGCCCAACATGAGACTGGCGGTCGACAGAATGCCGTCGTCCGCGCCCAATACGGCCGCGCGGAGCCACCCGGCTTTTCCTGTGCGGTGTCTCTCGAGATGCCGCCGCAATTGCGTAACCTCCTGGGTCGGAAGCAAACCATCTGGCGCGGCGTCTCTCCGAACCGGCGAGATCGAGCGCGGCAGGAGTCTCCGGCCTCTTGAAGCGCGCAGCCAGAACCTCGATCAGCGGCTTCGCATCGCCGATCTTGGTTTGACCCGCGTCGAAGGCAAGCAATAGAACAAGCCGGATTCGCGGGAGAGGTTCGGACTCTACTTATCTTGCCTGGTACGCCGCGGTTTCATTTGGCGCGCGGTGCGAGCCAATTCCGTATGTTGACGCCGCTCAACCCAATATCGCCAGAGTTTACAGCGTCGATCGGTGTTCGGACCCAGGTCGATTTGCAGATCGAGCCGCGCGCCACAAAGGCGGTCGTCGACGTGGGAGAGATCGAGGCGGCGCAGCGGCTGACGGGGTCACTAAGTCGCAAACATGAGTTCCGCCGCGGCCGCCAATGCTCGGGCGCACAGCCACGACGCCGCCCACAACCGCCACGTCGGCACGCAGGTCAGCCTGTGAACTCTTTCAGTCGCCAGAGTCACGCGTGAGCAGAGCGTCGGCCGTCCTCGCCTAGTCACGAGAATCGGCGCCGTCGCCAAGACCGTGGTCTATCCGGCCCTGCATCGCAGCCGGGCCCGGACTCTCCGCTGACCGTCGGCAATTGTCGTCGCAATCGCAGAGCGCAAATTCGGCTGAGTACTTTCCGACCCTTTCTTGTTTGGCCGCGAAAGCGCGGAACATCGGCCACTGGCGATGTTTCAACCTACGCATGTCGCGCTCGATTTCATCCTGGTCGGCGACGGTCAGCAAAACAGGCCGTGGCGCCCGTGAGGCCGTTGCATTGCGGAAACTTTGGAGAAGATCATGTCTAAAGATAGCGAACTCAAGAAAGTCGTTCTCGACGAATTGAGCTGGGAGCCCAGCGTGGACGCCGCCCATATCGGCGTCACGGCAAAGGACGGCGTCATCACCCTCACCGGCCATGTCGACACCTACAGCAGCAAGGCCGGCGCTGAGAAGGCCGCAAGTCGGGTGAAGGGCGTCAAAGCGGTGGCCGAGGAAATCGAGGTCAAGCTGCCCTACGACGTGAAACGAAGCGACGAGGATATCGCGGCGGCGGCGGTTGATCGTCTTGGCTGTGGAACTCGTCGATTCCCGACGGCGCCATCCAGGTGAAAGTCGAAAAGGGCTGGATCACCTTGAGCGGCACGGTCGACTGGCAATTCGAGAAAGAGGCGGCCGAATTGGACATCCGGGCGCTTTCAGGCGTCATTGGCGTCTCCAATCAGGTCCTGGTGAAACCGACGGTCAGCGCCTCGAGCGTGAAGGACAACATCGAGCAGGCGCTGCGCCGGTCGTGGTACTACGACCCGGACACGATTCAGGTGAACGCCGTCGGCGGCAAGATCAAACTGACGGGAAACGTCACGACCTGGAACGCCCGGCGACTGGCGGGAATGACCGCTTGGTCGGCGCCTGGCGCGACCTCGGTGGACAACGCCATTACCGTCAACTCCTGACAACGACCCCGCTGGCCTGACTCTCGGGCCGGCGGGAGCCCGCCAGAACGCCGGGCGTCAGGCGAGCAGGCTTGGGCCTTGCGTGGCGCCGCGCGGGACAGATTGCCGTGAAGCGGCTCCTGCCAGCGTCAGCCAGAGTCCAGGGCCAGTCGCATGACCGCCGAGTTTGTCAGTTTTGTCTCGCAGCTTCCTAACGCGCTGGCGCTGGCCGGCGCGTTTCTCGTCGCCGGATTTCTCGTGACGCGGCTCGCCTTCGGCGAAACCCCGTTGCACGGTTCCTCGCGCAACTCGCCTCTTTCGCCGGCTTCACGATCATGTTGTTCGCCGCAGGGGTCTTGCCGTCGGAGCCGACGCCAAAAGGAGATCCAAACTTCGAGTACCTGGTCATCAGCGTCTTCAAGATTGTCTGGTGGCTTGCGGCGTCTTGGCTGTTTGCGGGCTTCTTCCGAGCGGTTCTGGTCTTCAAGGGTCAGCCCCGCGAAACGCGATTTCTGCAGGACCTCGTCGTCGGCGCCGTCTATATCACCGTCGTCCTCGCCATAGTGGCCGACGTTTTCGATATGCCGGTGAGCGGCCTGCTGGCCGCCTCCGGCATTATCGCCATTGTGCTCGGCCTCGCCCTTCAGAACACCCTGGGCGACGTGTTTTCAGGCGTCGTGCTCAATTTCGCCAAGCCTTATCGTCCCGGCGACTGGATCATCCTCGATGGCGGCATGCAGGGACGCGTCGTTGAGACGGACTGGCGCGCGACGCACATCCTCACCCCCGAGAATGACCTTGCCATTATCCCGAACAGCATCATCGCAAAGGCCAAGCTGATCAATGCGAGCCAGCCGATGCAAGCGCACGGTCTGACGATCGTCATTCGACTTGAACTGGCCGTTGCGCCGGCCGCCGGCAGCGCCGCGCTAGAAGCCGCACTCCTGAGCTGCAACCAAATCCTGCGGTCGCCTGCTCCAACCGTCACCGTTCGAGCCCTGGACGCCGTCGCCGTGGAGTGTCCGTCGTCAGGTGATTTGAGACAACTAGCTATCGCCGCGTAGGGAGGCTCTGGATTGTCTGTGGTTGATATTATGCGGCACGCAATTGATGCTGCAAGCGACGATTTGCGATGGTCTGGCGTTTGATTCTTTCGCGTTCGAGGAGAATGGTCTCAGCGCGACCGAAGTAGACGTCGGCTGGGGTCAGGTTGTCGAGGCTCTCGTGATATCGAGCATGATTGTAGTGTTCGATGAACGCCGCGACCTGGCGTTCGAGATCGCCGGGCAGGTAATAGTTCTCAAGCAGGATGCGGTTCTTGAGCGTTTGATGCCAGCGCTCGATCTTGCCCTGTGTCTGCGGGTGATACGGGGCGCCGCGGACATGCTCCATGTTCTGCTTGTCCAGCCACTGCGCGAGATCCCTCGCGACGTAGGACGCTCCGTTATCCGACAGGAGACGCGGCCGCTGAACGACGGTCATCTTGTCGAGCCCGGAGGCGGATAGCGCCAGATCAAGCGTGGCGGTGACGTCATGCGCCTTCATGGTCGCGCAGAGCTTCCAGGCGACAATGAAGCGTGAGAAGTCGTCCAGCACCGTCGAGAGATAGTACCAGCCCCAACCCGTGATCTTGAAGTAGGTGAAGTCGGTTTGCCAAAGCTGGTTCGGCGCAGTGGTCTTGTCCTTGAATTCGGCGGCGGCCTTGATGACGATATAGGCCGGGCTGGTGATGAGGTCGTGCGCCTTCAGAAGCCTGTAAACCGAAGCCTCTGAGACGAAATACTTTTTCTCATCTGTGAAGCGTACCGCCAGCTCGCGCGGACTCAGTTCGGGCTGATCCAGCGCGAGGTCGACAATCTGGTCGCGGATCGCCTCCGGGATCCGGTTCCAGACGCGATCCGGTCTTGAGGGTCGGTCCGCCAGGGCTTCCGGTCCGCCGCGCTGATAGCGGTCGCACCAGCGGTAAAAGGACGATCTGGGAATGCCGAGCTTGTCCAGCGTTCGCCGAGCGGGCCAATGCGACTGCTCGACCAACCGGATAATCTCGGACTTGTCGGATGCGGAGTGCCTCATGCCTCGTCTCCCCCATCCCCGATCATGCTTTTTTAAGCAGACGGTTTTCGAGGGTGAGGTCGGCGACGACTTCCTTCAGGGCCTGGGCTTCTCGACGCAGATCGTTCACCTCGTCAGAGGTCGCTGCGCGAGCCGTATCGCCGGCCAGCCGTTTCTTGCCGGCCTCCAGGAACTCCTTCGACCAGCCATAATACATCGACGAGGCAATGCCTTCGCGGCGGCAAAGCTCGGCGATGCTATCCTCGCCGCGCAGCCCTTCCAGCACTACCCGGATCTTCTCTTCGGCCGAAAAGTGTCGACGCGTCGCGCGCCGGATACAGCCGGTTGCTTCTCCGGCCCGGATTTCTGTCTCATCTCCGCTCCTTGCGGCTACGATGATCCAGAAATCCTCCCTACTTGAAAACCCACAAATTGTCTCAGACGTACTGACGGCGGACAGCCGTGGAGTATGAAATTCAGTTCTTCGTTGCGACGATTGAACAGGGGCCCGAAGCGCAAAGCGAACTCTTCGATCTGGTGTTCCGGCACTGCGCGTCGGCGGGCATCCGCCTCGCACCGCCGTCGACGAGTCCCGCGCTGTTGCCGCCACGCGTCGTGCGGTCAGACGCCGCGGATACGCCACGGCGACTGCTCGATCACCTTCCCATCTTCGCACGGCTCTCCGAGGAAGAGCGGATTCAACTCGCCCCCAAGATGAAGCGGCGAACCCAGAAGTCCGGAGATGTTCTTGTCGAACAGGGCAGCGTCGCTCAAGCTCTCTTCATTCTGAGCGCCGGCGTCCTGGTCGCCATACAGAACCATGCGACGACAAAGGAGGAAGCGATGCGCCTCGCTCCTGGCGACAGCTTTGGAGAGGCCGGATTGCTGGCCGGCGTCGCAACAATGTTCACGATAGAGGCGCTGACCAAGGCGACCGTGTATGAGATTTCCAAGGTCGATCTTGCCCCAATACTCAAGGAGAGGCCGGCGATCGCCGCCGAACTCGGCGAGATACTCGCGCACCGGCAGGCCATCGGAAAGGCGCGCCTGGAAGAATTTACCGAGCGAAACAACCCCGATGAAAATCTCGCGACGAGGCTTGGCCAGCGCGTGAAGGATCTCTTTGGCCTCATCTGATGCGAGGAAGTGACGATCAGCAACGCTCCGGGAACTCGGTCGGGCGTCGCTCAGCGATTCCATTGTCGTCACCCCGCCGCCGATATGCGGATCCGCGCCTTGGTCGACGCCGGCATGGCGTAACCTCCGGCTGATCGCGGCTCCAGAGAGACGGCTCCTAGATCGCTGCAGAATGCTGAAACCCGGCCAACGCGGCGGCGTGGCAACCCACTCCAACCTTGGATCAAGCCGTTGGCGGCGGTCGCGCGACGCCGGCCATGAAGCGTGGAACGACGCCGTGGCATTCTGTCGCCGTCGCGGACGACGAAATTCGCATCAGCGGCTCAAAGGCGGTCCCGCCCCGGTGCGCGTCTCAGGAGACGCTTCCTGCCGCGCCTGCGGCGCTCTCTTTTGTTCACGAGCGGCGCGCCAAGAGAGACCCGAACTCCGAGCGGGCAATCCCGACGTTGGTTCGGAGGCGGGATCGGCCGACCAAGCGATGTCGATCAGAGCGCCGCGACCGCGTCGCGACGACGGCCTGTCCCTTGAAGTTTTGGTCCGCGGGGAACGAATGGGAACATTGAGAATCAGAAACAATTTTGGCCATAACGCGGGTTATATCGCGTGAGAGGTATTCCCTGAAACGATTGATATAGCTGACGGTTGCGGCGGTCGGTAGCGGGTTCCGCGCGCCCGCTCCATTCATTTCAGGACGTTAGGCCCCCATTTTTCGTGCCACGAGCCTCATCGGGTTCGGGTCCATGACGGCGCCGTTCCGAGCCGACTTGCGGCGCAATCTCGATTGTGTTTCGAACGCGAAGTTGCAACGTGAGACGGGAGACGGATCGCCATGGACGTTCGCGCCGCAATCGCCGTGGAGGCGGGCAAGCCGCTTGAGGTCATGACCGTTCAGCTCGAAGGCCCGAAGGCCGGCGAGGTTCTGGTCGAGATCAAGGCCACCGGCATTTGCCACACCGACGACTTCACGCTTTCGGGCGCCGATCCGGAGGGACTGTTCCCGGCGATTCTGGGCCACGAGGGCGCTGGCGTCGTGGTCGAGGTTGGGTCCGGCGTCGCGTCGGTGAAGACGGGCGACCACGTCATCCCGCTGTACACGCCGGAATGTCGCGAGTGCCCGTCCTGCCTGTCGCGCAAGACCAATCCCTGCACGGCGATCCGCGCCACGCAGGGGCAGGGCGTGATGCCCGACGGCACGTCGCGCTTCTCGATCGGCGGAAAGACAATCCACCACTACATGGGCTGCTCGACCTTCGCCAACTACACGGTGCTGCCCGAGATCGCCGTCGCCAAGGTCAACCCGAAAGCTCCCTTCGACAAGATCTGCTACATCGGCTGCGGCGTCACCACCGGCGTCGGCGCCGTCATCAACACGGCGAAGGTCGAGGCCGGATCGACGGCGATCGTCTTCGGACTCGGCGGCATCGGCCTCAACGTGATCCAGGGCCTGCGCCTCGCCAGCGCCGACATGATCATCGGCGTCGACCTCAACAACGCCAAGAAGGCGTGGGGCGAACGCTTCGGCATGACGCATTTCGTCAATCCGGGCGAGGTCGGCGCCGACCTGGTTCCTTATCTCGTCAACCTGACGAAGCGCGGCGCCGACGCGATCGGCGGGGCCGACTACACCTTCGACTGCACTGGCAACGTCAAGGTGATGCGCCAGGCGCTGGAGGCTTCGCATCGCGGCTGGGGCAAGTCGGTCGTCATCGGCGTCGCCGGCGCGGGGCAAGAGATCGCCACCCGCCCCTTCCAGCTCGTCACCGGGCGGACGTGGATGGGCACGGCCTTCGGCGGCGCGCGCGGGCGCACCGACGTGCCAAAGATCGTCGATTGGTACATGGACGGCAAGATCGAGATCGATCCGATGATCACCCACACCCTGCCGCTCGACGACATCAACCGGGGCTTCGCCCTGATGCACGCCGGCGAGAGCATCCGCTCGGTCGTCGTCTACTAGGGCGACGCGAGGAGCGGCTCGCTTGAGAGAAGCGCAGCGGCGGCCCCGCCGCGCCGAATGTGAGGATTCGCTTTCTTGTCGCCTGCTCCGCGAGCCGTCTGACAGGCGATCGAGCGCGCGATTTTTCGGTCGGCTTTCGGCAGCGCCCGCGACGGGGCTGCCGCGCAAACTTTATTGACCACTATTTCTATATGGTGTATAAGATTATTAGCGAACAATAGTCGCATTTTGCTGTCGCCCCGAGGATCATCCGATGACCGAAGCCGTCGCCTCGCGTCCTGCGGCCGAGCCGCATCGCCTGGGCGAAGACGGGCTCGCCGAGGTCGTCGGCATGGCTGTTCTTCGCCGGGATCGAACCAACGCTCGTCGGCTGAGCAAGGAATGAGCGATGTCCGAGCAGGAACCGCGCGACGAGCTGAAGGCTCCGGTCGAGCCTTCGCTGCCGGTCTCATGACCGAAAGACGGGGCGGGGCCGCGGGCGACTGGAATCCGGCCCTCTATATGAAGTTCGTCGCCGAGCGGACGCGCGCGGCGCGCGATCTGCTCGCCGGCGTTCCGCTGACGGCGGCGCGGCGCGTCGCCGATCTCGGCTGCGGCCCCGGCAACAGCGCCGAGCTGCTCGCCGCTCGCTTCGTCGAGGCGGCCATCGTCGGCCTCGACACGTCGGAAGCGATGCTCGCGCACGCGCGCGAACGCGTTCCCGCCGCGCGCTTCGTCAGGCAGGACATCGCGACCTGGTCGCCTGATGCCCTTTACGACCTCGTCTTCGCCAACGCCGCGCTGCAATTCCTCCCTTGTCACGAGACGCTGCTGCCGCGGCTGTTCACGTTCGTCGCCGAGGGCGGCTATCTCGCCGTGCAGATGCCGATCACGCTGCATGAAGCGTCGCATGCGGCGATGCGGCTGGTCGCAACCGAAGGGCCATGGGCGCGGCGCCTGGCGCCGATCGTTCGCGCCCAGCCGGTGATCGCCGCCTTCGAGGACTATTACGAATGGCTCGCCGCGGCCGGGGCGAAGGTCGAGGTCTGGACGACGATCTACGTCCACGCGCTCGACGGCGTCGAAGGCGTCGTCGACTGGTTCGCCGGCTCCGGCCTCAGGCCGTTCCTCGACCCGCTCGACGAAGCCGAGCGGGAGGCGTTTCTTGCCCGCTACCGCGAGGCGATCGTAGAATCCTACGCGCCGCGCGCCGACGGCAAAGTGCTGCTGCCCTATCCGCGGCTGTTCATCGTGGCGCGGCGGTGAGGGCGCAAAGGCCGTTCCCTCAAAGGTCGGCGACGCTCTTCTTGAAAGCCTCGGCGTAATCCTTGTGCCAGCGCGACAGCGGCGGGCGGTTCTCGATGATGTCGCCGATCGCCCAGGCCATGCGGCGCTCGTCGAGGGACCGGCTCGTCTCGTTGTCTGGGCAGAGAATATAGAACGTCCCCGCTTGCAGCTCCCCCATCATGAACGCGACCGTCTGTTCGGGCGTCCAGGCGCCGGCCGGCTTTTGCGCCCGCCCATGCGCCGTCAAAGGCGTGAAGACAAAACCCGGGATCAGCAGGTGGGCGGTCACCCTGCACCCTTCGATGTTGCGCAGTTCGTGCTGCAGCGCTTCGGTGAACGCCTTCACGCCCGCCTTCGACAGGTTGTAGGCGGGATCGCCCGGCGGCGTCGTGACGCCCTGCTTCGACCCGGTGTTGACGATCATCGCGCGCCGCCCGCTGGCGATCATGCCCGGCGCGAACGCCTTGCCGCCGTGGATGACGCCCCAGAGGTTCACGTCGACGACGCGCCGCCACGCATTCCAATCGCCGGCGAGGATTGAACTGCCCGGTCCGATCCCGGCGTTGTTCATCAGCACGGCGACCGGGCCGAAGGCCGAAGTCGCGGCCTTCTCCAGCGCCTCGACCTCGGCCAGCTTGCTGACGTCGGTCGGCGCGGCGAGCACGCCCTTCGCGCCGTTCGGCGAAGCGGCGGCGACTTCGTCCGCCGCTTTGTCGAGTCGCTCGCCGGGCAAATCGGCGATGACGACGTTGAGCCCCATCGCCGCGAAAAGCTTCGCCGCCGCCAAGCCGATGCCCGAAGCGCCGCCGGTGACGACCGAGCAATTGCCGGCTGAGAAGGGGGTGTCGGTTGTCATTGTCATCTCCTGAAGCGAGCCGTATCGAGATTGCCGCGACTGAATTCGTCATTGCGAGTTTGGCGCCGGCCTTGGGCCGACCCGGTTGAATGAAACGGGTGGCGACGACTTTTGGATTTGGGTATTTTTTGCCGCTTTCGGCAAGAGGTCGGCTTCTCGCTGACGCCTGCGAACTCGGTTGCGAGTTGGACCCGGGGCGCCTTGATGACCCGCAATTGCGCGTAGGGGCGGCGACGCCCTGGAGCCTGCTTTTTAGCTTTCGTCTTGACTGGGCGCCCTTG
>JBEKVR010000117.1:0-15703 GCA_049513815.1 Roseiarcus sp. | reverse complement strand
ATCGCCGCCGCAGAACGCTCCGGGCGGTGGCGCTTGGCGCGCGCCCTGCTCGCCGAGCGCGCCGCCGTGCGCCCGACGGCGCGGGTCAAAGCGGCTTACAACCGCGCGCGGGCGAACGCGGCGTAGAGAGCCCCTCTCCCTCCGGGAGAGGGACGGTCACTTGGGAGGAGCGAACGCGATTTTACTCGTGATCGCTTCACGCATCTCCCACAGCCGCGCCGCGGCCTGGTCGTCGCGCGCGGCGCCGGAGGGCGTCTTGATCCGCCGCTTGGCGAAATATTCGCCGCTCACCGCGGCCACATCAGGCGAAGACGCGAGGTAGACGATCGTGTCAGCGCCTTGCGCCGGCGAGATCCCAAAGCGTTTGACGAAAGGAAAGAGCCGCGCCGTCCAGCCGCCGGCTTCGTCGCCGAAGCGCGAAGCGACGAAGCCAGGATGCAGGCAGTTGGCGGTGACGCCCGTCCCGGTGAGGCGCTTCGCCAGTTCGCGGGTGAAGAGGATGTTGGCGAGCTTCGAACGGTTGTACGCCCGCCAGGCGCTATAGCCGCGCTCGCACTGCAGGTCGTCGAAATCGAGCTTGGCGCCGTAATGCGCCGCCGAGGCGGTCGAAACGACGCGCGCCGGGGCTGACCCGACCAGCCGCTCGCGCAACGCTTTGGTCAGCGTGAAATAGGCCATGTGGTTCAACGCGAAGGTCATCTCCAGGCCTTCGGCGGTGAGGCGACGGTCGGAAAAGATCGCGCCGGCGTTGTTGATCAGCACGTCGACGCGCGCTTCGCCGGCGGCGATCTCGCCGCCGACGCGCCGCGTTTCAGCGACCAGCGACAGATCGGCGATGTGGGCGCGATGGCCGCGCCCCGGCGCGACCGCCTCGAGTTTGGCGAGCGTCGCGTCGGCGCGCCTCGCATCGCGCGCAATGAAGAGGATACGCGCGCCCATGCGCGCCAGCTCGACGACCGCGATCGCGCCGATCCCCGACGTCGCGCCCGTCGCAACGACGGTCTTGCCCTGCATCGGCGCGCTCCCAGATCGATTTCGGCGGCGGAGCTTACGCCGCTCAGGCGCGCTTCTGGTAGTCCTTCACGTCGGCGAAGACGATCTTCGGCCAGCGTTCCTGGTCGTAGCGCAGGTTGAAGGCGCTGGTGGCGAGGAATACTGGCGCGCCGTCGAGGTCGGCGGCGATCGACGACGGATAGGCGGCGACGAACTTGTCGAGCTCGGCCCGGTCGTCGGAACTCACCCAGCGGCACACTTCGAAGCGGCTCTGCTCGAACGAGATCGGCAGGCCGTATTCGGATTCGAGCCTTTCGGCGAGCACGTCGAGCTGCAGCGCCCCGACCACGCCGACCATCGCGCTCGATCCGTCGTGCGGCACGAACACCTGCACCACGCCTTCCTCGGCCATCTGCTGCAACGCCTCGCGCAGCTTCTTCGCCTTCATCGCGTCGGCGAGCTTGACCCGCCTGAGCAGTTCGGGCGCGAAGCTCGGCACGCCGCGGAAGGCGAGGTCCTCGCCTTCGCTCAAGGTGTCGCCGATGCGCAGCAGGCCGTGATTGGGGATGCCGACGACGTCGCCGGCGAAGGCCTCGTCGGCGATCGAGCGATCCTGGGCGAAGAAGAATTGCGGCGCCGACAGTGTGATCGACTTGCCGGTGCGCGCCAACCTGGCGCGCATGCCGCGCGTCAGTTTGCCTGAGCAGACGCGCGTGAAGGCGATCCGGTCGCGATGGTTGGGGTCCATGTTGGCCTGGATCTTGAAGACGAAGCCGGTCATCTTCGGCTCGTCCGCCTTCACCGTGCGGGTCGAGGCTTCCTGCGCGCGCGGCGGCGGCGCGAATTCGGCCATCGCGTCGATCAGGTTGCGCACGCCGAATTCCTTTAGCGCGCTGCCGAACAGCACCGGCGTTAGGTGTCCTTCCAGGAACGCCTGCTTATCGAAAGGGCGGCAGCCTTCGACCGCGAGCGTCATTTCCTCCATCGCCGCGGCGCGCTCGTGCTCAGGCAGCATCGCCCAGATCGCCGGGTCGTCGGGCCCCGAGACCGGCGTCTCGGTCGCGTCCTTGCCGAGCGCGCGCAACGTCTTGCGCCGGATATCGTAGGCGCCGACGAGCGAGCGGCCGCGCCCGACCGTCCAGTCGAGCGGCGCAGTGTCGAGCGCCAGCGTCTTCTCGATCTCGTCGAGCAGGTCGAACGGATCGCGCGTCTCGCGGTCCATCTTGTTGATGAAGGTGACGATCGGGATGTCGCGCAGCCGGCAGACCTCGAACAGCTTGCGCGTGCGCGCTTCGATGCCCTTGGCGGCGTCGATCACCATCACCGCGGAGTCGACCGCGGTCAGGGTGCGGTAGGTGTCCTCGGAAAAGTCTTCGTGGCCCGGCGTGTCGAGCAGGTTGAAGACGCAGCCGCCGTACTCGAAAGTCATCACCGAGGTGACGACCGAGATGCCGCGCTCGCGCTCGATGCCCATCCAGTCGGAACGGGTCTGGCGGCGGTTGGCCTTGGCCCGCACCTCGCCGGCGAGCTGGATCGCGCCGCCGTAGAGCAGGATCTTTTCGGTCAGCGTCGTCTTGCCGGCGTCCGGGTGGGAGATGATCGCGAAGGTTCGCCGGCGCGCGACTGGGCTGGAAGGGGTCATGGAATTTTCGGGAGGGAGGATTTGGCGGCTGCTTTAGCCCAGCCACGCGGCAATGGAAAGCGGCCACAGCGGCGTTGAGGCGAAGCGGTCCGCGCGGCGATCGCATTGCGGCGGGCATTCCGGGGCCAGCGCGATCGTCAAGTGCGCCGTCGACGCGATTCGGATGTGGACCAACCGCGAGCAGTGGCGCTCGGGCTCTTGCGAGCGGGAGGCGCCGGCCATATCGTCATGTCGGACGACCGCGCGCGCGATCAGGCGCGACGGCTGGCGTCTCGCATCGCCCTCGGGGATGACGGACGATGGATCGCAAATGGTTGCCGCTGAACGCACTGCGGGCGTTTGAAGCGGCGGGTCAGCACCTGAGTTTCACGGCCGCCGCCAATAGCCTCACCGTCGCGCAGAGCGCGGTCAGTCGGCATGTGATGGTGCTGGAGAACTTCCTCGGCGTGACGCTGTTCGAGCGTCGGCCGCAGCAACTCGTGCTGACCGAGGCGGGACGCCACATCCTGCCGGTGGTGTCGAAGTCGTTTGACCGCATCGACCAGGCGCTCGGCGAGGTGATCAAGGAGAAGGGGCGGCCGAAGCGCGTGCTGAAAGTCGCGCTGCCGACCTCTTTCGCTCATCGCCTGGCGATCCCGATTCTGCGCGACTTCCGCTCGGAGAACCCCGGCATTACGCTCGAGATCGTCTCCAAGCCGACCGCCGCAGCCGACATGGACGGCGACATCGACATCGCCATCGTCTATTCCGAACCACGCGTCGCCGACGCGATTCACGATCTGCTGTGGATGGTGCGCGCGACGCCGTTGTGCAGCCCCAAGCTGCTCGAAAACGCCGATCGATCGGATCCAATCAAGTTCATCGCCGCCAACGATCTGCTGCACGTCAAGATCGACGGCCGCTCGCGCCACTATTTCTGGGAGAATTTCGTCCGCTCGCTCGGTCGTCCCGATCTGCCGGTCGATCGCGGCCTCGTTTTCGACACCGAGCAACTCGCGGTCCAATACGCTGTGCTCGGCGACGGCGTTGCGCTCTCCGACCCGCTGCTGTTCGCCGAGGAGATCAAGGCCGGGCGGTTGGCGCAGCCGTTCAACCTGTGGCTCGACGAAGGCTATGGCTACTACCTGACCACCCACCCCGAAGACCTCAGCAATGAGGCGGTGGCTCTGTTCCGATCGTGGCTGATCGCGCGCTTCAGCGGCACGGCCGCGGCGACTGCCGCGCCCGCCGCGCCGACGGCTCCTGCGGCGCCGGCTGCGCCCGTCGAGATCGAAACGGGCAACGGCGAGGCGGCGAAAGTCCGCCTCGCCGCCGCGAAGTAGGCGCACGCGTTTATTGGCGCCGGCGCGGCGCCTAGGCTTGGCGCCGAATCGAATCGATGCGCCCCGCTGCGGGGGTGGCGCTCTCACGGATTCTGAGGGAATGGAGCGACAACGCGCGCCGGCGGCCGTGTCGATGAGCGCGCGCATGTGGGTTCTCACCCCGCGCTTTGCGGCGGGCGCCATGTTCTTCGCCTTCGGCGTCGGTCTCGGCGCCTGGTCGGGCGCGTCAGCGGCCATCGTCGCCCGCATCGGCCTCAACCGGTCGACCTACGGCGCCGCGCTGACGCTGTTCACCGCCGCCTATCTCCTAGCAATGTCCTCGGCTGGCGCGATCTCGCGCCGCTTTACCGCCAAGCGCGCGCTGGTCGTCTCGGCCTTGGCGTCGGCGCCGGCGCTCGCGGCGCTGCTGCTCGTCGGCGACGTCGTCAGCTATTTCGTGTTGCAGACGGCCTATGGCTTTCTCGCCGGCATGGTCGACCTGACGATGAACGCGGCCGGCGCGCGCGTCGAACGTGGTCTCGGCCGCCCGGTCCTTGCCGGCATGCACGGCGCCGCCTCGGCCGGCGTCGCGATTTCGGCGGCGGCTGCGGGGCTGATCGCGACCAGCGCCGCGCCGTGGATTTCTTGCGCTGTCGTGATCGTCGTGCAGTGGGCTGCGGCGGCCGCGGTTGAATTGGCCGTCGCCGCTGACCGCGGCGAGCCGGTCGGCCCAGTCGCCGTCGACCGTCGCGCTTTCGACTCGCGTTCGCTGGCGGCGCTCGGCCTAGTCATCGGCGCCTGCATCACCTGCGAAAGCGCGGCGATGGCGTGGTCGGGGCTAGTTCTGCGCCGCGAGGCGCCGGAGCTGGCGGCCTTCGCCGGTTTCGGCGCTTCGTTCTTCGCCGGCTGCCAGGCGCTGCAGCGCTTCAACGTCGATCGCCTGCGCGCTCGCGTCGCCGACCGGCGACTGATTGTCGCCTCGCTCGCTGTCGCCTCGCTCGGTTTCTTCCCTCGTCGCGTTCGAGCCCGGCTTCGTGCTGAGCGTCGTCGGCTTCGCCGTCATCGGCTTCGGCACGGGCGCGGTCGTGCCGTGCGGCTTCGCGCTCGCCGCAACCCAGCCCGGCTCGTCAGCGGCGGCCGGGCTGTCGGCGGCGGCCTTCTTCGGCTCATTCGCGCGCCTGCCGGCGCCGCTCGTCGCCGGCGCGGTCGCGGAGGCGCTGTCGCTTTCGGCGGCGTTTGCATTGTTTGCGCTGCTGCTGATGGCGGCGTTGGCGGCGACGCTTCGATTCGTCGGGCCAAGAGCGTCCGCTTAGCCGCCCGAAGCGGCGAATTCGCCAGCTCGGTTTGCGAAGCAAGGTCGGCTATGCGCTCGGCGGCGTCGGACACGCCTTCGCCTCCAAATTGTCGTTGAAGGCCAACTATCTTTATTACGATTTCGGCAAGGCCAACTACGCTGTCGGCGCCGCGAATACGATCGCCGAAGGCGAGGAACTGGACGGCGGCTTGGCTTGGATGGGCCTGAAGGTTCGCGACTAGACCGGCGACTTCCGGCGCCGCGGCCGCTTGGGCCGGCGCGCCGGAAGCTTGATCAGGGGGGACATCAGCCTTGCGCGGCCTGGCGCGCGATGTGTTCGATGTCGGCGCGATCGATGCCGATGTCGTGCAGCTCACGATCGGTGTAGGTGGACAGCTCACGCATCGTGTCCCAATACACGCGACGCTCGCGGAAATAACGACGGATGGATTCCAAGTTCATGGCTGGCTCCTTGTTTTTTGGTCACCGGCGGCGGCTGTGAACCGGTCGTCGGCCTGAGCCCCTTGTTCGTTCCATCCCAAGACGGACCCTACATAGTACGGCGCCGCACAAAGGTCAATGCTGCATTGCATCATCTATGCTCTGAGTGCATGGTAGGGCTGCATGTATGGCGTGCGAATCGTAAGTTTGTTCGGTTTATCAGAAATTATTACCCGGACGTCAACGTATGGGCCCGCCTTGGTATGACCTGTCATGTATCCGTCGCATGGCTAGGTCCGTCGCCAGCGCATGCCGGAACCCCGTGATTCGCGCCGCGCATATGCTTGGCGCGCCCAGCTTGCGCGACGAGGCCGACCGGCCTGGCGCCAGCGTCAGTTTCCAATCGCGAATTCATCGGCAGGGATCTGCGTCTCACACGCCGTAAACGATCTGCCCTTTGCCTCGCCAGTTGGCGAGCGCCTCGCGGGCGAGAAAGCTGTCGGGGTAGGTCCCGTCGCGGGCGACGCTTTCGAGCGCCGCCTCCGCCTGCGGCGCGGCGACGCGTAGGCAGGCGGTCGCCGCCTCGCGCCGGACGGTGAGGTCATCGCTGGCGAGCAGCGGCAGGAGGCTGGCGAGCAGCCCCCGCGCCTTCAATTGCCGCATGATGTCCCAGACCTCGACGACGATTTCGTTCTGCAGGTCCTTGTCGGCGGGGTCGTCGAGATAGTCGAGGAAATGCGTTCCGCTCTCCCGCTCGGCGGCGTCCTTGAAGCGGGCGATCAGATCGTCGTCGCTCATCTCAGCGAGGGTCGGGCGCGCGGGCGGCTTCTGGCGCGCGCGCCGCTGCAGCTCCGCCACGCGGTCGGTGGCCAGCCCGGCGTAAGCGGCCTGCACAGCCGCATAGCTGAGATCGGGGGCCAGGTCGGCGAAAGCAATCGAGGCGACGGCGCGGACGTCCGGATCGTCATCCTCCAGCAGACGCTTGACCGCCGCGATCGATTTCCGCTCTCGCAGCGCCTCGGCGATCTCGCGAGTTCGCGCGATGATCGGCATGCGAGCTTTGTCGTCGACCTCAGGTCTGGTCTCCCTTGCGCCTTTCAGCCAACGGAAGCGTTCGTTGCGGTTGGTGACAAAGCCGAGCTGTTTGGCGCCGTCGGCGAACAATTCGAGGAGACGTTCGTCGCTCAGCGCGGAATAATCGTTCTGGCTCATTGCAGAACTCCAAACCTTCTCAACGTCGCCAGCGCTTCTTCGCGCTGAGCCTCGAAATCCATACCGGCGACCACTTGCCTTCGCAGACGCCCGAGCGGGTCGTTTGGGTCGACGCTGTTGTAATAGGCGGTGATCAGCTGGTGCTTGGAGCGGGGGAGCCAAACAAGATTGCTCGGCGCGTCGACCGCGTTCCGGCCGAATTTGTCGATCCGACGAACGTCCTCGGGCGACTTGGCCACATTGCTGGGGTTCTGTTGGACGAGATGGTGCTAATCATAGCCGCTGACATTCTCAGTCGGCGGGGTTTGCAACTCCACGAGCGTTTTCGGCGGATCCTTGCTCGCAAGAGCATCGGCGCGCGCGCGCAGCGCCATCAGAGCCATGTTTTGGGGCGAAAAGAGCAAGATGCGGTTCAAGTCCGCCTCTGCGGTGTCGATCAAGTCTTGGATCTTGGAGTCGAGCCAATTGACGGCGAGCCCCGCTTCGACAAGCGGGAACATCTCGGCTTTGAGAAGCGCCCGCAGGTTCCGCATGACATCGCCGGGCGACTTCTGTTCGGGCGGCCGCTCGGGTTCCGCTTCCGCGCTCGGCTCCAGTTCGGGCGGGCTTGCAGGCGAAGGAGGCGCCTGACTCGGCGCGGGCGGCGCGCCCTCGCTTTCCGCCGGCTTGAACCCGATCGGCTTCGATGGCGCGTCCGTCATCGTCGGAGGCGGCTCGGCGTCGTTTTCGGCGGCTTGGACGCCGTCGTCGTCCTTCGGCGCGAACCAGCCGGGATTGGGCGGCTCGCCGGCGCGCGGATGCCTCGCCGCGTCCCAGTCCGCCTTCAGCAGGCCGCAGTCGACCAACTGCCGGGCGAGCGCCGCGGCGCCTTGCGCCGAAGAATCCTTGGTCAGCGATGGAGGGTCGGGAAACCGCAGGAGGAGGGCCGCGATTTGGGCCAGCGCAAGATCGTTGCGCTCCAGCGCCAGGGCGACGACCGCCAAGCCGCCTTGCTTCGCCAACGCGTCGACGGGAAAACCGTAGCAGGCCTCGAGATCGCGGTTCAGATCCGCCACTGGAAGCGGCGTCCAGCCTTCACGTCCGCCCGGCCGCGCAGAACGTTCGAGCATCGGCGCTCCGCCGACGAACAGCCCGCGCTCGTCGCAACGCACGCCGTCGACGTTCAGGCGAAAAAAGCGCGAAATCGGAAACCCGCCCATCCTGCCTGCTCCAACTCACGCGCGCCCGCGACGATAAGAACATAAGGAGAACACTCGGTCAACTGAATGTCGACGCCGTCCGCCTGCGGCATTTCTTCTCGCCGCCGGCGCGTCCGCATTCGATTTGACATCGCCGCGCCGTCAGCCTAGACGACCGGCCGACGGCGCGCCCTTGGCTCAAGAGGGCGCGTTCGTCGTTTGACGCACCCGCGGCTTTCGCTTGCTCGGCGGAGGCCTGTCGGCCCGGCGCCCACGCTCACGCGCGGGGGTCGGCGCACAGGAGGGCGCGTTCCCTGAAGTCCTAACCAGAGGAACCGCGATGACGAAGCGCGCCGAAGCGAAATACAAAATCGACCGCCGGATGGGCGAAAACATCTGGGGTCGCCCGCGCAGCCCGTTCAACAAGCGCGAATACGGCCCCGGCCAGCACGGCCAGCGCCGCAAGGGCAAGGCGACCGACTTCGGCACCCAGCTGAAGGCCAAGCAGAAGCTCAAGGGCTATTACGGCAACATTTCCGAGCGCCAGTTCCATAAGTACTATGTGGAAGCGTTGCGCATGAAGGGCGACTCGAGCGCCAATCTCATCGGCCTCCTGGAGCGTCGGCTCGACGCGGTCGTCTATCGCGCCAAGTTCGTGCCGACGGTGTTCGCCGCGCGCCAGTTCGTCAACCACGGCCATCTCAAGGTCAACGGTCGCCGGGTCAACATCGCCTCCTATCAAGTGAAGGTCGGCGACCTCATCGAGATCAAGGAATCTTCGCGTCAGCTCGCGACGGTGCTCGAGGCCGCGGCGCTCGCCGAGCGCGACGTGCCCGACTACCTCGAGGTCGATCACGGCAAGGGCGCCGCCAAAATGACCCGCGTGCCCGGCCTCACGGAAGTGCCCTATCCGACCCAGATGGAGCCGAACCAGGTCATCGAGTTCTACTCGCGCTGATTTCGCTTCGCTCCCGCGACGCGTTCGAGAGCCGCCTCGTCGAGGCGGCTCTTTTGTGTTGCGCCTCAGCGCGCCGCGGCGCGAAAGGCCTGCGCGAGGAACTGGCCGCCCTGTCGCAACCCGCCGGCGTGTCGATGCCGTGGCCGATTCCGAACGACAGACGCCATTGGGCGGGGATTTCAGCGCGCGGCGGGCTCTCGCCTAAGGCGGTGCATCGAAGTCCACGGCCGCTCGTTTGCGCAACTTGATCACCTCTGTCACCCGGCTACTACTGTCAGCGCTCGAAATGAGCTACCAATCCTTTCGGATGCTTGCAGTGATCATGAGGATGCCGCGAGGACAGCTCATTACCCGAAGCGCCCCCTCGAGGGGCGCTTGCGAAATGAGCGTCCCGCTTCCCCGGCCCAGAGCGCACCGATATTGTTGAAGGCAACCACCGATCCTGAACTATTGACCGCGGAGGAAAAGGCCGAGGCTGTACGGCTTGTTATGGATGGGCTCGGAAGGGCCGAGCTTGAGGTCGCAGGTTCGTATCCCTCGCCCCTAGTTTGGACTGTCGAGGACGGTCGCGGTTCCAAACGGATGAAGGGAGGCACCGTATTCTTTTTAGATACCGGCGCGGCGACGTTCGCTGTAACTGCAGCTCATGTCGTCCAAGAATTCTTCAACGACTCAAAGTTTCCCAACGTGCACTGCTCAATTGCCTGTGACGGGAAACAACCCTTGCGAATTCCCTTGGGGGATCGACTCATTGACGCGAGCCCAGCAATCGACATCGCGACATTCGCTATCTCTCTTGAGGAAATTAAGTACCTAAACCGAGGTGTGCTGCGGGGGCACGTGCGAGAATGGCCACCCAAGGCGGCGCAGGTTGATGGACCAGCCACTTACTGTGGCTTCCCTGGAATCGGTCGGCGTCCGACAGAGCAAGGGGTCGTCTTCGGAGCGGTGCCGATGGCCGGAATGGTGTCAAGTTCACATGAAACCATGACTTCTATTCTCATCGAGCGTGAACGTCTTGTCCGCATGCTCGGCGATGGCGATATGCCCGAAAATTTCAACTTTGGAGGCATGAGTGGTGGGCCACTTTTGGCGATCATCCAGGCAGAGGTCATGCGGACCTGGCGGCCCGCCGGCGTGATTATTCAAGGCCCGAACCCTGGCGACTCTCCTGACCAAGATGCCATTCCGGGGCTCGAAATAATTCGCGCTCGTCCGATCCATTTCATAAAGGCGGACGGCTACCTCGACCTTGATCGCTGGGAGCAGGCAAATATTCGATGATCGGCGGCAGCAGGGGGAAATGGCACTGGGCTGAAATCGAAATGCAAATTGCCGCCCCGGTCGGACCCTTGCGATAGAGCAAAGATTTGTTTGACACTGACGGGCCGAATGCAGGCGGCTCTTTTGTGTCGCGCCTCAGCGCGCCGCGGCGCGAAAGGCTTGGGCGAGGAACAGGCCGCCGTGTCGCGACCCGCCGGCGTCGATGCCGTGGCCGATCCCGAACGACAGATGCCATTGGTTGGGGATTTCGGCCCGCGCGAGATCGTCCGTCGCCGCGAGCATCGCTTCGAGCGGGATCAACGGATCCTGGTCGCCATGGACGAGCAGGATCGGCGGCGGCTCGCCCCGCGCGTTGCGCGCTTTCGCTTCGCCGAGTTTGTCGGGTCCGACCAGCATCCCGGAATAGGCGACGATCGCCGCCGGCGCACGGCGGCGGCGCAGGCCGACGTGCAGCGCCATCATCGACCCCTGGCTGAAGCCGACCAGAGCGAGGCGCGAATCGTCGAGGCCGAGCCGCGCCAGTTCGGCGTCGAGAAAGGCGTCGAGCGCTGGCCGCGCCGCGACGACGCCGCGCCAGCGCTCCTCTTCGCTGCGCGCGTCGTCCGGCGCCAGCATGTTGAGCGGGAACCATTGCCGGCCCGTCGGCGCGCCGGCGCAGCGCTCGGGCGCGTGCGGCGAAACGAAAGCGGCGTCGGGCAGCAGCTTCCGCCATTGCCGGCCGAGTTCGATGAGGTCGGCGCCGTCGGCGCCGTAGCCGTGCAGGAACACGACCAACCGCTTGGCGGGAGCGACCTCGGGATCGAGATGTGGGCCGGTCAGTTCGGCGGGCATCGGCAAGGCCTCCGGCATGGGCGTGGCGAGCCGTCTAGCGCGAAGTCGCACGCCGCGCCAGCGCCGACTGCCTCAAGCGACGCGACGCTTTATCGAGCGCAGCTGATCACGGCTTGCTTGGCGGAGCGTGGGCGCAACAGAGTTTCGACGCCAAGGACGGGCCAAGCGGCGCCCCGGTCTCGTCGACTTTGCTTGCGCTGGCTACTGCCCGACCACGCCCGCCCGCCGTTTCACGCCGCGGTAATAGGCCCACAGCAATCGCGCCGCGACGCCGCGCAACGGCCGCCAACGCTCGGCGATCTGTTCCAGCTTGCGCGCGTCGGGCCGTTGCTTGAGGCCGAGCGCCAGCCGCGCCGCCTCCTGCAGCGCGAGGTCGCCGGCGGGAAATGCGTCTGGATGGCCAAGACAGAACAGCAGGAAGAGATCGGCGGTCCATGGCCCGATCCCTTTGACCGCGATCAGCGCGTCATGCGCCGCTTCGGCCTCGAGCGCGGCGAGCGCCGAGAGATCGAGCCCGTTGGCCGTCGCCTCGGCCAGCGCCTTCAGCGCGTTCATCTTCGCCTGCGATAGGCCGCAAGCCTTGAGCGTCGCCTCGTCGGCGGCGAGCACGCTGGCGGCGTCGAGCGGCGAGAACGCCGCTTGCAGTCGCGCGACCATCGCGTTGGCGCTGGCGACCGAAACCTGCTGTGAGACGATGATCGCGACCAGGCCGGCGAAGCCCGGCTCGCGCCACCGCAACGATGGCGGGCCGCCGACGGCAAGCATCGCGCCGACCGTCTCGGGGTCGAGCGCCTGCAGCCCTGCGAGCGCGGCGGCGAGCGCCGCCTCGTCGGCGATCGGCGGGCCGGGGTGATAGCGCCGCGCGGCGACGCGCGCTTTTGGCGCGCGCTTCGTCACGCGCCGCTTGGGCGCTGCGCTCGGCTTAGCGGCCGCGCCGCGCTTGACGGCGGTTTTGCGCTTCTTCGTTGCACTTTTCTTGGCCCTCGTCTTGCGCGCAACTGTCTTGGCGCGCTTGCCGCCGCCGCGCTTTTTCGAAACAGTGCCCGCCATTCTCGTCGCCGCCCGCATGTTTGGCCGATGTCGACTGCATCCACCTTCCGCTTCGCGCCGACGCCGAACGGCGCGCTGCATCTCGGTCACGCCTATTCGGCGCTGATGAACGCGCGCCTCGCCGGCGCCGCCAGCGGGCGCCTCCTGCTGCGCATTGAAGACTTGGACCGCACGCGCTGCAAGCCCGAATACGAAGCGGCGATCCGCGACGATCTCGCCTGGCTCGGACTCGCGTTCGTTGGCGCGGCGCGCCGCCAGAGCGAGCACGGCGAAGACTATGAGCGCGCGCTGGACGCCTTGCGCGTGCGCGGCCTCGCCTATCCCTGCTTCTGCAGTCGCGGCATGGTCGCCGCCGCCGCTTCCGGGCGCGACCCAGACGGTGCGCCGCTCTATCCGAGAACCTGCCGATCGCTTGCGCCGCGCGACGTCGCCGCGCGACTCGCCGTCGGCGAGCCCGCGGCTTGGCGGCTCGATTCGGCGCGTGCGCGAGCTGTCGCTCCAGTCGAGCTGACCTGGCGCGAGTTTGGCGAGGGCGAGATGGAGACGCGCTGCGTCGCCGATCCAGCCGCCTGGGGCGATTTCGTCCTGCGCGGCCGCGACGCGGCCGCGAGCTATCATCTTGCTGTCGTGGTCGACGATGCGCTGCAGGAGATTAGCGACGTCGTCAGGGGCCGAGATCTCTTCTCCGCGACTTCCGCCCATCGCCTACTGCAGGCGCTGCTCGGCCTGCCGGCGCCGCGCTATCGCCACCATCGGCTCGTGCTCGACGCCAACGGCGACAAGATGTCGAAGAGCGCCGCCTCGACCCCGCTCCGCGCGCTGCGCGCCCAGGGCGCAACGGCCGACGATCTGCGCGTTGCGCTCGGCTTCGCGCCGGGCGCGCCCCGTTTCGCTGTGCGGCTTAGTTGACTTTGGCGGCGACGGCGGCGGTCGGCGACGCGCCGCCGGTCTGTGAAGTCGGGGCGGCGGAGGCGGCGCTCGGCGCCGCAGCCATCAGCTGATCGACGCGGTCGCGCTCGCGCTTGAATGCGGAGAGCATCTTGCCTTCGAACTCGCGCGTGCGCGCAAGCTTGATCGCCATTGGGTCGACGAAATTGCCGTTGATGATGACCTCGTAGTGAAGGTGCGGGCCGGTAGCCAAGCCAGACTGGCCGAGATAGCCGATTACCTGTCCTTGTGTGACGCGCACGCCAGCGACAATGCCGCGCGCGAAACCCGACATGTGATTATAGGTGGTGACGTAGCCGTTGGCGTGCTGGATCTCGACCCGCCGTCCGTAGCCGGAGGTGAACTCCGCCTTGATGACGACGCCGGTTCCGGCGGCGACGATCGGCGTGCCGATCGGCGCGCCCCAGTCGATGCCGGTGTGCATGCGCGCGTAATGCAGGATCGGATGGTAGCGCATGCCGAACGGCGAGGTCATTTCCCCGGCGACGATCGGCTTGCGGATGAGGAACTTGCGCGTTGATCGGCCGTTCTCGTCGTAGTAGTCGACCAGACCGTCGTCGGGCGTCTGGAACCGGTAGTACTTGAACACCTGATCCCGCACCGTCATCGATGCGAACAGCAGTTGCGGATGTGGGTCGATTTCGTCCGGTTCGGCGACAAAGGCAGTGACAGAATCGCCGGGCTGGGTCGCGCGTTGGAAGTCGACGTCGTTGGCGAAAGCGCGCACCATTTCGCTGATGATCGGTTTCGGCAGGCCCTGCTTGAGCGCGGTCTCGTAGAAGCTCTCGTACAGGCTGACGCCGCCGTTGTCGGCGTCCGCGCCGTTGTGCTGGGCGGCGCCGCGCGGCAGCGTCACCGGCACATAGGCGCCCTCGTCGTTGATCGCGATCGTCGATTTGAGCTGCTCGTCGGCGTACACCGAGATGCGCGCGATCGTCTGCGGCTTGCTGGGCTCCGCATCATCGTACTGCAGAATGATTTTCTGTCCCTCGGCGACCGGCGATTCGCCGCGCTTGACGCCGAAGGCGGCAAGGATCGCTTCGGCGGCGTCCTTGCTCGCGCCGTTGGCGCGCAACAGGTCCTCGAACGATTCCCCGTGGCGCAATTGCGCAAGCCGCTCGCGGCTCTCGGCCGGCGCCGGCGTCATCACCGCGTCGGTGACGTTTTCGGGCACCATCTTGACTTCGATCGAGGCGAATGGCGCGTTGGCGTTGACCGAGCCGGCGGCGGCGTAAGAGAGGGCGCCGAGCGGGTCGATGCCGGCCTGGCTGGTGCGCTTGAGCAGCAGCTGCGAGGGCAGGGCCGGCGCGTCGTCGCCCGAAGCGGCGGCCTTCAGCAGTTCCGCCACCTGCGCCTGCGCTTCGGCCAGGGTCAATTCGCCGGCGGCGGCGATCGCTTCGTCAGCTGCGAGGTCGCGTTGCGAAAACGTAACTTCGGCGTCGTCCTGGGCTGGGCCGGGGTCGGGCGGCGCGTCGGCCTTTTCGGCTGCGCCGCTGGTCACCATCAATGGATCGAACGGCGGCACCGCGTCGGCGAAGGCGTTGGGAGCCAGCGTCAGCGCCGTCGACAGGATCGTAAACGGCCGCATCCGCACGACTTCCTTATCGCCGATCTTGATCGTTGTCGGCGACTTGTAGGTTTGCTTGGCGGCGACGACATCGATCGGCCTGACCAAACGGTCGCCCTTGCTTGGATTGACGCCTTCGGCCTCCTCGTGGCGAACGAGACTGGCAAGTTCCGGCGCTTCGGCGAAATTCGATTGGCGGTCGAGGTCGAGGTAGAGCGCCGCGCCGATCAGCGCCACGCCGGAGAGGCCGGAAAGCGCGACGCCGGCGAGCCAGCGCAGCGAAATGCGCCGGCGTTCACGGCCGTCGATGCGCGGTTCGCCAATCTCGATCGGCGGCTCGTGGCCGAGCTCGACGATCGAGCGGAGCCTGTCGGTCGGCCCGGCGGCGCGGGCGATGCGGGCGGCGGAAGTCGTCACGTTCGCTCTTGTTCGCTCGCTCGCTGTTCCCGCCCTGGCGGTCCCCTTAGTACCGGCGCGACCGCGACCGCGCAACGCGCCGGCCCGCGCTTCTCGGCCAAAACCATGGCTGTTGTGCGGCGGGCGCGCCGTCGCGACCGCCCGTTCACGCCAATTATCCCCAGGCTGGGCCCTGGCGCCGGCGCGAATTGCGACTCTTTTGCAAAAACAATTTGACACCGGGAACCCGTCCACATATATCAACCGCACCGACGGCGGTGGCGCTGTGGCGGCCAGCCCGGCGTCGGGACTTCGGGACGATCTCGAGAAGCGCTCCTCCCTGCTGGGAAGCGGGGGCAGGGCGGTTTCGGTTGTCTCGGTTTGCGGCCGGGCCGCGGAATTCGGGTTTACGTCGTGGTTCGCGCGGGGCGTCTAGCTTCAGCGGTCGCGGCGGGGATCCAAAGGGGAGGCGAAAGCTTTCCCGCTGCTATTTGACAATTACATCGGAAGGAAGAGAGACGTGGGCGGCGGGGTCCTTGCGGGGCTTTGTTGGCTAGGGTGGTTTGGCGCGAGCTGGGCTGGTTTGGCTGATGGGGTCCGAAGAGACT
>JBEKVR010000116.1:0-15978 GCA_049513815.1 Roseiarcus sp. | reverse complement strand
ATCGGATAATAGGCGCCGCCCTTGATGGTCGGATCGTTGGCGACGATCATCGCCTCGCGTCCCTCAATGCGGCCGATCCCGGCCACCATGCCGGCGCCGTGCACGTCGCCCTCGTACATGCCGAAAGCGGCGAGCGCGCCGATCTCGAGGAACGGCGAACCGGAATCGATGAGCCGCGCCACGCGGTCGCGCGCGGTGAGCTTGCCGCGCCCGACGTGACGCTCGCGCGCCTTGGCCGATCCGCCCTCGGCGGCGGCGGCGCGACGGGCGGCGAGCTCGTCGAGCAGCGCGCGCCAAGCGGCGCGATTGGCGGCGTCGGCCGCGGCGTCTGTCCTCAACGCGCAGGCGATCGTCGCCATTTCAACCGTCCTCCGGCCCGTCCCCGCCAGATGCGCCAACAGCCTCGCCCTCGGCGAGGCTCACGCGCGCCGGCGATGCGGATTGTAACGCGACCGACGCGAGCCGACGCGCCGGCCGCGTGTTGTGGATTCCGGCGTAGTCGATATGGCGGACTCCGGCGTCATCGACGCTGTGAATGTCGACGTATTCATGACCCGGCCGCAAATCCTGTGCGGCGAAGGTGTGGCGCGCGTGCACGGTCTGGGCCGAGGTCTCGTCAAAGCCGGCGATGCTGAGGATGAAGTTCGTCTCGCTGGCCAAGAGATTGTCCATCGCCCAGCCGAACAGCGGACTTTCGGCGTCGATCGGGTGGAACAACGTCCAGCTCAGCGCCAGCACCGGGTTCTCGTACTTGATCAGCCGCAACGGCTTGAAGCCGACAAAACGCCGGCCCTCGCGCGTTTCCGTGCCGCCCAACATCCAAAGCTTCGCCGTCGCCTCCGAGATGAAGGCGTTGCGCGCGTTGGCGAGGCGGAAGACCAGGGTCGGCACGCCATTGTGTTCGGCGACCACTGGATTGCGGGCGAAGATGAGCCGGGCGCGCGGTCGCGAGAAACGGGCGAAGGTGAGCCCGGTCATCAGCGCGATCAGCACCACGGCGACAAACCCTTCGACCGTGGCGACGGAGTGCGCGTACAGCGTCTGCGGGTGCATGTCGCCGTAGCCGACGGTCAAGCTCGTCTCGGTGCTGAAGTAGAACAGGTCGTAGAAGTCGCCGAACCGCGCGTTGGCGATCGGATCCTTCCCGAGCGCATAGAGCCCGGCGAACACGACGTTGAGGGCGACGAAGACGCCAGCGATGACCGCGAAGAACCCCGGCCAGCTCACCGTCATCGCGTTGTGATAGAAATCCGTCCAGAAGCCGTGCTCCAGGCCGTCGGCAATGATGCGCCGCCCGGTGAAGGTGCGCAGCCGCCCGCGCGGCGGCCGGCTGCGCAGCGCCTTCGCCAGCGCCAGCGCGAGCCGGGCTAGATCGCGTCGTACTTCTCGATGCGCCATTCTTCCGCCTCGGCGTCGGCGATCCACGCTTTCCAAGCCGGCAGCGCCATCACCGCCGACATGTACTCGCGCGTCCGCCGCGAGACCGGAACGTCGTAGGTGTGGAGGCGGTTGACGACCGGCGCGTACATCGCGTCGGCGGCGCTGAAGCGGCCGAACAGGAACGGGCCGGCCTTGCCGAACGTCTTGCGCGCATGCGCCCAGGCCGCTTCGATTCGCGCGACGTCCGCCTCGGCCGCCTCGCTCAACGCAATCTTGCGGACCGGACGGCGAAAGTTGGCCGGGCAGGCCTGCCGCAGCGCCTGGAAGCCAGCGTGCATCTCGGCGGCGAGCGAACGCGCGTGCGCGCGCGCCGCCTTGCCCCGCGGCCAGATCGCCTTCTCTGGGTGCGTCTCGGCGACGTACTCGATGACCGACAGCGATTCCCACACCGTGATCGGCCCGTCGATCAACGCCGGAACCTTGCCGTTCGGCGAATGCTTGAGGATCCGCGCATGCGTCTCGGGCAGGTCGAGCGGGATCACCGTCTCCTCGAACGGAATCTTGAAATGGGCGAGCAGGATCCAGGCCCGTTGCGACCAGGACGAATAGGCCTTGTTGGCGACGATCAGCTTCAATGGCATCGACGGCGCCCCTCATCTTGCACCGCCTGTTCCTGCGGCGCGCCGCCGCGGGCTGTCAAGAGCGCGACAGGCGCGGCTTGACCGCGCCCGGTCGCCGCCGCATGAGCCCGGCCATGACCAGCGCCCCCGCCCAACCCGATTCGCCAAACCTCGAAGACGTCATTCTCGCACTCTGCGCCGAAGCAGGCCCGGGCCGATCGATCAACCCGACCGACGCCGCCGTAGCCTACGCCGCCGCTCGCGGCGAGGACGCGCTCGCCTGGCGTGGCCATCTGTCGGGCGTGCGCGCCGCCGCCGTCCGGCTCGCCGAGGCCGGCCGACTTGTCATCTTTCGCAAAGGCAAACCCGCCGATCCCCGCGACTTCCGAGGCGTCTACCGTCTCGGGGCGCCGAGGGTCGAGTGACGCTCACGGACGGGGAAAGAAGGCGTCGATGCGGTCGCTGAGCCGATAGGCGACGAGCCCAATCCATTCGTGCACGGCGAGGTCGAACAGCACGAGGCCGTGCGGCAAGTTGACGTTCAAGCGCCAATCGCCGCGCCCGTCCGCGGTGCGATAGTCGACGGGATCGGCGATCGCCGCGAAGCCCGCCTTGCGGAACAGTCCCATCGCCCGCGGCATATGGTAGGCGGAGGTGACGATCAGCCAAGTCTGGCTAGGTTCGGGGTGGACCATCGCCGCGGTGAAGCGCGCGTTCTCGTCGGTGTTGCGCGAGCGCGTTTCCAGCATGATGCGCTGGGCGTCGACGCCCATGGCGACCAGCAGGTTTCGCGCCTGCTCCGCCTCGCTCGACGGTCGGCCGAGCAGGGAGTTGCTGCCGCCGGTGTATATGATCCGCGCCGACGGATAGCGGCGCGCGAGGATTGCCGCCTGGGTCAGCCGCTCAGCGCCTTCGTCGAACGTCGTCTGCCCGCGCGCGAAGCTGATGTCTTCGTCGATCGCGCCGCCCAGAACGATGACGCCGTAGGGCGGCGGCGCGTTAGCGGGCGGCGCGGGGAAGCGGTTCTCCAGTGGCGCAATCAGAAGCGCGCCGGCGGGCGCGGCGCCGATGACCAGTAGGATGGCAAGGCAGCCAAGCGCGAGGAGCTGGCCGCTGCGGCGCGCCGAAAAGGCGGCGCCGATCAGCGCGCCGAGAATCAGCAGCGCGCTCGGCGCAGCGAAGAACCACAGCGCTTTTGAAGCGATGAAAAACATCTAGACCTGCCCCACCCGACCAATTCAGCGAAGCGCTCGGGCGTCGACGGCCCGCGGGTGGGCGGTTACGAAGCGTTGCATCGTCGAGACGATCTCCGCCTTGAACGCGCCGCGGCCGCCGCTTTCGGCGACAACCTCGCCGAGCGGCGGAAAGACGAAGCCGAGCGGGCCGCCGGGCGTCGCGCCGCGCTCGCGCCAATAGGCGTCGTAATCCGCAAGCCTCGAGGCGCCGCTCAGCCGATTCAGAACGTGATTGCGATTGGCGATGGCGTGGACGGACGTCGCCCCAACCGCCTTGGCGAGGGCGCGTGCGGCAAGCAGGGTCGCATCCTTGGGTCGCAGGCCGTGCAGCTCGCGCGTCGCGTCGATCACGTCGCGCTTATGGCCGGTCGACGGCCCCTGCAACCCGCCAATGAGCACGGCGAGCCGCCCGTCGACTCGGGCGAACGCGAATGACAACTTGCTGACCGGCGCTTCGACGCCGCGCTTGACGAGAATGATCGCCACCTCGCCCTCGCGCTGCATCGAAACGCGGGTCGCGGCAACGATCGCCAAGCAATAGACGCTGCCATTTCGCGCCGCGAGTTCGGCCACCACGATGGGCTCGCCGCCACAGACGCGCTGCACACACGTGGGCGAGAAGAGCTGGCGAAACAGCCGGTAGTGACCGCGCAGGAGGTCGAACCGCGCCGTCGGGCCGAGTCGGAGGTGGATATAGCTGCGCACCGGCTTGAGGAGCACCCGCGACGGGGGCGGCCCCACCTCGAACGCACGGTGGTAGCCGTGAATGAACCGCGCCCAACGGGTCGACACGATCGGCGACAGCAGAGACCGCAGCAGATAGAGCCGCATCGCCTTGTCGTAGCGTGCAACCGGCGAGGGCGAGTGCGACGCGGTAAACACCGGAGCGTAATTCATCAAGGCGGACTTGGCGCCGGCGAAGCCGGTCCTCTGCAGGATTGTCGCCAAACGATCGCCCCTCGGCGTGAAGGTTTTGCTTACGTCCGGGCTATCGCGGCGGCGGCGAACAAAGGCGAAAATAACGGCCGCATCATGGCCGATGTGACGAAGGCGCCGCTACAGCGGTAACGCCAACTTGTTCGCGCCGGCGGGTTCGCCTAGCGTGCCCGCCCGCCGCAACGAGGTCAGCATGCCTTTCAGCCCGACCGTCATCGAATCCATCGGAAATACGCCGCTCGTCAAGTTGCGGGCCGCGTCGGCGGCGACAGGTTGCACGATCCTCGGCAAGGCCGAGTTCATGAACCCCGGCGGTTCGGTCAAGGACCGCGCCGCCCTCGCGATCATTCGCGACGCGATGGCGCGCGGAAAACTGCAGCCCGGCGGGGTCATCGTCGAAGGCACGGCCGGCAACACCGGCATCGGCATCGGCATGGTCGCCGCAGCGCTCGGATTCCGCAGCGTAATCGTCATCCCGGACACCCAGGCGCAGGAAAAGAAAGACATGCTGCGGATGGTTGGGGCCGAGCTGATCGAAGTGCCGGCGGCGCCCTACTCCAACCCCAACAACTACGTTAGATACTCGGGACGACTCGCTGAAATGCTTGCGAAAACAGAGCCGCGCGGCGCGGTCTGGGCCAACCAGTTCGACAACGTCGCCAATCGCCGCGGCCATTACGAAACCACGGGGCCGGAAATCTGGGAGCAGACCCAGGGGCGCATCGACGGCTTCGTCAGCGCGGTCGGCACCGGCGGCACGCTCGCCGGCGTCGCCATGGCGCTCAAGGAGCGCGACAAGCGGGTCAAGATCGCCCTCGCCGATCCGTTCGGCGCATCCCTCTACGCCTATTACACCCGTGGCGTTCTCGAGAGCGAAGGGTCCTCGGTCACTGAGGGCATCGGCCAGTCGCGCATCACCGCCAATCTCGAGGCCGCGCCGGTCGATTTCGCCTACCGCATTCCCGACGATGAGGCGCTGCGCCTCATCTTCGACCTCGTAGAACAGGAAGGATTGCTGCTCGGCGGCTCGTCGGGCGTCAACATCGCCGGCGCGATCCGGCTGGCGCGCGAGCTTGGTCCCGGCCGTACGATCGTAACCTTGCTGTGTGATTCGGGCGCACGTTACGCCTCCAAGCTGTTCAACCCAGTCTTCCTGCGCGAAAAGACTCTCCCTGTGCCGAACTGGCTGAACCGCCGCGCCTTGATCCCGCAGGCTTTTCTATGACGACCCAGCTGCTGTTCCGCGACGAACCCTACCGGCGCGAGGCGGAGGCGCGCGTGGTCGCCGCCTCCCCCGCCGGAATCGCGCTCGACTCCGTCCTGTTCTATCCGCGCGGCGGCGGCCAGCCCGGCGATCGCGGGAGACTCGTTCTCGCCGACGGCGCCGAGATCGAGATCGTCGACGCGGTCTACGACGCCGACCGGCAGACAATCCTCCACGCGCCGGCGCCGGGCGCGCGGCTGCCCGCGGTCGGCGATAGTGTCGTTGCGCGCCTTGATTGGGACACGCGTTACAAGCGCATGCGCGCCCACACGGCGCTGCACCTGCTCAGCGTCGTCCTGCCCTACCCGGTCACCGGCGGGTCGGTCGGCGACGGCGAGGGGCGGCTCGATTTCGATTCGGGCGAAGCGGTCGTCGACAAGGTCGAAGTCGAAGCACGCCTCAACGCGCTCATCGCCGCCGACGCCGAGGTGCGCACGCGCTGGATCAGCGACGAGGAACTCGCCGCCAATCCCGGCCTGGTCAAGACCATGTCGGTCAAACCGCCGACCGGAGCCGGCCGCGTGCGGCTGGTCGAGATCGTCGGCCTCGACCTCCAACCCTGCGGCGGAACCCATGTTGCGCACACTGGCGAAATCGGCCGCGCCAGCGTCGTCGGCGTCGAGAAGAAAGGCCGGATCAACCGACGCGTGCGCATCGCCCTCGACGCCACGAGCGATTGAAGCGCATTTCGTCGAAGGAAGCTCTGCCCATGACCCGTGAGAATTTCGTCGCCACCGATTGGCTGGCCGACCATCTCAGCGATCCGGAGGTCGGAATCGTCGATGGTTCCTGGCACTTGCCGTTGACCGGACGCGTGGGGGCCGATGAGTTCCGCGTCGGCCATATCCCCGGCGCGGTGTTTTTCGACATCGACGTGATCGCCGACGCGTCGACCGGTCTGCCGCACATGCTGCCCGACCCGCAGAAGTTCGCCGACGAGATGACGGCGCTTGGCTTGGGCGACGGCATGAGCTTCGTCGTCTACGATTCGCCGGGCCTGTTCGCCGCCGCCCGGGTGTGGTGGACAATGCGCGCCTTCGGCGCCGAGGAGGTCGCGATCCTTGACGGCGGCCTGCCGCAATGGCGGCTCGAGGGCCGCCCCATCGAATCCGGCGACGCGCATCCCCGCCCGCGTCGCTTTACGCCGCGGCTCAATCACGCCTTCGTCGCCTCGCTCGACGACGTGCGGCGGACGCTGGCGGCGGACTCGGCCCAAATCGTCGACGCGCGGCCGGCCGATCGCTTCGAAGGCCGCAGGTCCGAGCCGCGAGCGGGCGTGCGCAGCGGCCACATTCCCGGCAGCCTCAATCTGCCGTTCGTCGAGATCGTCGAGCGCGGCCGACTGAAACGAGGCGCCGCGCTCCAGCACGCCTTCGCCGCCCGCGGGGTCAATCTCGCCAAGCCGATCGTCACGACCTGCGGCTCGGGCGTCACCGCCGCCGTCCTCGCCCTGGCGGTCGAGGAAGCGGGCGGCCAGGTCGCCGGACTCTACGACGGTTCCTGGTCCGAATGGGGCGCGCGCGCCGATTGTCCGGTCGCGACCGGCCCCGCGACGACGTCCTGACTCGCCGCCCCAGGAACCACGTCGCTGAAACGGTGATGAAAATTAAAAGATTTCTTAGTTCGGTTCTGCGGACCACCGGTTATCAATGGCATGGGGGGTGAACGACCTTGAAGCGTCCGCCCAGGCGGACACAGGGAGGCGTCATGCGGCTAACGGTGGAGTTTCTCGAATCTTTGCGCTGTCCGGAAGGACGCCGCGACAAGATGGTCTTCGACGACAAGCAGGCGGGTCTCGGCGTCCGCGTCACTTCGAGCGGACGGAAGACCTATCTCGCCCAGTACACGCGGTCTGGCGTGCGCCGGCGCATTCCGCTCGGCTCCTGCGCGGCGATCTCGCTCGACGACGCGCGCGAGGCGGTGCGTAAGATCATGGCCGACGTCGCCAACGGCCGCGATCCGGCGCTCGAACGCAAGGCGGCCCGCCAGGGCGGGAAGTCAGCGGATGCGGCCGGCGCGCCGCCGGTCGACGCCTGGTTCGACTGAGGCGCGCGATCGCGATCGTTGCGGCAAGCTGCGGAAGGGTCAGTTCTGGACCTGGCCGGAGGCTTGCTCGACGCGGACGTGGGCGTCCACCTGCGCCTCGGCGCCGCTGGAATGGCCGAGGCGGAATGGCGCCGCGCCGAGACCGTCGAACCCGACAGCGACTCTGACATAGCGCGCGTCGGCGCAGATCTTGTGGACCGAATCGAAGGCGATCCAACCGAGGCCTGGCGCCTCGGCTTCGGCCCAGGCGAACAGACCCCCGGGCGGCGGCGTCTCGTCGGCGAGATAGCCGCTGACGAACCGGGCGGGAATCTCGAGCCCGCGCGCGCAGGCGATGAAGACATGCGCGAATTCGCGGGCGTCGCCGCGCCTGAGCGCGAAGGCCTCCGCCGCCCCGCCTCGCGTCTCGCGCTCCGACGGCTCGTAAGCCATCGCCGCGTGCACCGCCGCCATCAGCCGATGCAATCGTTCGAGCCGATCTGCGGTCGAGCCGACCGCGTCGGCGGCGAAGTCGCGCAACGCGCCGTTGGCTTGGGCGAGTGGGCTGGCGCGCAAGAACATCACGCCCGGCAGCGGCTCGACGGCGCCGCGCACGACCCCGACGGCGTCGCCGGTCTCGACCTCGCCGACCGCCGAGACGGTGAAGCGCTCGAGATGGTTCGGGTAGGAAAAGGCATGGACGACGTTGCCGAGCGAGTCCTCGCTGCGCCGCAGCGCCCCGTCGACGTCAACCGACAGTCGCCAGCGCAGCACGTATTGCGAGTCGAAGCTGCGCGGCGTCAGCCGCAGGTTCTGCACCAGCGCGCGGGCCGGCGGAGAGAAGGCGTAGGTCGTCTGGTGGTCGATAAGGATGCGCATGTTCGGGTTGGCTTGGCTTCGCCGCCGGCCCGGCGCGATCAGACGAACAGGTACTGCTCGGAGATCGTGTCGGCGAGGCGGGCGTTGTCCTCGATGAAATCGGTGATGAATTCGTGCAGGCCGCTTTGAAAGATGTCGTCCATGCCGGCGCGCTCCAGCGCGGCCAGCGTCGTGCGCGCCTTGCGTTGCGCCAGGCCGGAGCGTCCGTCCTCGCGCGCCAGCGAATCGAGCGATGAATCGATGCCGACGTAGCAGGCGATCAGCGAGCGCGGCATCGCCGGCTTGAGGATGAGCAGGTCGGCGATCAGCCACGGCTTGACCCGATCGCGATAGACCCAGTGATAGGCCGTCGCTGCCGAGACCGCGCGCAGGATCGCGACCCACTGGAAATAATCGAGCGAGCCGCCGACCGCCTCGTTGGATGGCAGCAACAGATGATACTTCACGTCGAGCAGCCGCGCCGTGTTGTCGGCGCGCTCGAGGAACACGCCGAGGCGGTTGAACCAATAGGCGTCGTTGCGCAGCATCGTGCGATAGCAGGAGCCGTCGAAGTCGAGCGAGGCCTTCTTGACGTAGTCGAGGAAGCGCGTCAGCGCCTCGCGGTCGAGATCCTTGCCCGGTCGCCGCTTGGCTTCGAAGCGCTTGAGCTCGAGCCAGGCGTCGTTGATCGCCGTCCAGGTCTCGACGGTGAGCGCGGTGCGCACCGCGCGGCCGTTGGCGCGCGCGTTCTCGAGGCAGTTGCAGATTGAGGACGGATTGCCGCGATCGAAAGTGAGGAAGTCGATCGCGCTCGCCTCGTCGATGTGCGCGCGCCCGACGATATAGGCGTCGTAAGCGCCGACCGCGTTGAGCGTGCCCTCCCATTCGACGGCGGGGTCTTCGACGCCGGAGCGCGGCAGGTATTCGAGCCTGAGCGTGGCCTCGATCATACGGGCGGTGAAGTCGGCGCGCTCCATCTGGCGGGCAAGCCAGAACAGATTGTCGGCGGTGCGGGCGAGCATGGCGTCAGCCTTCCGCGCCGGGGTCGTCGTCGACCACCCAGGTGTCCTTGGTGCCGCCGCCCTGGCTCGAATTGACCACCAGCGAGCCCTGCGTCAGCGCCACCCGGGTCAGCCCGCCCGGCACGATCCGGACGCCGTCGGCGCCGCTCAGCACAAACGGTCTGAGGTCGACGTGGCGCGGCGACACGCCGCTCTCGAACGAGGCCGGGCAGGTCGACAGCGCCAACGTCGGCTGGGCGATGTAATTGGCTGGATCGGCCTTCAGCTTGCCGGCGAACAATTCGCGCTGGGCGACGGTCGCGTGCGGACCGACGAGCATGCCATAGCCGCCTGAGCCGTTGACCTCCTTGACCACCAGTTGGTCGAGCCGCTCGAGGACAAATTTGAGCGCATCGGGCTCGCGGCAGCGATATGTCGGCACGTTTTGCAGGATCGGCTCCTCGCCGAGATAGAAGCGCACCAGATCGGGCACATAGCTGTAGATCGCCTTGTCGTCGGCGACGCCGGTGCCGATTGCATTGGCAAGCGTCACATTGCCTGCCAAATAGGCGCCGAGCAGGCCAGGCACCCCAAGCAGCGAGTCAGGGTTGAACGCCAGCGGATCGAGGAACTCGTCGTCCACCCGGCGATAGATCACGTCGACCCGCTTCGGGCCGAGGGTGGTTCGCATGTAGACGACGTCCTGGTCGACGAACAGATCGCGCCCCTCGACGAGCTCGACGCCAAGCTTGTCGGCGAGAAACGAGTGCTCGTAATAGGCGGAATTGAAGGCGCCGGGCGTCAGCAGCACGATCGTCGCCTCCGCGCCGGGGCGCGGCGTCGCCGACCGCAGGCAGGCGAGCAACTGGTCGGGGTAGTCGTCGACCGGCGCGACGCGGTGGCGGGCGAACAGGTCCGGCATCAGCCGCATCGTCACCTCGCGGTTCTCCAGCATGTAGGAGACCCCGGAGGGGGTGCGGGCGTTATCCTCCAGCACGTAGAATTCGCGCTCGCCGACCCTGACAATGTCGATGCCGGCGATCAGCACCCAGAGGTCGTGCGGCGGCCGTCGGCCGATCATTTCCGGCCGGTAGTAGGGATTGCGCAGGATCAGCTCGTCGGGGACGATCTTCGCCTTCAGCGCGGCGCGCGGCCCGTAAACGTCCTTGAGAAACAGGTTGAGCGCGGTGACGCGCTGGACCAGGCCCTTTTCGAGGAAGCTCCATTCGCCGCGGGAAATGACCCGCGGCACGATGTCGAACGGGATCAGCCGCTCGGCGGCGTCCTTGTCGCCGTAGACGCCGAAGGTGATGCCGATGCGGCGGAACATGTATTCCGCCTGGGCGCGGCGGGAGGCGAGAATGTCGGCGGGCGTTTCTTCGAGCCAGCGGGCGATGTGACGGTAGACCGGTCGCGCTTCGCCGGCGCCAATGCCCATTTCGTCAAACGCGCCGCCGGCCGCCATGCCGATCCTCTTAACTCGCCCGCCCCTGGCGATCCGTTGCGATCGCCCTCTCCGTCATGGCCGGCCATGACATCCGCTTAGACGCTGGCCGAACGTGCAATGTTCGTGCCGTCATCGCTCGCCCAACGCCAGTTCGAGCGCCCGCCGACCTGGCATCGGCGCGCCCGGCGGCCATGCGCCGAAGTCTCCCGTCGCGTCGATCGCCGCCGACAACCGGCGCCGATATTCGTCGCGCGGAATTTCGACTGCGCCAAGCGCGGCGAGGTGGGGCGTGACGAATTGGGCGTCGAGCAGACGGAAGCCGCCGAGCCTGAGCCGCGCGACGAGATGGACCAGCGCGACTTTTGATGCGTCGCGCGCGCGATGGAACATGCTCTCGCCGAAGAACGCCGCGCCGAGGCTGACCCCGTAGAGGCCGCCAACCAGCTCGCCGTCTTGATAGGCCTCGACCGAATGGGCGCAGCCGAGATCGAACAGCGCGCCGTAGAGCCGGCGAATGTCGGCGTTGATCCAGGTCTTCTCGCGTTCGGCGCAGGCCGCCATCACAGCGTCAAACGCGCGGTCGGCCACCACTTCGAACGCGTCGCCGCGCGTCGTCTTGGCGAGGCTGCGCGAGACAATGAGGCCGTCGAGCGGAAAGACTCCCCTCGCCTCGGGCTCGACCCAGAACAGGGTCTCGGCGTCGCGGCTCTCCGCCATCGGGAACAGCCCGATCGAATAGGCCCTGAGCAGGACGTCAGGCGTGATCTCGAATCTAGGCCGCGGACGCGACATTCGGTGATGGTGTGACGACCGGCGTGCGGCGTCAATGGCGGCTCCGGGCCCGTCAGCCACCATGGGATGCTGGCCGAGCGTGGATGTGTCCATTGATGGCTTGGCGGAGCGAGGCGCGAGAGGGATTCGAAGTCAAGGATGCGCGAAGCGCACCGCCACCGGCGGCGGCCCTTCGGGCCGTCCTTGAGTTCGAATCCCTCTCGCGCAAAATTGCAGCCAAGCAATCAACGGACGAGTCTGCCGGCACGGCAGCGCCGGAAGGGCTCAATTGGGCGGGGAGCAGTCATTCCGGTTGGGGATTTGAGACGCTGCCCCGCAGCCCAGCGCCTTTGTGATCTAGGTTAAGTGGTTTACTGAGCAATAGCTCGCCGCGTACGGCTGCGTCAGCAATCGTCACTCACTTGGGAGAAGATGCAAAGTGGCTTCGGGCGCTTGCGCATACAGCCAGCCCGTGCATGGCGCGAGAACGCCCAAAAACCGCGCCCGCTCCAACCCCCCGCTCAATGTTAGGGTGAACTGATAACCCCTTCTCGTGCTAATACCTGTCGTATATCTTCGAATGCTGCTTTGATGTTTCCCTTCGGGAACGGAATATGCGTTAGACCGCGTATATTTGAAAACTCCTGACACTTTTCTTCCAATAAGATAATTGCCTTCCTAAACCCCAATTTTCCCTGAAATAACCCTGCCTCATGTACGACGTTTAGGCGAGGATTATGTGTACCGTCATGCTGCTCATCCTCGGCAGTCATTATCAAAAACGCGAATTTCGCGGCGTGTAACATTTCTTCTAATCTTGTGACTGTTGGAATTCCCGCCGCGCTCACGCTGTTGAATTCGTCTACATCCAGACGCCATACGTCTTTGAGAAAGTCCTTCAGTTGGAGCCATATAAGCGATCCTCCATGCCCAATGAATACGGTATTTCCGGTCGCTGGCTCTTTCGTGAGCTCCACTGACTCAACGACGTTCACCGGCAACAACGTTTCTATATCGGCCCGAAGAAAGGAAACTCCGAAGGCACGCAAATGAAGTTGCTGCTTGAGCCAAGTCTCAAAGTCGCCTGTTATCCAATTCTGCTCTAAGGCCTCCGCGCCCTCAGCCCACCAAAATGCACTCGGCACCTCGTAATTGTCGTGAATAGACTCGCCTGAGATGAAGCGCACAGCTCGCGCGCGGACTAGACCATTGTGGGCACGCTTGCAGATCGTCATACGCGCCATGGTTTCGCTATTGAACGCCCCCTTTAAGAGGCGCGACGCCTCCGCCGCCGTGATCCATTCGTCTTGCACTGGTCGTTCGCCGCGCGGGTTCGTTATGGGTTGACCTCTCGCCACCGCTGAGCCCTCGTCCGTCAAATACTTCCAACCATTGTGACCATTCGGGCCTGGCGCTGGCTCCACAAGCTTGTCGCTCTCAGCCCAGCGCCAAGCCCGCTCTAAAAATCTTCGAACATCGTCCCGCTTGTGAGCCGGATAGTCGCATCCAGCGTTAGCATCGACGCTCGAAACTTCCGTCAGGGTCTTGGGCAAGAACATCGTGCCAGGGCCCCTATCCAAGGCGAGGCGCAATAGGGACGGCACCACATTCTCCGGCTGTAAGCTAAGCAATTTATCTGCGTCCGGAAACTGATCGAAAAACGGCTTCATCTGATCAATCCCCAATAGCCGAGATCGCAAGCCTCGAATTCGTCGTGACGCTGACACCATCGCTCTTGGCAAGGTCGCGCGTCGACTCGGTTACGGCGACGGTGCAGTCAATTCGCCTCGCCCCTCTCCGCCAAAACTCTTATCCCATGGGCCTCCTTTCCCCACACGAAAAATGCGGCGCACAGCCGGACGTGGGGGCCGCGCTCAAGCGACTGCGGCAAAGCCCCTGATCCCCGGCCCTTCCCCCCATGGGAGTAAGGGGGACGCGAACGACCGCAATGGGTCGAACTCTGCCCTCGCGCTGCGTCTGCGGCGCCCGCCATTTCGTTTGAACCGCTTGTCCCCGCGCTTCCCCTCCCCGCCCAAATTTGCCACCATGCGGCCGCCAAGGAGACGCCATGACCGCCGTCGACGAACCCGGCTTTTCCACTTTGTCGATCCACGCCGGGGCCCGGCCCGATCCGACCACCGGCGCGCGGGTCACGCCGATCTACCAGACGACCGCTTTCGTCTTCGACGACGTCGACCACGCCGCCTCGCTGTTCGGCCTGCAGGCGTTCGGCAACATCTACACCCGCATCACCAACCCGACGACCGCGGCGCTGGAAGAGCGCGTGGCCGCGCTCGAGGGCGCGCCGGCGGCGCTCGCCGTCGCCTCGGGCCACGCCGCCCAGGCGATCGTCTTCCACACGCTGCTGCAGCCCGGCGATGAATTCGTCGCCTCGACCAAGCTCTACGGCGGCTCGATCAACCAGTTCAATCACGCGTTCAAGAATTTCGGCTGGCAAGTGCGCTGGGCCGACCCCGACAATCTCGACGCGCTGCGCGCGGCGATCACCGACAAGACCAAGGCGATCTTCATCGAGTCGATCGCCAATCCCGGCGGCGTCGTCACCGACATCGGCGCAATCGCAATGATCGCCAAGCAGGCGAAGATTCCGCTGATCGTCGACAATACGCTGGCGACGCCCTACCTCATTCGCCCGATCGAGCACGGCGCCGACATCATCGTCCACAGCGCGACAAAATTCTTGTGCGGCCACGGCAATTCGATGGGCGGAATCATCGTCGACTGCGGCGCGTTCGAATGGCTCGGCGACAAGCGCTATCCGATGCTGTCGGCGCCGCGGCCCGAATACAACGGCATGACCTTCGCCGAGACCTTCGGCAATTTCGGCTTCGCCGTCGCCTGCCGCGCGCTCGGCCTGCGCGACCTCGGGCCGGCGATCTCGCCATTCAACGCCTTCCTCATCCTCACCGGGATCGAGACGCTGTCGCTGAGAATGCGCCGCCATTGCGACAACGCGCTGGCGGTCGCCGAGCATCTCGCCGCCCACCCCGCCGTAAGTTGGGTCTCCTACGCCGGCCTGCCAGGCAACCGCTATTACGAGCTGGCGAAACGCTATTGCCCGAAGGGCGCGGGCGGCGTCTTCTCCTTCGGCGTCAGAGGCGGCTACGAGGCGGGCGTCAAGCTGGTCGGCAAGCTGCAGCTGTTTTCCCACGTCGCCAACATCGGCGACGTGCGCTCGCTGGTCATCCATCCCGCTTCGACCACCCACCGCCAGCTCTCCGACGCGCAGAAGGTCGCCGCCGGCGCGGGCCCCGACGTCGTGCGCCTGTCGATCGGGCTCGAAGACGTCGAAGACTTGATCGCGGATTTGGATCAGGCGTTGGCGTGAGGGCGCTTCATTTCGAGGGCGGTCTCTTCCTGATCGCGGGCTGCCTGCTCGTCCTCGCCGCCGCCCTCATGTGGCAGGGGGCGCAGCGCTGGCTCGGCGCTGAGCGGCTGCAAGCGACGGCTTTGGGCAGGCGCGGCCGTTCCGCCGGTCGTCGCCGCAGCCGCGCTCATGTGGTTCTGGTCGACGCACCCCGATTTCGATCTCTGGGCCCGCAGAGACTTCGGCCCCGGTTGGAGCTGCGACAATCTCGGGTCGGTCGCGGCCGATGTCTGCGAGCGCCAATCGCCGTCGTCGCGCTGAGAGCTGGCGCGCGCCCCTACTCGTCGTCTCCTGCGCCTTGCCGGCCGGCGGGAGCGCGCCCCGTCGCCTCGCGATCGACAATTCCTTGGCCGGTGGCGAAGACCGCGTTATTATTTTCCTAGGCGCTCGATGCGCCGAAACGGCGTCGGCGGCCCGAGGTTCGAAAGCGTGAAACAGTCAAGTTGTTCGGCGCAAGCCATTGGAATTGCAGGATCCGCCGTCAAGCAAGCGCTTGACAAACCTTGACAACGCTTGATGTAATTTGACAAAGCTTGACGTAACTTGACGAGAGTTGACGAAGTCGCCGGGCGGAGTTGACGCGCGGCGCCAACGATTGCGTTTCCGCCCTTCGTCGCTAGCCTCCGCCCAATACGCCCCGCGCCGCGAGATCGACTTCTTGCGCATAGCGGCGGGCGGCGAAGGCCTCGCTCAGCGTGCCGAGCGCGACGCCGGTTTCGCGCTCCGTCACGGCGAGCGTGTCCGTCTGCGCGGCGTCGAAAATCGCCAGCGCCATGCGCACGTCGACGTCTGGATGCAGGCTCGTTTCCGGCAGCCGCGCGACGGCTGAAATCGGGCCGCCGTCTTCGTTCTCTTCCAGGGGCGCGGCGTGCGCTTCGGGCACGAGCACAAGTCCTTTGTAGCGTCCGGCTTCGTCGATCGCGACGACAACGTGCGCGCTGCCGAGCGGATAGGCGGCGCGGAAAGCGCGCACCGACGTCTCGGCCGGAATCGTCGGCGGCGCGCTCACCATCAGCCGGCCGACCGTCAGATCGCGCAGCCAGCCGACGTCCT
>JBEKVR010000115.1:0-20654 GCA_049513815.1 Roseiarcus sp. | reverse complement strand
ATGCGCCGCGCCGTCGACCCCCGGCGTCGTCAGCGACACCGCGTCGATCGTCTGCGCGCCGAGCGCGTGGCCGACCACGGCGTGCGCCGCCTCATGACGCGCGATGCGCGCCACCTGCGCCGTCGGCCGAGTCTCCGGCGGCATGACCGTCTTGATGAGATCGTCGAAGGTCAGCCCGCGTCCTGCCTGACGCGCCGCAGCGCGCGCGTCGCGCACCCAGCCGCCAGCGTCGGCGCCGGTGGCGCCGGGGCGCAGCCGGGCGACCGCCGTCAGGTCGGCGCCGACGAGATCAGCGCCGAGGTGATGGCGCAGGATCGCCGCCAGTCCCTCCGTGGTCGGCGGCGGCACGGCGATCAGGCGATCGAAGCGGCCAGGGCGGATCAGCGCCGGATCGAGCCGGTCGGGATAATTGGTCGCCCCGAGCAGGATGATTCCGTCGCGCGAGGTCTGTGCGCCGTCGAACAAGGTCAAGATGAAGTTGACCAGCGGTGTCCACCAATCCCTGTTTCGGTCGGAAAGCGTTCGTCGATCCGGGATGCTGTCCAACTCATCAATGAACAGAATCGCCGGCGCCAGCGCGCGCGCCGAATCCCAGGCGGCCTGGGCGCCCCTGGTCATCGAATCAAGATGGCCGGACGTCGTGGCGAACCAGTCGCCGACCGACGTCGCGACGATCGGCACGCCGAGCGTCTTCGCCAGCGAACGCGCGAACAGCGTCTTTCCCGTGCCGGGTGGGCCGTGCAGCACCGCCGCAGCCGACAGAGCGCTCCACGCGATCTCGCGGCGCCGCCAGGCGGCGATTCCGCCGGCGAGCGCCAAGCCCCAGTCCTTCGCCTCGCCGTAGCCGGCGAGGCTGTCGAGCGGCGGCGTGTCGTCGTCGGGGTTAAGGCGCGTCTTGGAGCCGCGGGCGCGATTGAGATGGTCGACCACCGCGCGCGCTGATGCGCCGCCGCGGAACGCCGCAAGAATCTCCTCGAAATCCAGCCCGGCGGCGCAATTGTCGGCGATGGCGCGCGGCGTCGCGCCGCCGACGCAGAGCTTCAGCAGCTTGCGCATCTGGCGTCCGGTCGGGGCGGCGATCGTCACGTGCGCATCGGCGGCCGACAGCAGCGCCGCCGGCAGGAAACGAGCCGGCGCGTGCGAGATTCCGACCACGGGGCGGCCGGCCCGCAGCTTCTCGGCGACCGTCGCATTGCCCTTGCCATGCGCATGCTCGGCGCGCGAGGAGCCGTCGCGCGCAGTGCGCGACGCTTTGGGGAAGCGCGAATTCACGGCGGCGCAGATCGGATCGCACCAGGACGGGCCGGGGACCGTGATCGACACGCAGACGGGATCGCCGCGGTCGAGGCGGCGCCGCAGCCGCAACGGGATCGCGTCGTCGAGCAGCAGGCCGGGCAATGCGGTCTCGATCGACGGCTGACCGGCGCTGGCGAAAGCCGCCACGTCGGCGCCGTCGTCGTCGGGATTGGCGGCCGTCAGCGCGGCGAGGGCGGCGGATCGACGGGGCAATGTCCTGAGGCGGACGGTGCGCGCTTTCGGCGGCGCTCTCCGCCGACGGTCGGCCGTTCGGGAACTCGACATGGGGGTACTCCAAAGCGTCCATCGCGACGACGGCTATCGCATCATGCCTGACCCGGCATGCTACGCGTGCGCCGTCGGGCGCGAGGCGTCCGTCCGTGGGAGAGTCCCGCGGCGGCAGGCGTTTGCGGTGAGAGAACGAGGGGAGTTTTGGCCCGGCGTCGGCCTCAGACGAGGCGAACGCACCAGCGCGCGGCGCCGGGCCGACGCTCAGCGACGATGACGCCGACGCTTTCCATGCGGCGCAGCGGCGCCGAGGGCGAGCAGGTCAGGGAGAGGAAGAGAGCGGAACGCATGACGGAGGACTCGAAACGACCAGTCCTCCGGCTGAGAGATCAGCCGCAGCGCGTCGGGGAGGACAGACGGACGCGCCGGGCGACGCCGATGACGGCGACCCGCGGTTCGAGTCCAGGAATGAGGCGAAGCGTGCTCATGCGGCGAGGAAAGAACAAAACGTGTACGGAGTCAAGAGGAAGATCCAGGCGGCGTTGGGGGATGGTTAACCGGGGCTGCCGGCATCGGACCGCCTTGCGCCCAGTCTGTGACGGCCAATTCGCAAAATCAGAATTGAGGCGGTTGCGGATCCGGAGGGATCTTCTACCCTGAGATGCGCAAGCTCCCGCGGTTTTGGCGGGAGATAAGACCCGAAAATCGGAGCTGCGCTTCCAGATGGATGGGGAAAACGAGTCCGACCGCTCTTTTGCCGCGCTCATGGACCTGGCGATCGCCGGCTGGCGCTTCCAAAGGCTGTTCGCCAAAGCGCTCGCCAAACTGGACCCCGTCGAGGCCGCGCGTTTTGTCAACCAGCATCGGTTCTTCGCTCGCAAGGTTGACGACGCCATCGCCGCAGTCGGGGTGCGGTTTGTCAGCATCGAAGGCGAACCCTTTGACGTCGGCGCCGCCGTGACAGCCTTGAACTTGGCTGATTTCGAACCCGGCGAACAAGTGCTCGTCGACGAAATGATTGAGCCCATCGTCATGAGACAAACTGGATTGCTGCGAGCAGGAACAGTGATGTTGAGGAAGGCTGAGCAATGAGCGTGTATGTCGGGATCGACCTTGGCACCACGAACAGCGCGATCTGTTCCTATGACGGCGAAGAGGTCGCGCTCTACAAGAGTCCAGAGCAGACGGACGTTACACCGTCGGCGATCTTCATGGATCGTCGCGGCAATCGTTACATCGGAATGCGCGCCTATAACGCATCGGCTCGCGACCCTGGCAACGCCGCGACGCTGTTTAAGCGGCTGATGGGCACTTCGACCCCCATCAGCCTTCCCGCGCTCAATGTCGTGATGACCCCCGAGGAATGCTCGGCTGAGATTTTAATGACGCTATTCGGTTACTTGCCGGAGGCGATTCGCAACGACCCCGACATCGGTACGGTCATAACGGTGCCGGCGGCCTTCAATCAGATGCAGAAGGACGCAACGCTCCAAGCCGCCGAATCCGCAGGCCTCGGGAAAGTCGCGTTGATGCAGGAGCCGGTGGCCGCGGTCATGAGCGTGATGCGCAAGCGACGCTCCGACGGAATCTTCCTGATTTACGACATCGGCGGCGGGACCCTCGACATCGCCATTGCGCAAAGCGTGGGCGGGCGCGTGAGCTTGCTTGGACAAGGCGGCATTGCGATGTGTGGCGGGCGCGATTTCGACCGCGTCCTCGTTGACAACATCCTGACGCCCTGGCTGTCCGAGCACTTCGATCTTCCCAACGACTTTGCGTCGTTGCCGGAATTCAAGCGTTTGCGACGCATGGCGGAATTCGCCGCCGAAAAGGCCAAAATCGAACTCTCCACGCGCGACGAGGCGATCGCCGCCGCCTCCGAGTCCGAACTCTCAACCAAAGATCGCTCTGGCGCAGAGGTCTACATTGACTGCGCCATCACCCGACCGATGTTTGACGACCTGATTTCTGATAGGGTCAATGAGTCCATCGTCGCGGCGCGCGAGGCGATCCAGAAAGCGGGACTGTCCCCGCACGACATCGAACGGATCGTTTTTGTTGGCGGTCCTAGCCAATATAAGCCGCTTCGAGACAGGGTCGCATTCGAACTCGGCGTCTCGCCGTCGACCGACGTCAACCCCATGACCGCGGTCGCTGAAGGCGCCGCTGTGTTCGCGGAATCGATCGACTGGCAGACGCAGAACCGCGCGCGCAAGAGCAGCCGTGGCGCGATTAGCGCCGACGGAGGGCTCAACATCGTCCTCAACTACATCGCTCGGACGCCGGACGCGAGAGGGAAGCTCGTCGTCAAGATTGGGCGCGCCGCGCTGCCAGGTTCGTCGTTCCAGGTCGACAGCCTCGACAGCGGTTGGTCTTCAGGCAAAGTCGATCTCAAGGATGGCGCTTCCGTCGACCTCCCGTTGAGCAAGGCTTCCGCGAACACCTTCAAGGTTTTCGTCTTCGACCCAAGCGGCGGCCCCATTCCCTTGAAGGAAGACCGAATTGTCATCGCGCGCACCGCCGCGACAGTGGACGCCATTCCGGCGTCACATTCGATCGCGATCGAGGCGCGCGACAAGCTCGGCGCCGCTACCGTTCTCGATTATCTCATCAAGGAAGGCGACAATCTGCCGAAGCGCGGCCAGAAGCGTTACAGAGCGCTGGAGTCAATCCGCGCCGGATCGTCCGACGCCCTCAACTTCAAAATCTACGAAGGCGACATTGACTATCCCGTCTCTAACAATCGATTCGTCGGGCTGTTCAAGATCAGCGGCAATGATTTCACCAGCGGGGTGATTCCCGCGGGCGCCGAAATCATTTGCGATTACGAACTCCTGGATTCTGGCAACATCATTCTCGACGTCACCATCCCGTCGGTCGGCGTCAACAAGAGGTCAGGACACAATTTCTATTCGCGGAAGGAAGCTGAGACGGACTACACCAAGGCCGCCAAACGCGTTCGCGACGACGCCGAAGGCGTTCGCGCCCAGATCGCCGACATCTCGCGGCAAATATCCGATCCCACATTGACGGAGGCCGAAGACAAATTGACGCGCGCCAGTGCTTTGTCTCCGACCGAAACCAGCCCGGAGACGACAAAGAATGCGATGGACGACGTGCAAAAGGCCAAGGAACTCCTGGCGCGCGCGAGAAAGGCGAATTTCCGCGTGTTCCGACGCGCCGAGCTTGACAGCGTTCGAGCGGACTTCGAACGCATGCGCGGGCTTGCAAAACCTGCCGAACAGGAGTCGTTTGATCTGCTCGTCCAAACCGCCGAACGAGACATGTCGAACCCCGGCCCGGATTTCGAGGCTCACCTCGGCCACATGCGCTCAAAGATATTCAGCATTCTTGCGCGGCAGGATTGGTTCGTCGTCGACAACTTCAACTGGCACGTTGAAAATCCACATCTGTTCGTCGACGCGGAATTGCATGCGCGTTTGGTCGCCGAGGGCAAAGCCGCTCTTGAGCGCAACGACATCTCTGCCCTTCGGGAGGTGTTGGGGCAGATGCAGTCGAACAGGATAAGCTCGCCGAAGACCGACGAATTTCTCGCGAATGCCAACCTTGTCAAGGGGTGAAACGGTGCCGGACGCCTGGGTGCCAATCGGCCTTGCTCTTGCGGGTGGCGTTCACGCATCCGAGATGGTCGCTTGCGGGGAGGATTGGCAGATTTGGGCGCTGCAAGAAGGCGATCGCGCGCTCCTCGCCGGCCCGGCGCTGTCGGCGACTTGGAAGGAGAAGGGCCTTCTTGATGAAGCCAGCACATCGACGCTGAATTTTGGCGATCGGCGCTTCACGGTCGTCGAAAGCGGCCAGGGACGCGCGCTATCGGCTCTCGCGTCATGCCGGTCTCCCAACAGCAAGACTGAGGCGCTCGCTTTCGCATTGGCGATGAAAGCCAGTCGTTCGCTCGACCCCGAAAGCACTTTCGAAGACGGAATCTACGTCGAGCGACTATCGCGAATTCTTCCGACGCGGGGGATACGCAAAGGCGCCGACGACGGCTTGGTCCTGGGCGCCTGGCTGACCGGAGGACTCAGAGTGTCGGCTGCGAACGTCGACGTGCTTCAGCCGATCATTTCTTGGTTGCCGTCGGACGATGTGTTGGAAGTGGTCGCAACCGCTGGCGTGCGAGTTCTCGACTCGGGCCGCAGAGCGACACGCCGAGAACCAAGCTCAAACGAGCGATCCGGCGATGAGATGGCGCGCGCCGTTCCCAATGGCCGGTTTGAACTGCCGGGACGCCCAGAATTGGAGGCGTTTTTCAACGAGCATGTCGTCGATATCGTCCAAAACCGAGCCCGCTACAAAGCCATGGGCGTCGATAACCCAGGCGCAATCCTTCTGGAGGGCCCTCCGGGAACCGGAAAGACCTTCGCCGTCGACGAACTGGTGAAGTTTCTTGGTTGGCCGATGTTCGCCATTGAAGCGGCCAGCGTCGCCAGTCCCTATATCCATGAGACGAGCCGCAAAGTCAGCGACGTCTTCCAACAGGCCATCAAAGCCGCGCCGTCCGTGATTTTGATCGACGAGATGGAAGCTTTCCTTTCCGAACGCGACGCCGCATTCGGCGCTCAATACCGCGTCGAGGAAATCGCCGAGTTCCTTCGACGAATTCCCGAAGCCGTCGCAGCGGGCGTTTTGATCGTGGGAATGACCAACCGGATCGACATGATCGACTCCGCTGTTCGTCGTCGTGGTCGATTCGACCATATCATTCACGTCGACTTCCCCGACAAATCGGAAGTGGCGACGCTCCTGGCCGCGCTCTTGAAGGCGTTGCCCGTAGCCGACGACGTCGACGTCGCCAAACTTGCGACTTCGTTGGCCAGCCGTCCGCTTTCTGATTCCGCCTTCGTGGTCCGAGAGGCAGCCCGACTCGCCGCGAAAGCCCGCCTGGCCTCCGTCGATCAGGCCCGGCTTCTTCAGGCGCTCGCCGCCGCCCCTGATCGCGCCGGCGAGAAGAAGCAGAAGATCGGGTTTACGTGATGGCGACGCCGTCGCGCATCCCAGACGCTTCCGAGGAGCCGCTCGGCTTTGCGGGCTTGACGTCGCTGGCGTCGCAGTTGCCGGAGACGCCGAAGTCCCGTCCGAAGCCCGCGGCGGAACGCGACCGACAAACCGCGCCAACCGTTGCGGTGCAAGAGGACGTAGAAACGTCGCGCCATCAGGCGCCGCCCAGCTCGGCGCCGACTCAGATTTCGACGAAGAGTCAGGGCTCGATTTGGCTAAGAAGGCCCGCCATGTTTTGGCTGGTCCTGGCAGGCATCGGGGTCTTCATCTACATAGGCAACTTGAGCAACCCCACCGGCCCGCCGCGGCCGGCTTCTGGCCCCATGCCCGCCCAGCCGGCGCAGCAGGCCGCCGCGCCCCCTCCGGCCAAACCGTATATCCCCCCTCCGCCAGCGGACTTGCCTGTGCTCGCCGAGGTCAGGCCTGCCGGCGGCGTAAACCCGATTCTTTCCGTGCAGGAAATCCTCTACTGTCTTTCGGAGGAAATCCGGATGGATACGATGCAGGCGATTCTGACAGACCCGTCCCAAGGCCAGATCAACAGTTTCAACGCGCGAGTAGGTGATTTCAATGCGCGTTGCACGGCGTATCGTTACCGCAACAACGACATGGATCGTGCGAAGACCGTTGCCGCCTCAAGGAAGAGTAGCTTGCAGGCGGAGGCGCAAAGAATCGTTTCCGGCTGGCGTTAAGCCGCTCACTCAAACGTTGCGCTGACCCTGGGTTTCCCGCTCTTGAAGAAAAACCTGATCAGGTTCTCAAGCACGATGACGTTGTCCATGCCGGTGTAGGATAACATCGCGTAAACGTTCTTTTCGCCATCGACTCCGATGACGAAGCAGCCGGGGGCGTTCCAGATTCGCGTCTTGTCCCATGTCACCCGCACCTCTTCATTGGCTCTGAAGGTTCGGTGGCGGGTCAGTGTGACGGCGCCGTCTTCGATCACCGCACCTGGGAAGTTTAGCTGACCGCCGCCTTTCAGGTGCGCCACGTATTCGAAGATCAGCCTCACGCCAACGCCTCGCCACAACCGTTCGACCAGTGCGTCGTAAATCGTTTGATTTCGAAGATTGATGACCGCGGATTTGTTGGGAGTGCCGACGTGTATTTCGTAAGTGGTGCCGGTCGGAATGCCGTTGACGGAATGGCGTGTGCCGCCCCAACGGAAGCGATTGATGTCCTCAAGTCGAAAGGTCTGACCCTTCCAAGTCAGCCCGGCAGCCGACATTTCCACTCGGCTCTTGAGCAGCGCTCCGATCTCGGCGCTGTAGGACAAGCTACGCTCGAACTCCGCCTTGTTTGATTTGGCTTGCTCCCTGGTTTTCAAGAATTCTGTCAGGGTTGTCGAATCTTCTGACACCCGCTCTGCGAATTCCAACAAGTATGCAAATTCGCGCTTGAGACATTCAGTCAGTCTCGCGGCGGCGTCGGCAAATGTGTGCTCATTGTAGAGATCGACTGAAAGGGATCGCGCCCGATAGGCCGCCGTTTGGCTCGCCGGGTGATCAATCCCTTTCGCATAACTGACGATTTGAACCGGCTTGAAAACATAGCTCCACTTCGTAAGCACCCCGCACAGCGCGTCGACGATCGGCAATACGCGCTCCTCGCCTTCTGGAGCCGTGGCGCGAATTTGTTCGATGAGCTTTTCGAGATTCTTGTTTTCTCTCTCGGCGAACGCCTGGGCGGAAGTTTCGTAGGCGTCGACAATGTCCTCGACCAGGATCGGTGCGCGTCTGCGCCCTCTATCGGTGGCGCGGACGGCCAATTCGGTGACCTGGTCCACCAGCGACTTTACCGGCAGTCCATCCAAGAGCGTTCGCGAGACATCGCGGTAATATCGCCGCCTCGCGGCGATTTCCGCGTGAACCGAATCCAAGTCGATGACCGGTGGAATGCCTGCAATCGATCGGTCCTCATTGACGTCGCGCATCACGGCGCCGGGGTCGATTTCCTCCGATGCTGCGGCGATTGCGAACAACGTCGTGACGACGTCGCTTCCTCCAGACCGCCCGCTTTCAATGCGCGCCGCAAGGACGTTCGCTCTGGCTAGCGGCGGCAATTCCGTGACATTCAACGTTGTCGATTCGTCGCCCAGGCTCTCTACCGCGGCTTGCGCGCGGCGCGGCGAGACGCCAGGAAACCAAGACAGCTCCGCCGACAATCTGGAGCGCGGGCCTGCAAGCTCCGCGCGCGCCTTCTGGCAAAGGTCGGGGTCAAGCGTCAGAGACCTTTCGTCTGTCAGAGCAACAATCCGTGACTGATTGTCTCTTGTCGTCGCTCCAAGCAGATAGAACGGATTCCGATAAAGCGCGTTCGCTGCATTTGAGACAGAGCCAAAGCCCATTCGTTGCTTCCGGTCGGTGGCCGGCCCTCCAAAATCAGTCTTGAATTCCAAAAGTCGCAGATCTCCACGTCGCGTCAACCAGCTTTGAGCGCCACCAAATGTAACGCTCGCTTTCGCGGCTCTCCTCGACTAGCACGCGATGAGCGCGCTCACGGCGCGACTCATCAACGCTAGCCCTTCCCGCCGGCGATGACTTTGAGCCCACGCCGGGCCGCCTTGGGCAAGTCCGGCGGACGTGGCTCAACGAGGTCGGGCAGGTAGGCTTGGCAGCGCCGGCCGGGATGACGCTCATGGGTGCGCGGGCACGCCGCTGAGATCGCTTCGAGGACGTCGGACATCAGCGCGTCGGCGCCGAAGCGCTCAGCGAGCGCGGCAAGTCGGTAGCGGCCGATCCGCGGGCAATCGCGGCAGGCGAAACGGACGACGACGAACGGGTAGTCGCGAAGACGGGTCTGGCCGGCCATGAGAACAGAATGGGAACATACGCGCGGACGTCAAGGGCAAGCTTGGCGCGTCGTCCTGCCGCTCCCCCTTGGCCGCTTTGTTGGCGACGTCCAAATGATTATCGCGGCCGTCGGCTGTATCCGCGACAGGCAGGGCAACGATGACGAACCGACCAAAGAAGTCCGACTTCCCGGTCTCGCAGGTGCGGCGCTACCTGGAGCCGGGCCCGATCGTGCTGGTGACGTCGGCCTACGGCGGCGCCCGCAACGTGATGACGATGGGCTGGCAGACGGTGATGGAATTCACGCCGTCGCTGGTCGGCTGTGTGATCTCCAGCGCCAACCACAGCTTCGAGATGATCCGCCAGAGCCGTGAGTGCGTGATCAATCTGCCGACGATCAAGCTCACCGACATCGTCGTCGGGATCGGCAACACCACGGGGGCCGAGATCGACAAGTTCGAACGCTTCGGCCTCACCGCTGAGAAAGCGTCGCGCGTCGGCGCGCCGCTGATCGCCGAATGCCACGCCAATTTCGAGTGCCGCCTCTACGACGACGCCTTGGTCGACAGGTACAACTTCTTCATCTTCGAGGTCGTCAAGGCGCACGTCGCCGCCTCGCCGAAGCGCCCGGAAACGCTGCATTACACGGGAGACGGTGTGTTCATGGTCTCCGGCAAGGTCATCAGCCGCCGGTCGCAATTCCGGCCGGAAATGCTCGGATAAGCAAAGGCTGGAGGCGAACGCCCTTGACGCTGTCGCTGAACCGCAAGGCCGCCCTGTCGCTCGTCGCCTTGTTCGTCGTGATGGGGCTGCTGATCTTCGCGCCCGCCGGCGACGTTCGCTATTGGCGCGGCTGGGCGTTCCTCGCCGTCTTCGTCGGCGCCAGCGTCCTCATGACCCTGGACATGGCGGCGCGCGACCCGGCGCTGCTTGCGCGCCGCATGAAGGGCGGGCCGACTGCCGAGACGTCGCCGACCCAGAGGCTCATCATGCTCTTCACCTCGGCGGGGTTCGTCGCCCTGCTGGTCGTACCGCCGTTCGCCTATCGCCACGGCTGGGCGCCGACGTCGGCCGCCGTCGCGATCTCCGGCGACGTCCTGGTCGCCCTCGGCCTTTACGGTAGCGCCCTCGTCTATCGCGAGAACAGCTTCGCGGCGGCGACGATTGGCCTGGCGGACGGCCAGCGGGTCGTCTCGACCGGCCCCTACGCGATCGTCCGCCACCCGCTATACGCGTGCGCCCTCGTCTACCTCGTCGGCATGCCGCTGGCGCTCGGCTCCTGGTGGGGTCTCGCGCCGCTGGCGCTGACGCTGCCGTTCCTGATCTGGCGGCTCTTCGACGAAGAGAGGTTCCTCGCCGCCACTCTCGACGGCTATCGCGCGTACATGGCGGCGGTGCGGTGGCGGCTGGCGCCGGGGGTGTTTTGAACCAAGCGCGGAGTATCAGGCGACGCTACTGACAAACTGACGGACAAAACCTGCCAGTGCCTCCCGGTCCAGAATAGCAGGGGCCTCCTGGTCCGTCGTAGCACGGTCCTCCCGGACCATCGTAGGCCGCACCACCGGGACCTCGGTACGCAGCGCCTCCCGGTCCATCGTAAAGCGCGCCGCCGGGTCCCCTGTACGCTGGCCCTCCCGGACCATCGTACTGAGGCCCACCGGGACCCGCATAACAGGGCCCGCCGGGGCCGGCATAAGCCGGACCACCTGGTCCATTGTAGGCAGCGCCTCCAGGGCCAGCGTAACATGGCCCTCCCGGTCCCGAGTATCCCCTGCAATTGCAGGCGTTCTGCGAGACAGCAGGTTGGCTCAGAAGCAAAAGAACCGCCCCAAGGATGAGTGCGTCGCGTTTCATGCGCCGGCCTCCGCAAAGGACTGATTAGAATATTCTAATTGGGTGCCCTGGTTGGCTTCAGAAACGATCCCAGATCTTTCAATGAACGCCAAGCGCAAAAACTGACGCATGCAAACCTTGACGACTCCTGGGGATCTGCGACCCTCGAACCACAGTTTCGCAGGAGGCGGTGATGTTCACCCTGCTTGTCGCGCTGACGTTGCTCTTGGTCGTGGGCTTCATGTCGGCCGCGTTGGTAAGCGAGAGTGCTGAAGCAGCCTCGATTACGCCGTCTTGGCTCGGACTGCGAACCGTCGGGCCAACGAGTTGGCTGTATCTGGCAGACTCCACCAACGAAAATGGTCAAGCATCAGGAGAATGCGTTTTCGGCAACAAGGCTTCATGCGAAGCGGCCGCTGAACGTGGAGACGCTGAGGCTCAAGATTCACTCGGGCTAATGTATGCGAAAGGAATAGGCGTTCCTCAAAGCGACGTCGAAGCGGTGAAGTGGCTTCGGGTTGCAGCCGACCAAGGAATTGCACAGGCGCAGAATGCTCTCGGCGTAATGTATGTGATTGGCAGAGGCGTTATGCAAAGCGATGCCGAAGCGATGAAATTGTTCCGACGGTCTGCGGATCAACATTATGCGAGCGCGCAAGGCAGCCTTGGTCGGATGTATGAAGAAGGTCGAGGTGTCGCACAAAGTTACCTTGAGGCAATGAAATGGTATAGGCTCGCTGCTGAGCAGGGAGACGCGTGGGCGCAATCTAGTCTTGGATTCATGATTGAAAACGGCGAAGGCGTAACGAAAAGCGAGTCGGAGGCAATGAAATGGTATGGGCTCGCTGCTGAACAGGGATATCCACACGCGCAACTCCGTCTGGGCTTAGCATACGCCACGGGGCAAGGCGTCGAACGGAATTACATTAACGCATATGAATGGCTTTCATTGTCTGCGGCGCAAGGCGAGTCAACTGCGTTAACTTCGCTCAATAACGTCGAATCACTTATGACGCCAAGCCAAATTGAGGAGGCTCAGAAACTGGCGCACGATTGGCGAGCGTCGCACGCGACCATGCGGTGAAATATTCCGCAAGTATCAGGGTATGTTTCACTGCTGCTGATACTCCTCGCTCGGGCCCCGCTCCGGCTTCTTCAACGCCGCAACTATCCGCTCACCCGTCGACGACGATCCGCGGCAGCTTGGCGATGTGGGGCGCCATGATGCGCGGCGCGAACTCGCCGTACTCGGCGCTCACGCTTGTGGGGGCGTGGCCCTGGATCGCGTCGAGGACGTTGAAGTCCATAGCGCAGGCCCGACCTTCGGTCTTGAACCTGTGGCGCCAGCGGTGATTGGGTCGAGTCCTTGGCTGTAAGGTGCGCGCATCACTCAGAAACGTCGCCCGACGCCTCAGCGACGCTGCCCTTCGCCTTTGCCCGCTTCCGCGTCGCCGCGCGATCCCTGGTGGCCTTGGCGCGCGCCGGCGTGTGGACGATCGGCTCCGTCGGCGCCTTGGCGTTGTAGCGCGGCAGCAACTTGATCTCGGGCCACATCACGTCCCACTCGACATCGCCGCCGTATTCCTCGCCCTCGGTGCGCGGCTTGTGGCCCTTGATGGCGTCCCTGATCTCGGGGACCATCCGCACCCGCCGCGCGACAACGTTGAAACGATGGCGCCAGCCGTGGTTGGGCTGCACGCCAGGATCGTCGACGCCGATCTTGCGCACCCACTCGGCGAGCTTGTCGCCGACCTTGCGGCTCTGCGGATTCTCGTCGCTGCCGCCACGGCGCCGCTCCGGGTCGTAGAAGAGAGGCCCCTGCCCGCGTTTCTCGACGAACCTGGCGAAGCCCTGGCGGATGAGGTGCGGATGCAGCGGCACCTCGCGCGCCCGCCTGGTTTTGACCGGGCCCGCCTCGGGCGTAATGCGGATGACCCAGACGTCCTCGGCGCCGAGCCTGTGTTTGCTGACGTCCTGGCCGCGCAACTGGGTAATCTCGTTGACCCGCGCGCCGGTGTAGGCGCAGATCCACGGCACCCACCGCCGCGCCGCGACCAGTTCCTTCGATGCGGCGCCGTGCGCCGGCCGCTGCGCCTCCGACAGGATCAGCGTCGCCTCGTCGTCGGTGAAGTACGGCTTGCGTGAGCGCGTCTTTTCCGCGATGTCGACGCCGACGCCGAGCGTCGGATTGCGCGACGCCTTTCGGTTGCGAATCGCCCAGGCAAAGAACGAGCGCACGGCGGAGAGGTGGCCGTGAGCGATCGACCTGGAGTCGAGCCCGCGCTTCGCCAAATCCTCGATCCACGCGACCAGCCGGTCGGTGGTCAGCGTCCCAAGGTCCTTCGTCCCCAGGAACCTCGCGAGGTCGCCCAGGCAGGCGCGGTACTTCTTGCGGGTCGACGCCGCCTTGGTCTTGCCGTAGGCGTCGAAGTGCTCCTCCACCGTCAGCATGCGCGCTGGCATCCTGAGCTTCGGCTCGACCTCCTCCCACTTCGGAAACCGCTGCACGGCCGGGTCGTCGGAATAGTCGCTCGACGCAATCCGGGCCAGCCGCTCCTTGGCGAGCAGGGCGGCCGTGGCCGCCGCCGACGTCAGCGTCATGAGGTCGGCCTCATCGATGACGATGCCGCGCTCCTTGAGGAAGCGCACCACCAGCGGCTGGTAGAGCCTGGTCGCTCCGCCCGGCCGCGGGCCGCGCGGATAGATGATTGGCCTCTCCCGTGCGACCTCGGCGCGCCACGCCTCGGCGCTGCCGGGGTCCTCGTCGTGCCCGGCGACGAACCACCGGTAGAATTCCCCCGCCAGCCCGAGCGTCTGCTTGCGCGTCAGGCGCGGCGGCTCGTCGGGCGCCGGCAGCCCCTCGACCAGCAGCCGCGCCCATTCGCGGTCGACCGCCGCGGCGACCTGAAGGAACTTGCGCTTCGCCTCGGCGACGTCTTTGGTGCCGAGGCTGCGCTGGTAGATCGTCTTGCGCAGGAGCGGCCGCAGCGCGTCGGGCACGCGGCGGCGGAACCAGAACATGCCGGTCTTGGGGTGCCTGTATGGCGACGCCATGCGCAGGGCCATTGTGTATCACCGCTGTGTATCACTCAGCGGCGGAAAAGCCCTTGAATGCTAGCGAGTCCAGGTAAACGAAGGGTTTAGCCGGACGATGGCGGAGAGGGAGGGATTCGAACCCCCGGTACGGTTGCCCGTACTCCGCATTTCGAGTGCGGCGCGATCGACCACTCTGCCACCTCTCCGCGGGCGCGAGGGCCGGCTTGCGCCTGCCGTCGGGGTCGGGGCGCCGATTAGCATGGCGCGTAAGGGGTCGCAAGGCGCTTGGCCGCGCTTTACGCCGCGTGCGCCGCCGGGACGCTGATCGGCGCAGCCTCGCCGCGCGCGAGGCGGCCGGCCGCGTCCGGATCGTGGGCCGGCAGCAGCACGGTCGGCCGCTCGGCGGCGAGCGCGGCGAGCCGCGCCATCGTGTCGCGCGCGATCGCCGCGTTGGGGCTGATTCCGTCGACGCGACCGGCGAGCAGATTATCCTGGCTGTAGGCGGCGTCGCCGACGAAGACGATGCGCCGCTCGCCGTCATCGAGGACCACTGAAACATGGCTCGCCGTGTGGCCAGGCGTCGGCAGCGCGACCAGCGCGCCGTCGGCGGTCAACCGGCGCGACCGCGCGAACGGCCCGAACGGCTCATCGGCGAAGACGAGCGGCTCGGGATCGAAGCTCGTCGGCCAGCGCTGCGGCAGATAGCCGTTGATCCGCCCGATGAAGCCCGCCGCGGCGGCGCGCTCGCCGGCGCTGACCAGAACGCGCGCGCGGTGAAACGGGGCAAGGCCGCCGTCGTGGTCGATATGGAGATGGGTGAGGACGATCATCTTGACGTCGCTCGGCGCGATCCCGAGCACGCGCAATTGCGGTCCGGCTTCCTGCTCCGGCTCGACATCGAACTTCACCGCAAGCTGGAAGTAAGGATGCCAGCGCGGCAGACGCTTGAGGCCGGCGTTGACGCCGGTGTCGATCAGCACGACGCCGTCGCGTTGTTCGACGGCGAAGGCGTAAGTCGGCAGCCAGCCGGACCATTCGCCGTCGAAGATCGGCGCGAGGCGGCGCGCCAGATCGCCGCCGCGGCCGACGAGCTGGCTCGCCTTGACCCGCACGCGGCCGGTCGCGATGGCGTGAATGCGCATGTCCCGCCCCCTCACGCGCCGCGGCCGATGCTGCCGAGATGGGTGTCGCCGAAGCCGGTCGAATATTTGAGGCCGTAGCCGAGCGCGCGATCGAGGCCGATGTGGGCGATCCAGATCAGCGCCAGCGCCTGCATCGCCGGCGCGCCGAGCGCCAGCCCGGCCGCGCCAAGCGCCGCCGGCGCCAAATAGGCATGGACCGCATTGTAGGCCGCCGCGCCGACGACCGGGCCGAAGCGATAGCCGATCATCGCCACGTCCGGCGCGAGCAGCAGCAGCGCGAAAAGCAGCCACGAGCCGCCGATCAAGGCGTAGGCGGATGCCGCCGCAGCGAGAACGGCGAGCCCTTCAAGCCGCAACAGCGAAACGACGCCGCCGGTCGCAGCGGCGCGGGCGGGAGCGTCGGAAACAGCGAGAGCGGACATAAGAACCTCCGGTTGGAAACGACCGGGGACAGCATCGGCGCAATCTTACTAATACGGAATTGCATATTTCAGGGGCGGAGATATACATATATGTATGGCTAGAAACGATGCGCTCGGCGCCGCCTTGTTCGCGCGCTCGCCGCGCGGCCTGACGCCGACCCAAGCCGCGCGCGATCTCGCTCCGCACGTCGAGGTGATGTCGCTGGCGGCCGGCGCGGCGCAGCGCGCGGCGGCAAGCGCGGTGGCGCCCGACCGCGGCGTGGTGCGGCTGACGGCGAGCGTGGTCGTCGGCGCGGAAGTTCTGCCGCCGATCCTCGCCCGCTTTTCAGCTGACCATCCGGCGATCACGATCGAGCTGGCGCTCTCCAACCGCAACCAGGACCTGTCGCGCGGCGAAGCCGATCTCGCGGTGAGAATGGCGCGGCCGACCCAGAGCGGCCTCGTCGCCCGCCGCGTCGGCCGCACGCCGATCGGCCTCTACGCCCATCGCGACTATCTGGCTCGGTTCGGAACGCCGCAGAGCCTCGCCGACCTCGCACATCATTGCGTCATCGGCTTCGACCGCGACGACAGCTCGTTTCGCTCGGTCGGCGCCAAGGCGCCGTTCACGCGCGAGGCCTTCCGCTTCCGCTGCGACGACGAACTCGCGCAGATCGCCGCGTTGCGCGCGGGAATCGGAATCGGCGGCTGTCAGGAGGGGGTCGCGCGGCGTTCGCCCGAACTCGTTCCTGTGCTGCCCGGCGCGGTGCGCTTCGCGCTCGAGATGTGGCTCGTCATGCACGAGGACTTGAAGGCGACGCCGCGGATCCGGCTGCTGTTCGACGCGCTCGCCGCCGGGCTCGCCGACTATCTGCGCGGTCGCGGCCTGTTTCAGAGGTCGTCGCCGGTCGCCTCGCTCTTGGCCTCGTAGCGCATGATCAGCGGCGCCTGCGCGATCGCGAAGACCAGCGTCAGCGGCAGGAAGCCGAACGTCTTGAATTTCACCCAGACGTCGGTCGTCTGCGTGCGCCAGATCAGTGCGTTGAGAATGGCGAGGGCAAGAATCAAGAGCCCCCGCGCCAGATGCGACGCTTACCGCGTCTGCGATCTACATATCGTCGGCGAAGGCGTCTTTCTTGGTCTCATGGCGCAAGATCAATGGCGTCTGCGCCATCGCAAAAATTAAAGTCAACGGCAAAACACCGAAAGATTTGAACGCCACCCATTGATCCCAAGTCAGGGCGTTGCGCAGCACTTCGTTTAGGGCGGCAAGTCCGAAGAAAAACAAACCCCAACGAATTGTGAGTTTGCGCCACCCTGCTTCGTCAATGTGAATCGCCATATCGAGGGCGATCGGCAACAGCAATTTCCCTAGGGCCATCGCTCCGAGCAATGCACTGCCAAATAGAACGTATATGATCGTCAGCTTAGCCTGCAGAAACGTCTTGTCCTGAAACAGCAGCGTCAAAGTACCAAACACCAGAACGAAGACGGCGGTTACAACGGGTATGATCGCGAGCCGGCGCGTGAGCATCCACGACACGCCGACCGTCACGATTGCAGCGACCATCAAGACGGCCGTCGAAGTCAGCATGCCGACCTTGTCCGGCGGCAGGGATGCCGGAAGGACGCCATTCACCAGCCAGCGGAAGAGTCCCGGCTTCGAGTTGGCGGCGAAGAACAGCACCAGCGGCCCGAGCTCGAGCGTGAACTTGACCCACGGGTTGAGCGCCTTGCGCGGCGCGGCGGAGTCTTGGGTCATGCGCCCGCTCCCTCCCACGTCATGGCCGGGCTTGACCCGGCCATCCAGGCGCTTCCGGCGACAAGAACCGCGAACCGGCCAAAGCGGCCTCCCCGAGCCAAGCGTGCGACGATTAGGCCGTGGCGCTTGGATGGCCGGGTCAAGCCCGGCCATGACATTGAAATGGCGCACCTCGCGTTCATGAATTCTCCTGACTGACCCCGGCGATCGCGGCGGCGAAGTCGCGCGCGGCGAAGGGTTCGAGATCGTCGACGCCTTCGCCGACGCCGATGAAATGGACCGGCAGGCCGAATTTCTCCGCGACGGCGACGAGAATGCCGCCGCGCGCCGTGCCGTCGAGCTTGGTCATGACCAGACCGGTGACGCCGGCGATGCGGCCGAAGATTTCGACCTGGCTCAGCGCGTTCTGGCCGACCGTCGCGTCGAGCGCCAGCAGCGTCGCATGCGGCGCCTCGGCGTCGACCTTCTTGATCACACGAACGATCTTTTCCAGCTCGTTCATCAGCTCGGCGCGGTTCTGCAGCCGGCCGGCGGTGTCGATCAGCAGCACGTCGGCGCCCGACGTCTTGGCGCGGGTCAAGGCCTCGAAGGCGAGGCTCGCCGCGTCGCCGCCCGGTTCGCGCGCGACGATGTCGGCGCCGGCACGGTTCGCCCAGATCTTCAACTGCTCGATCGCCGCGGCGCGGAACGTGTCGCCGGCGGCGAGCGTCACCTTGAGCCCGTCGGCGGCGAATTTGGCCGCGAGCTTGCCGATCGTCGTCGTCTTACCCGAGCCGTTGACGCCGACGACGAGGATGACGAACGGCTTTTTGCTCGCGTCGATCGTCAGCGGCCGCGCGACCGGCTCGAGCGAGCGCGCGATTTCCTCGGCGAGGACCGCCTTCACCGCCTCGGGGTCTATTCCCTTGTCGTAGCGCCCGCCGCCGACCGCCTCGCGGATGCGGGTCGCGACCGCGAGGCCGAGATCGGCCTGGATGAGGACGTCCTCAAGCGCGTCGAGCGCGTTCGCGTCGAGTTTGCGCTTGGCGAAGATGTCGGCGACGCCGCGGCTGAGCGTCGAGGAGGTGCGCGACAGGCCGGCGGCGAGCTTGGTCAGCCAGCCACGGCGCGCGGCCTCGCCGGCCTCCGGCGCCTCGCCGCGACGGCGCCAGCGGCTCAGCAGGCCCGCCTTCGGCTTGTCGTCGTCTGCTTCGCTCACACTCGCATCCTCTGGCGCCGAACTTCGCCCGCCCCCAAGCGCAACCTTGTCCTTTGAGACGCGCCGCCAGGGCGGCGCTCCTCGGGATGAGGAGGAACGGGGCGCTCGCCTGCGCGGTCGCTAGCTATCATCCCATCCCGCCGGAAGATAGGAGCGCGGCGGGCGCTCGCCGACGACGGGCCCGAAACAGCGGGCGCCGCGATCGCGAAGATCTGTCGCGCAAACGTAAATCCTTCTGAAACCAACACTTAGGAACTTCGCCGACGTAACGAAGCGGTTTTCATCGGATTCATCAATTCCTTAACGTAAATCCCGCAGCGTTGCAGCCACCGTCTCTGTCGAGAGTGCTGTGTGATGGCGAGGTTTGTTCGTTACGCGTATTTGGGGTCGATCGCCGCGGCCGCAATCCTTCTGGTTTCGAACGTTGCGCTCGCTGACGATTGGCAAGCGATCAAGCTGCGCGGCGACGTGTTCGTTTATTCGGCTCCGACTTCGACCTGGGTCAGGCTGAAGCGCGGCGACATCGTCTCCGACAGCAGCGTCGTCCGGACCCTTCACAGCGGCGCGGTCGAATTCGTCCGCGATCGCGAAACGATCGACCTCGGGCCCGACACCCAGATCCAGATCTTCGACCGGACCGGCCGCCGCTACACGACGGTGCGCGAGTTCTTCGGTACCGTGTCGGTTGAGGCCAATGTCGAAAACGTCCAGCATTTCTCGGTGCAGACGCCGTTCGTCGCGGCGGTGGTCAAGGGAACGATCTTCGCTGTCGTCTCCAACGCGAAAGCCTCAACTGTGACGGTTCAGCGAGGCAAGGTCGGCGTCGAGGACACCGCACGACATCTTCGCGCCGACATCATCCCCGGCCAGCAAGCGACCGTTGGCGTCCGCGCCGGCCTTCAAGTCAGCAAGGCGGCCTCCGCGAGCGCCGCCGCCGCCAGCGCCGCGACAACCGCTTCCACCGCGACAACCTCCAGTACGACCAGCTCGACTTCGAGCACCGCGAGCTCGGACGGAAACGGCAACGGGAACGGAAACGGCAACGGAGACGGAAACGGGAACGGAAACGGAAACGGGAACGGAAACGGAAACGGAAACGGGCACGGGCACGGCAATGGGCACAGGTGACGCTCCCACGCCGCGCCCGGACATTCGAGTGAGCTGATGCGCGCGCTGCGTCGATCGCTGAACGGGACCGACCGGCCGGCATCGCCACGTGGCGCGCCCTTCCGCGTCGCACTGCCGTGCCTGATCGTCGCCTCTCTGATCGTCGCCTCCGCCTGGGCCGGCGCTTTCCGCTTCGCCGACGACATCCTGCTCGATTTGCGGTACTCGGCCTCGGAGCGCGCGCCGACCGGAAACATCGTCTTCGTCGACATCGACCCCGCGAGCCTGCAGGCGATCGGCGTTTGGCCGTGGCCGCGCACGATCTACGCCAGGATCGTCGACCGCCTGATGGAACTCGGCGCCGGCTCGGTCGCGTTCGACGTCGATTTCAGCGCCGCTTCGACGCCGGAAAACGACGCGGCGTTCGCCACCGCTCTCGATCGCGCCGGCGGCTTTGTCGCGCTGGCGGCCTTCGAACAGCCGTCCGGCGCCGATGGGCGAATGACGTTCAACTTGCCGATTCCATCGTTGGCCGCGGCGAGTTCTCTGGTGTGCGTCGAGATTCCAACCGACTCGGAAGGCTGGATCCACGACGGCCTCATCGGACGGCGGATCGGCGGCGCGGTCGTTCCTTCCGTGGCGAGCTGGCTCGCGCACATCCAGCCCGACGACGCGTCGACGTCATTCGGCGTCGACTTCTCCATCGACGCGCGCAAGATCGATCGCGTCTCGGTGGCGTCGCTACTCGACGGCTCGGTCGACGCTGCGCGGCTGCGCGGCCGCGATGTCGTCGTCGGCGCCAGCGCCGTAGAACTTCGCGACCTGTTCTTCGCGCCGCGGTTC
>JBEKVR010000114.1:0-19895 GCA_049513815.1 Roseiarcus sp. | reverse complement strand
AAATCGCTTGCGCCGCCTGCGCGTCCTTCAGGACGCGCAGGCGGCGCAACAACCCTCAGAAACCTGAAAATGTGTCACCCATCATCCCGGTCTAAATTGTCACCCATCATCCCGCTGGACAGTCGTTGACCCCGCCTGCCCGCCTCACTAGGGTCCGCCCGAAAATTGAGACGGAACCCCGTAATGCCGACCGATCCTGCGCTCGACCCGGCGCGCTCCTTCCAGGGCCTGATCCTGACGCTGCAGGACTTCTGGGCGCGGCAGGGCTGCGTCATTCTCCAGCCCTACGACATGGAGGTCGGCGCCGGCACCTTCCATCCGGCGACGACGCTGCGCTCGCTCGGCCCCAGGCCGTGGAAGGCCGCCTATGTCCAGCCGTCGCGCCGGCCCAAGGACGGCCGCTACGGCGAAAACCCCAACCGGCTGCAGCACTATTACCAGTACCAGGTGATCCTGAAGCCTTCGCCCGACAATCTGCAGCAGCTCTATCTCGACTCGCTTTCCGCGATCGGCGTCGATCTGGCGCTGCACGACGTGCGCTTCGTCGAGGACGATTGGGAGAGCCCGACGCTCGGCGCCTGGGGCCTCGGCTGGGAATGCTGGTGCGACGGGATGGAAGTGTCGCAGTTCACTTACTTTCAGCAGGTCGCCGGCTTCGAATGCGCGCCGGTGTCGGGCGAGCTGACCTATGGGCTCGAGCGGCTGGCGATGTACGTGCAGGGGGTCGAGAACGTCTACGACCTCAACTTCAACGGCCGCGACGGCGCCGACAAGGTCTCCTATGGCGACGTGTTCCTGCAAGCCGAGCAGGAATACTCGCGCTTCAATTTCGAGCACGCCAACACCGCCGCGTTGCTGCGCCATTTCGACGACGCCGAAGCCGAGTGCCGCGCGCTGCTCGCCAAGGGCGAGAGCGAAGAGCGGCACCTGATGGCGCTGCCGGCCTACGACCAGTGCATCAAGGCCAGCCACGCCTTCAACCTGCTCGACGCGCGCGGCGTGATCGCGGTCACCGAGCGGCAACGCTACATCCTGCGCGTGCGCGACCTCGCCAAAGCCTGCGGCGCCGCCTGGCTGAAGACCGCAGGCGGGGGAAACCCTTCCCCCGCCTAACGGGGGAAGGTGGCGCAAAGCGCCGGATGAGGGCAAGTCGCGCAATTCCCCTCATCCGTCGCGCCCTCTCTGATCGATTTGCAAGTTTGAGACTCCGCTATGCCCGACCTCCTCCTTGAACTGTTCAGCGAAGAAATCCCCGCCCGCATGCAGCGGCAGGCGGCGGAGGATCTGAAGCGGCTGGTGACCAACGCGCTGGTCGACGCGAGCCTGCCTTACGAGGGCGCGCAGGCCTTCGCCACGCCGCGGCGGCTGACGCTGCATGTCGTCGGCCTGCCGGAAGCGCAGCCGCGTCGAGTCGAAGAGCGCAAGGGACCGCGGGTCGGCGCGCCGGACGGCGCGATCCAGGGGTTCCTCAAGAGCGCGGGCCTGGCGCGCATCGAGGACGCGACGATCGAGACCGACGCCAAGAAGGGCCCGTTCTACGTCGCCAAGATCGCGAAGGAAGGCCGCGCGGCGCGCGACGTGCTCACGGAAATCCTGCCGCCGATCTTGCGCGACTTCCCGTGGCCGAAGGCGATGCGCTGGGGCGCCGCCTCGGCCGGACCCGACGCGCTGCGCTGGGTGCGGCCGCTGCACGCGATCTTGTGCACGTTCGGCGGCCCCCATGAGACGCCGGAGATCGTGCCCTTCACGATCGGCGGCATTGCGGCGGGCGACGTCGCCTACGGCCACCGCTTTCTCGCGCCCGCGGCGTTTCATGTGCGCCGCTTCGACGACTACGTCGCCGCGCTCGCCAAGGCCAAGGTCGTGCTCGACCGCGACCGGCGCAAATCGATCATCCTCGCCGATTCGCAGAGCCTCGCGCTCGCCCACGGCCTCGAACTGATCGAAGACGAGGGGCTGCTCGACGAGGTCGCCGGTCTGGTCGAATGGCCGGTCACGCTGATGGGGGAATTCGAGAGCGCCTTCCTCGACATTCCGCCGGAGGTGATCCGCGCCACCATCCGCGCCAACCAGAAGTGCTTCGTGCTGCGCGACGCCGACGGGCGGCTCGCCAACAAGTTCATCCTGGTGTCGAACCTCGTCGCCAGCGACGGCGGCGCGGCGATCGCGGCGGGCAACGGCCGCGTCGTGCGGGCGCGGCTCGCCGACGCGCGCCACTTCTGGCGCACCGACCGCGCCTCCCTGCACGATTACGCCGACAAGGCGACGAAGCCGCTCGACCAGCGGCTGGAGAAGCTGAAGGCGCTGAACATCGTCTTCCACGAGAAGCTCGGCACGCAGGGCGAGCGCATCGAGCGCATCGCCGCGCTGGCGCGCGAACTGGCGCCGATCGTCGGCGCCGACGCGAGCCTCGCCGAGCGCGCGGCGAAACTCGCCAAGGCCGACCTCGTCACCGAAATGGTCGGCGAGTTCCCCGAGCTGCAAGGCCTGATGGGCCGCTATTACGCTCTGGCGCAAGGCGAGGAGGAAAGCGTCGCCGACGCGATCGAGGACCACTACAAGCCGCAAGGCCCGAATGACCGCATCCCGACTTCGCCCGTCTCCGTCGCCGTCGCCCTCGCCGAAAAGCTCGACACGCTGGTCGGCTTCTGGGCGATCGACGAGAAGCCGACCGGCAGCAAGGACCCGTATGCGCTGCGGCGAGCGGCGCTGGGGGTGATCAGGATCGTGTTGGAGAATGAGTTGCGGCTTTCGCTCGTCCAACCGATTACGCTCGGGATGACGCACTTGGCATTCGCGCGCAAAGATGCGGCGCTATCGGCTATCACCGACTCACTTGAAAATATTGCCTCGTCCGGCGAGGACGTTGCTGTCACCGATGCGTTCGATTCAAGCGTTCGAAAGCTTCGCCGAATCGCGGAGAAGGAGTATTTCGAAGGGCTGCATGTCAGTGAAGCCCACAACGCCGTCCGTGTTACGGTCGATCTCCTCGCCTTCTTCGCCGACCGCCTCAAGGTCTACCTGCGCGACAAGGGGGCGCGGCATGATCTGATCGACGCGGTGTTCGCGCTGCCCGGCCAGGACGATCTGCTGATGATCGTCCGCCGCGTCGAGGCGCTGGGGCGACTGCTCGACAGCGACGACGGCAAGAACCTGTTCGCCGGCTATCGCCGCGCCGCCAACATCCTGCGCGCCGAAGAGAAGAAGGACGGCGAAGGCGCCTTCGCCCGCGCGCACGACGCGAGCGCGCTCGTGCTGCCGGAAGAGAAGGCGCTCGCCGCCGCGCTCGCTGGAGCGCGCGCGGAAGCGGCGGAGCGCGTCGCCAGCGAAGACTTCGAAGGCGCGATGCGCGCGCTGGCGAGGCTGCGCGCGCCGGTCGACGAATTCTTCCTCAAGGTCACCGTCAACGCCGACGACGCGGATTTGCGGCTCAACCGCCTGCGCCTGCTCGGAGAGCTGCGCGACGCCGTTCACACGGTGGCGGACTTTTCCAAGATCGCGGGCTAGAGCATGTTGCTTTCGAGTCGAATCGTCTCGGTCGTCATCGCGAGCAACCCCCGGATCAAGTCCGGGGGGAAGCGATCCAGACTTGAGGATTGCGGCTGCGGCTTCGTCTGGATCGCCTCGCTGTCGCTCGCGATGACAGTCGGAATTGCGTCAACCTAAAGACAACTTGCTCTAGCCTTTTCCCCTTCCCCGCTTCGCGGGAGAGGGTCGGGCGGCCTATTGTCGCCCAATCGCGCCGGCCAATTGGGATCGATGCCTGATCCAAAGTATCTAGAAGAAGAACAGGTCTCCCGGCTACTGTTGAAGTTCTCGCTGCCCGCGATCGCCGGCATGCTGGCGGGCGCCTGCTACAACGTCATCGACAGCGTGTTTGTCGGCCAGGGCGTCGGCGTGATTGCGCTCACCGCCGTGACGATCGCTTTCCCGATCATGACGCTGCTGATGGCGATCGGCATGCTGATCGGCATCGGCGCCGGCGCGCTGGTCTCGATCTCCCTCGGCGAGAAAAAGATCGAACAAGCCGAGCAGGTTCTCGGCAACGCGCTGATGATGGCGATCATCTTCATCGCGCCGGCGGCGCTGATCGTCCTTCATTTCCTCGACCCGCTACTGATTGGCGTCATGGGCGCGACGCCGCAGGTCCTGCCCTACGCCCACGATTTCGTCGGCATCATTCTGCTGGCGGGCGTCTTTCTGCATATCGGCTTCGGCCTCAACAACGTCGTCCGCGCCCAAGGCAATCCCAACACGGCGCTGGCGACGCAAATCCTTTCGTTCGGAGTCAATCTCGCTCTCGGCTACGTTTTCATCTTCGTGTTTCGCTGGGGCATCAAGGGAGCGGCTCTGGCGACGGCGATCGGCCAAGGCAGCTCAGCGGTGTGGGTGCTGGGATTCTTCCTCAGCGGCAGGGGCGTCTTGAAGCTGCGGCTGCGCCATATGCGGCCGCGTCTGTCCGTCATGGGCAAGATCGCGGCGATCGGCGTCGCGCCCTTCACCGTGCAACTCGGCATGAGCGCGGTCATGGTCGTCCTCAATTGGCTCATTCTCGGCCTCGGCGGCAACGCCGCCGTCGCGGCGTTCGGCGTCGTCAATCGCGTCTTGACGCTGGTCCTCATGCCGGTCGTCGGCGTCAGCCAGGGCGCGCAGCCGATCATCGGCTATAATTTCGGGGCCGGAAAACCACGCCGCGTGGTCGAGACGGTCGCGAAGGCGACCGTGGCGGCTTCAGCGATCTGCGCCGTTTCATTCCTTGCGGCGGAGCTGTTCGCCGACCCCATCATCCGTCTGTTCAGCGGCGAGCCGGACATGATCGCGATCGGCCGACCCGCCTTGCGAATCTTTCTCGCGATGTTGCCGCTGATCGGCGTGCAGATCATCGGCGCGAACTACTTCCAGGCCGTCGGCAGAGCGTACTACGCCGTCGTCTTCAGCCTGTTGCGGCAGATCATCGTGCTCATCCCCGCCGCATATTTTCTGGCACGGCTTTGGGGCCTGTCCGGCGTCTGGATCGCCGGTCCCACGGCCGACCTCGCGTCGGTGCTCATCACGGCGCCGTGCGTATTCTTCGATCTGCGCCGGTATCTCAAGCGCTTTTCCGCCGCCGCCGTCGCGACCCCCCGTCCTGAGGTCCCTGGACTGGGTTGAGTAATTTCTGATCGACGCGACGCAGCGAAGCGACGAAATCACAGCGCAGTCGACGGCTTGGCTGGCGTCGCGTTCGCTTGCGGAGCGGCCTTGCCGTCCCAGCCGCCGGCCGGCGCCGGGGCCTCGTTGGCGGCGGGGGCCGGCGTTGCGAACTTGAACGAGGCGAGCGCCTGAGTCGCGGCGGCGAGCGCCGCCTGATCCATCTTGGCGGCGACGTCGTCGCGCTTGTGGCCGGCGTCGGCGTCGCCCTGCTGCGCGGCGAGCGAGAACCACAGCCACGACTGGCCGAGGTCCAGCGGCACGCCGAGCCCGCGCGCGTAGAGGATGCCGAGATTGAACTGGCTGTCGCGCACGCCGAACTGGCCGGCCTTGCGGAACCATTCCGCCGCGGTGGCGTAATCCGGCTTGCCGCCGATCGAGCCTTCGGCGTGCATGACGGCGAGATTGTGCATCGCCCGCGCGTTGCCGGCGCTCGCCGCCTTGACGTACCAGCCCATCGCGACCGGCAGATCGCGCGTCACGCCGACGCCCTTTTCGTAGAGCGCGGCGAGGCGGTATTCGGCGATCGGCAGGCCGCGGGACGCCGCCTGCTCGAACCATTGCGCGGCGGCGTGGGGATCGCGCGCGACGCCGCGACCGTCGAGCAGACGCACGGCGAGCTCGAATTCGGCGCCCACGTCGCCCGCCACGACGCCGTCATGCAGCGGCTGCGACAGGCCGGCGGGAATCGCCGCCATGAGATCGGCGGGCGGCGGCTTGGCGGTCGAGGTCGACGGGGAAATCGCGCCGGTCGGCGTCGTATCGAGATCGGTCGACGAGACTTTCGGCGTCGGCGCGGCGGCCAGCGGCGCAGCGACATTGGCCGCCGGCGGCGACAGTTCCGACTTCTGCAACAGCGGCGCATGGCCGCCGCGCAGTTCGATCACCACCAGCATCGCCACCGCCGCGGCGAGCGCCAGGCCGAGCAGCAATGGCCGGCGGCGCGCGGCGACGAAGGCGACCGCTCGACCGCCAATCGCGGCGATGCGGTTGTCGCCTTCCTCTTCCGCCGGCGCGGTCGGCTTGACGGCCTCGTCGGCGAGCGCCGCCTGAGCGGCGCGGCGCGCGGCGGCGATATGGGCGTTGATCGCGCTCTTCGGCGGCGCGGCGTCGCTCGACTCGGCGGCGCGCGGCCGCGGCAGCGTCGAACCGGGCTCGAGCAGGAAGTCGGCGCCGTCGAGCGCGCGCGGCGGAACGACCGGAGCGGCGCGCTCAGGCAGAGCGCGCGATGCGGCGCCGACGGCGCGGAACGACTCCTCGTCGAAACGCGGCGGCGCGCCCAGCGGCGGCGCGGCGGCGGCGAGCGGCAGCGGCGCGGCGGCTGGCGCGACGGCGCGCGTTTCGTCGACCCGGGCGATGTCGTCCTCGAGCCGGCCGAGCCGGCCGACCATGCGCTCGAGAATGTCCTGCACGTTGGCGAGGCGCGACTGGGTGCGCTTGTCGGAATCTTCCTGCTCGGCGCGCAATTCGGCGAAGCTGTCGGCGAGGCCGCCGCCGATCGGCGCGCTCGACGCCTGCATCGCGCGTCGCGTCGCGTCGAGTTCGTCGACCAGATCGGCGATCCGCCGTTCGAGCGCCGCGCCGGGACCGGCGCTCTGCAAGGCGTCGAGGCGATCATGAATGACGGCGATCTGACTGGCCAACGCGTCCGCGTCGACGCCGCCGTTCGCGCCGGCGTCGCTGCGCCGATCGAGCCGTTCGGCGAGCAGGTCGGCGACTTCCTCGACGAACTTGACGTCGAAATGTTCCGCCGGCCCGCTCTCGAGCCGGTCGCGCAGCGCCATCAGCGCCTCTTCGAGCGATCGCGTGTTGTGCGGTTGGCCGACGCGCTCGTCGATGTGCCGGCCGAGATCGCGGATCATCGCGGCGAGGTCGCCGGCGGGCGCGCCGCGATCGAGCTTCTGGTTGATCTCGCGCAGCATGTCCTCGAACGGCCGCATGTCGGGCGCGGCGGCCGGAACGAGCTTGGCGCCGAGATCGCGCATCATCGCTTCGATAGGCGCGGTGTCGATTTCGATCGGCCGGTCGCCGAGCGCGCGCAACGCCTGTTCGAGCGGCGCCATGTCGAGCGGCGGTCCGACGCGCTGGTCGAGCCGCTGGCCGAGGTCGCGCACCATGACCGTCAACGGCTCGAGCGATCCGCCGACGATGGCGGGGCGGTCGAGCTTCTGGGCGATTTCCCGCAGCACGGCTTCGAGCTTGGCGGGGTCGGGCTGGCGCTCGACCGCGCCATGCAGGCTGTCGATGCGGCGGGTGAGGTCTTCGAGCGCGCGCGGGTCGATCGGCGCGGGCTGCGGCGGGCGGCGCAACGCCGCGTCCATGCGCTGGGCGAGGTCTTCGAGCCGGCGCTCGATTGCGGTCAGCGCGGCGGCGGGGATCGAACGTTCGATCTGCGCCCGCGCGTCGGCGATCAGCGCGCCGAGCCGCGCCGATTCGGCCTGCGGCGCCGGGCTGGCGGCGAGCCGGTCGACCCGGTCGGCGAGTTCGCCGATCTGCCGTTCGAGCCGCTCGACCGGCACCGGCCGCGACGCGGCGGCGGCGAGCAGGTTGCGCACTTCTTCGGTCTGGGCGCGGATACGCTGGAAGGCGGCGGGATCGACGACGCCCTGGGCGATCGCGTCGACCTTGGCGCCGAGGGTGCGCAGCTCGCGTTCGAGCCCGGCGACGGCGGCATGGGGATCGTGGGCGCGCAGGGACTCGCGCGCTTCGACGATCAGCGCCGCCAGCGCGTCGCGCGCGCCGCCGTCGCCAAGCGCGGCGACGCGCTCGCTCAAGTCGCGCATCGCGCCTTCGAGCGCGACGACCGCGTTGCGGGGGGCGAGATTGGCGAGGCTCTGCGCCATTGCCGCCAGCTCGCCGCGCAGGGACTGCACGTCCATGGCGACCGGCGCCGGCTGCTCGGCCTGGTCGCGGCGCATCTTTTCGAGTCGCGCCGTCAGCGCCGCGATCTCTTCGCGCAGCGGTTCGACGCCCGACGGCGCGGCGGCCTCGGCGGCGGCGGCGCGCGGACGCGGCGCCAGTTCGGCGCTCGCGGCGCGCGCGTCGAGTTCGCTGCGCCGGCGCGCGATCTGCGCCGCCGCTTCTTTCGCATCGAAGCGCGGCCGTTCGGTCGGCGGCTGATCGACACGCGACCGTTCGACCGCTCGTAAGGGTTCGCGCCGCCGCTCGGGTTCGTGTTCGACGCGGCGGGCGAGCGCGTCGAGGCGCGCGTCGAGATCGCGCACCCGCGGTTCGAGCGCCCGCTCGACCCGCTGCTCGACCGTCGCCAGCCGCTCGGCCGCCGCCTGCAACGCTTCGGCGCGTTCGGCCCGGCTTTCGAGGCGGGCGAGCGCGTCTTCAAGCAGATCGTCGTTGCGGCGTGATTCGCGCGGGTTGGGCGCCTCGCGCGACCAGCGCGGCTCGAGCCGCGGACGGGGGCGCCGTTCCTCTTCGAATCGGTCTTCGCGCCGCGCCAGGCCGGCGATTCGCTCGCCGATCGCGTCGAGCCGATCGTCGCGCTTGAGATCGGCGGGATCGACGCCGCGCTCGGCGGCGCGCTCGGCGATGATTTCGTCGAGCCATTCCCCGAGATTGAGCCCAGCCCGGCGGGCGGCCTCTTCGGCAAAAGCGCGCGTCTCGCGCCCTACGCCCGCAACCTTCCAGGCCGTCGCGCTTTCCATCGTCTCGCCCGTGGCCGCCCCCTGGGGAATCGTTGCGCCGCCGGCTCCATGCGGCGCAGCTGGCCGAGTTTTCCGCTGACGTGGTGAACAAATGGTTAAGAACGGCCCGAAATGGGGCGCCTGGCTGTCCCGAAGCTTGTGACGGTTGTCGTTACTGCGTGTAACAACTGAGAGTTGCATATCGGTGACCTTTGCGTCTATCCCTTGCGTCGCGCCTCATTCAGGCGACGGCGGCTCGTCGTCTCGCGGCGCTGACGAAAGGGATCGACCATGAAGGCGAATTCGCCACTGCGGAATATGGTCCACTCGGCGGAAGCCCTGACCAACGCGGGGAGCGGCGCCGTTGCTGGACGTGAATCGACCATCGGCGAAATGGCCCGCGCCTTTGGCGTGACGCTGAGAACGTTGCGCTTCTACGAGGATCGGCGCCTGCTGCGGCCGCGCCGGGTCGGCAACGCGCGCTTTTACGGCGGCGTCGATCGCGCGCGGCTGGCGATGATCCTCAAGGGCAAGCACCTCGGTTTCACCCTCACCGAGATCGCCGACCTCATCGACGCCGACGACGGCGTCGCCCGCAGCGAATTCGAGGAGCGGCTGCAGCCGGCGCAGATCGTCGACCAACTCAGCCATCTCGAACGCCAACGGCATGAAATCGACGAGGCGATCGCGCTGTTGAAGGCCACGCGCGAGCGGATGTCGCGCGTCAAAGAGATGGCGTGAAGAGCGCGCGCTTCCCCTCTCCCGTTCGGGAGAGGGAGCTAGCGGCGGCGCGATTCGACGATGCGCAGGCTTTCGGCGAACGCCGCTTCGACGCTCATCTTGGTCGTGTCGAGGCGGGCGGCGTCGGCGGCAGGCTTGAGCGGCGCATCGGCGCGTTCGGAATCGCGCGCGTCGCGCTTGACGATCTCGGCGAGGATCGCCGCGTAATCGGCCCTCTCGCCGCGGCCGGCGAGCTCGAGCGCGCGTCGCTGCGCGCGCGTTTCCGGGCTCGCGGTGACGAAGATCTTGGCGTCGGCCGCGGGGCAGATCACCGTGCCGATGTCGCGGCCGTCGAGCACCGCGCCGCCCGGCCGGCGGGCGAAATTGCGCTGCGCCTCGATCAGCGCGGCGCGCACCTCGGGCATCGCGGCGACGATCGAGGCCGCCTCGCCCATCTGGCGGCCGCGCAAGCTTTCCTCGTCGAACTCAGTCAGGCCGAGGCCGCGCGCCGCGGCGACGGCGGCGCCGACGTCGTGCAAGTCGCGGTCGGCGGCGATCAGGCTCGCCGCGACGGCGCGATAGAGCAGGCCGGTGTCGAGATGCGGCAGGCCATAATGCGCTGCGAGCCGTCGCGCCAACGTGCCCTTGCCCGACGCCGCCGGTCCGTCGATTGCGATGATCATCACCTGCCCGCCCTCTGAGGCCACGCGCTCATAAGGCCTCGCGCCGCCGCTGTCGACCCAAGGAAGGGATTGACGAAGCCGCCCCGGGCCGGCTGGTATGGCGACAAGCGCCGGCCCGCTTCGCGGCGCACGAGAGTATGGGGGAACGCCGATGGATCTGACGACCGCCCAGAAGCGCACCGTGCTCGCCGCCTATCTCGGCTGGACGCTCGACGCCTTCGACTTCTTTCTGCTGACGTTCGTCATCAAGGACATCGCCAAGGAATTCGGCGTCGGCGTGCCCGAGGTCGCCTACGCCCTGTTCCTGACGCTGGCGATGCGCTTCGTCGGCGCGTTCATCTTCGGCCGCATCGGCGACAAATGGGGCCGCAAGCCGGCGCTGATGCTCGACATCGTCTGCTATTCGGTGATCGGCGCCGCGGCCGCCTTTTCGCCCAACCTGACGATCTTCCTCGTGCTGCGCGCCCTGTTCGGCGTGGCGATGGGCGGCGAATGGGGCCTCGGCTCTTCGCTGGCGATGGAATCGATCCCGCCGGGAGCGCGCGGCCTCGTCTCCGGCGTGCTGCAATGCGGCTACCCCAGCGGCTTCCTGCTCGCTTCCGTCGCCTACGGCTTGCTCTACGGCCACACGTTCGGCGACTTCACCTTCGGCTGGCGCTCGCTGTTTCTGCTCAGCGTCCTGCCGGCATTCATCACGCTGTTCATCCGCGCCGCGGTGCCCGAATCGCCGGCGTTCGAGGCGGCGCAGAAAGTTGGGGGGCGCCCCGGCCTGTGGCAGTCGATTCAGTCGAACTGGGGCCTGGTGCTCTATTCGGTCGTGCTGATGATGGCGTTCAACCTGTTCAGCCACGGCACGCAGGATCTCTATCCGACCTTCCTGCAGAAGCAGTTGAACCTCGCGCCGGCGACGGTGAGCTGGATCACCATCGTCGCCAATCTCGGCGCGATTGCCGGCGGCCTGTCGTTCGGCTGGGTGTCGGAGAAGATCGGCCGCGTCAACGCCATCACCGTCGCGGCGCTGATCGCGCTGCCGGCCTTGCCGCTGTGGGCCTTTTCGACGACGCCGGCGATGCTCGCGGCGGGCGCCTTCGTCATGCAGATCGCCGTGCAGGGCGCGTGGGGCGTGGTGCCGGCGCATCTCAACGAATTGTCGCCGGGCGCGGTGCGCGCGACGCTGCCGGCCTTCGTCTATCAGGCCGGCAATTTCCTCGCCTCCTACAACGGCCCGTTCCAGGCCAAGCTCGCCGAGGCGAACGGCGGCAATTACGCCTATGCGCTGGCGCTGGTCGCCGGCGTCGTCGCGATCGCGCTGATCGCCATCATCCGGTTCAGCCCGGAGAAGCGCGGCGAGACGCTGCACGCGCATTGAGAGGGAGCGGCGACAGGTTTCGGTCTGATTGCATGCGGCCACTCTGTCGATGCGGCCGCTAGTCAGGTCCAAGTTGACCGCGCAATATCACTCGAGCGCAGTTGGCCGAGCGCCTGCCTGCGCTACGTCCAGGTCATTTCGGCCAAGACGCCAAGGGCTGCGATGTGCGCTAGCGACGCCATCACCGTCAGCGTCTTCGTCGTTGCGAGCGTCGAGTCGCTCCGCGCCCCAGGCAAGCCGACAAGAATCGTCGCAAAGATCAGGTTCGTAGGCGGCACAAATAGCCACGTCACAATATACAACGCCAGCATCCCCGCCCCCCGCATTTCCTCGCGATACAGGTAGAGGCGTACGCCGTGTCGAAAGCTGCTACGGACAGCGCCAAGCTGCCCGCAAGCACGACAAAAAGTCGGTTGCGCCTCGGCGCGAGAAATGAACCCACGACGACGCCGATCGCCCCTAGACCGACGATTGCGCTCTCAATCGGCGTGAGCTCAGTGACGTCGCGGTATAGTTCGAGACAGGCGAAATACAGCAATGCCGGGCGCTCAGAGAGACATCGCCATCTGGCTTCGGCGCAACGCCGTATTGGGGCGCTGTGTCGGGCGCCGGATTAGGCGGCAGCGCCAGTTTGCCTGATCCGTGCTCGGCGTAAAGGCCAAGCCCGCCGCCGCGGATTGCGCCCCGTTTCCGGGGGCGCAAGCCTTGACGCCTGCGCGCGGCTCGGGCGGATTTGCTTCCTTGCGCTTTGCTGAGCACGCCGGCCCAGCGGACCGGGCGGCTCAGCAAAGCGCACGGAAGCCGATCGCCGCATAGGCGCGGCGCGGTCACTGCGGAGCGGCCGAAGCACAGCGGTCGGGCGAATTGGATGCGGTTGTCGGCCATTGGCTCGATCCCCGGCGGCGCATCCCCTCACCCCTGCCCCTCTCCCTCCGGGAGAGGGGATCAAAGCTTCGCCACCACCGCGAGGCGGGTGACTTTGCCGTCCTGGAACGCCTTGAGGAAGGCGTCGTAATCCTTGAACGACACGCAGCCGTTCGAGTCGCCGTTCGGCCCGAGCATGTAGGAATGCGCGAGCAGGCCGTCGCGGCCGTAGACAGAGCCGTCGCCCCCGACCGGGACCAGCCGTAACGCCGCGACGCCGTGAAACAGCTCCTCGCGCGGCTGCAGCTCGTACAGGTGCGGCGGCGTCGCGCCGCGCATTCGCACTTCGACGTGCCGGTGATCGTCGAGGTAGTCGCCAAGGCCGGAATGCGCTTCCAACCGCGTTCCGTCCGGCAGGTACACCGTGCGCGCCGAGATGTCGTACACGGCGGTGTTTCGATCGTAGCCAGCCGGCGGCGACGGCCTGGGCGAGAAGAGCGAAGAGCCCAAAGCGGAATTGGCGGCGGGCCGCGCGCGGACCGCGTCGGCCTCCGGCGCGGCGTAGGCGAGCGACGATTCGGGTGATGCGGCAGTGGGGCCGAGGCCGAACAGCTTCTGGAACACGTTGCGGTCGTCGACCGACGCGGCGGCGGGCGCGGCGCGCTCGAGCGGCCGCGGCGCGCCGCGTGGGGCCGGAGCGACAGCGGCGAATTCGGGCGGCCGCGCCGGCGGCAGCGGCGCGGCGGCGTCGACGCGCGCGACATTGCGCTCGGGCGGCGGGGGGACGTCGGGCGGAGCGAGCACGATCGCGGCGGACGCGGATCCCGCCGTCTCGGGCCGCGCCGGCGACGCCGAGGAGTCGGGCTGCAGATCGACCAGCGCGCCGTAAGGATCGGCCTCGCCCCGCGGCGCCGGCGAGGGCGCGGCGGCGAAAGCGATCAGCCCGCCGTACGGATTGGCGACTCGTCGCGCCGGCGGCGAATCGCTCGCGGTGCTGGCGACGACGATCTGCGGCGCCGAGACCGGCGGCGTCGACAGCACCCACGCCCCAAATCCGGCGGTGAAGGTCAGCGCGGCGCAGCCGCAGAGCAATGGCAGCAGAATCGCGTTCGAATCACGCTCACGCTCGAACAAGGCGCCGTCGAAGATCGGCTCGAACTCCTGCATCTGTAACTCACGCCCACGCTCACGCTCTGCACAGGCGTCAATTTGAAGGAAACGAGTTCACGTTCGATTAACCGCGCTCGGGCGGCTTGCAGCCGGCGCGCGGGCGGCGTTCGACGCGCGCTTCGCAGCGACCGACGAATGCACCAGCGACGCGGATATGAGGAAGCGCCTCGCCGAGCCGGAGTGGCGCTCCTCTCCCTCCGGGAGAGGGAGGGCACCCGCGGCTTAAAGCTTCGCCACGACCGCCAAGCGGGTGACTTTGCCGTCCTGGAACGCTTTGAGGAAGGCGTCGTAGTCCTTGATCGACACGCAGCCGTTCGAATCGCCGTTGTCGCCCATCATGAACGGATGGGCGAGCAGACCCGCACGGCCGTAAATCGCCTCTTCGCCGCCAACCGGAAGCAACCGGATCGCCGCGATGCCGTGGAACAGCGATTCGCGCGGCTGCAGGTCGTAGAGATCGGGCGGCGTCGCGCCGCGCAGACGCTCGTTAACGTGGTTGGGGTCGTCCATGTATTCGCCGAGGCCTGAATGCGCCTCGATCTTGGTCCCGTCGGGCAAATAGAGCACGCGCCCCGTGATGTCGTAGACAGCGGTGTGGTCGTCGTAGCCGGCCGGCCGCGTCGGCTGCGGGCTGAAGATCGAGAAGATCGACGTTTTCGCCGGCGCGGCGGGCGTCGCGAGGGTCGTCGTGTCGGGCGCGGCGTAGGCGAGCGCGGGCCCAAGCGAGCGGCTGGGGCCGAGCGCCTTGTCGGTCGCCGCGGGCGCGGGCGATTCGAGCGCGGCGAATTCGCTCGGGCGCGCCGGCGGCAGCGGCGCCGAATCGTCGAGGCTCGCCACTTCGCGCCTGGGCGGCAGCGGCGCGTCGGCGACGGCGGGGGCCGACGCGACGGGGGCGGCGGGCGGCGCCGCCTCGAGCGTGCCAACGACCGGGCCGAGCGAGCGGCTGGCGCCGTGCGGCGCTTCCGCCGCGGCGGGCGGCGAATCGGGGAAGGACGCGACCAGCGAACCGTAGCCGTTGGGGTCGCCGCGGCGAAGCGTCGGCTGCGGCGCGGCGAACTCGACCAGGCCGCCGAACGGGTTGGCGACGGCGCGCGCTGGCGCTCGAACGGACGGCCGCTCGACGGCGGCGCGGGCGACGACAACCGATGATTCGGCAGGCGGAGACGGCGGCGAAACGAACCAGATGCCGAAGCCGCAGATGACCGCCAGCGCGACGCCGCCGGTGAATATCGGCAACAAATCCGCGTGCAGATCGCCTCCGCGGGACAGGGGCGCATCCAACAGGTACGGCGTAATCGTCGTCATGCCCAGCCCTAGCTCACGCCCTCCATACGCCGAGTCTGTCCGGCATATGTTTACGCCGGATTAACCGCAAGCGCCACTCCCCTGCCCCTCGCTGACCGTCTGGCGCCGCTAGATCGGCGACGCGCCACGGGACAGCTTAGCATAAGAAAGGACTGAGGAAAAAGTCTGGTCCGCCAGGGCGGGCGCGGCTGCCCGTACGGCGCCGCGCGGCCTGTGCGGTTTCGTCCTTCCCCGGTGACGCTTTCCCTCTCATACCAGAGGGAGCGTTCGCTACTTCAGCAGCGCCAAGCCATCGGCCGTCGGCTCGAGCGTCTTCGCCGCGCCCTTGTGGTCGCGACCGTCGCAGCCCTGAATGATCATGTCGATGGTCGCCTTGACGTGCTCGTCCTCGGGCGGCCAATGAAGATCAGGAAACGCGAGGCGAAGCGCAACCGGACCAGACACCGCCGCCCACATCGCCAGCGCGGCCGCATCGGGGCGCCAGGAATCCCTCGCCAGCCCCGCCTGCGCCGCCTCGGCGAAGCGCTTGGCGAGCCGCTCCAGCAGCCCGTCGCGCGTCGCGAACCGGGTGTCGTCGTCGCTTGGGCAAGGACGAATGGATTTGCGCATGAAGATGATGCGATAGTCGTCGGGACGGCGCAGCCAGAAGCGCATGTAAGCGGAGAGGATCGCCCGCAAGCGCGAGAGCGGATCCGACCCTTCGGCGTCATTGGGGTCGGCCGCCGCGAGCGCGTCGGCGAGGCCCCGCCAAGCTTCCTCGGCCAGCGCGTCCAGCATCTGCTCTTTGGAAGAGAAATAGACATAGAGCGCGGTCTGAGAGATGCCGACACGCGCTGCGATCTGTCGGGTCGTCACGCTCTCGACGCCGTGCGTCAGGAAGAGTTCGCGCGCCGCCTTGAGAATCTCAGCCGGCCGCTCGCAACCGGCGCCGCGCGCCTTGCGATGGTCGAGCGAAATCACATACTCACGGTGCGTCGACGCTCGCATGGCGTCCTTGGTCATATTTGCCCCCGGCCCGCGTCACTTCCGCCTGATTTCTCTTAGCCGTTTCGGCTTGATTAGGCGGGCGGACGCAACGTTTGTCAAACCTCCGATTCGGTGATCGCCCTCAGACGTCGATCCCCGGCGCCGGCCGCGAACGACCGGCGCGGGAGAGGACGGCCGACGATGAGCGGCCGCTGTGTCGCCATGGGCTATGTTTGCGATCAGTCGCGGTCAAAACGTTCTGGTCGATCGCCCGGGCGCGGAAGTCAACGCGCCGATATCTGAGCAGTGATAACTGTTCGATGAACACTGTCCACCGAATATGTGGTGTCTCGCACGCCATTCAAGGGGCTGAGGGCGCCTTCAACTGGACGCAATCGGGGGGTCGAGCGTCGTGGCCGCGCCTCTCCCCCGCCCCAGTTGTGCGGACCCATGTCGGCGTCGGTCGGCTTGCGCGGACGGTTCGACGGGCGGCCGGGCGCAGATTCGGCGAAACCGCCGCCCGCCGCGGCGACCGCCTCCTGGCGCGCCAGCGATCGTCGCCTGGAGGTTGTGGCCGATCGGCGCGGCGCCGGCGAGGCCGAAATCGACAGTGACGTGGTCGGCCTCGTAGACCGAGCCGAGGATGTTCTGGATGCCGCGCTTGATCGTCTCCGGCGTGATGCCGTTGGCCTGGTTGTAGGCCTCCTGTTTGGCGCGGCGGCGGTTGGTCTCCTCCATCGCGCGCTGCATCGAGCCGGTCACCGTGTCGGCGTAGAGGATGACCTTGCCGTCGACGTTGCGCGCGGCGCGGCCGATCGTCTGCACCAGCGAGGTCTCGGAGCGCAGAAAACCCTCCTTGTCGGCGTCGAGGATCGCCACCAGCGCGCATTCGGGAATGTCGAGGCCTTCGCGCAGCAGGTTGATGCCGACCAGCACGTCGAAGGCGCCGAGGCGAAGGTCGCGGATGATCTCGATCCGCTCGAGCGTCTCGACGTCGGAGTGCATGTAGCGCACGCGCACGCCGTTCTCGTGCAGATATTCGGTCAGGTCCTCGGCCATGCGCTTGGTCAGTGTCGTCACCAGCGTGCGATAGCCGGCGCTGGCGACGCGCTTGACCTCGCCGAGCAGATCGTCGACCTGGCTACGCGCCGAGCGCACCTCAACCGGCGGATCGATCAGGCCGGTCGGACGGATCACCTGCTCGACGAAGGCGCCCGCGGTCTGTTCCATCTCCCACTTGCCGGGCGTCGCCGAGACGTAGACGCTCTGCGGCCGCATCACGTCCCATTCCTCGAAGCGCAGCGGCCGATTGTCCATGCACGAGGGCAGGCGGAAGCCGTATTCGGCCAACGTCGCCTTGCGGCGGTAGTCGCCGCGATACATGCCGCCGATCTGCGGCACGGAGACGTGGCTCTCGTCGCAGAACACCAGCGCGTTGTCGGGCAGGTACTCGAACAGGGTCGGCGGCGGCTCGCCGGGCTGGCGGCCGGTCAGGTAGCGCGAATAATTCTCGATGCCGGCGCAGGAGCCGGTCGCCTGCAGCATTTCGAGGTCGAACAGCGTGCGCTGCTCCAGCCGCTGCGCCTCCAACAGCCGCCCCTGGGCGATGAGCTGGTCGAGCCGGGCTTTGAGCTCGTTCTTGATCGCGTCGATCGACTGCAGCAGCGTCGGCCGCGGCGTGACGTAGTGGCTGTTGGCGTAGATCTTGACGAATTCGAGGTCCTGCGACTTCTGCCCGGTCAGCGGATCGAATTCGGCGATCTGCTCGATCGTGTCGCCGAAGAAGCCGATGCGCCAGGCGCGGTCCTCGTAGTGGGCCGGGAACAGCTCGATCGTGTCGCCGCGGACGCGGAACAGGCCGCGGCCGAAATCGACCTGGGCGCGGCGGTATTGCAGCGCGACGAGGTCGGCGATGACCTGGCGCTGATCGATCTTGTCGCCGACCTGCAGCGAGAAGGTCATCGCGGTGTAGGTCTCGACCGAGCCGATGCCGTAGATGCAGGACACCGAGGCGACGATGATGACGTCGTCGCGCTCCAACAGCGCGCGCGTCGCGGAATGGCGCATGCGGTCGATCTGCTCGTTGATCGACGATTCCTTCTCGATATAGGTGTCGGAGCGCGGAACGTACGCCTCCGGCTGGTAATAGTCGTAGTAGGAGACGAAGTACTCGACCGCGTTGTCGGGGAAGAAGCTCTTGAACTCGCCGTAGAGCTGCGCCGCCAGCGTCTTGTTGGGGGCGAGGATCAGCGCCGGGCGCTGCGTCGCTTCGATCACCTTGGCCATGGTGAAGGTCTTGCCCGAGCCGGTGACGCCGAGCAGCACCTGGTCGCGCTCGTGCGCGACGACGCCCTTGACCAGTTCTTCGATCGCGCGCGGCTGGTCGCCCTTGGGCTCGAAATCCGAGGCGATGCGGAACCGCCGGCCGCCTTCCGACTTGTCCGGCCGCGGCGGCCGATGCGGCGTCCACGCCGGCCGGTCGCGGATGTTGGGGTCGCCGAGCTCGAGCAGCGTCTTGAGCGACTCGGCCGAGGCGGTGGCGCCGGTCAGGCCGCGCGGGTGCGACTCGGCGACCGGCGCGTAGCGCGCCTGCGGCGCTTCGCCGAAGGTTTGCGGCTTGTCGACCAGCGCCGAGTTGAGCAGCGCGGCGAGGTGGTCGTCGAGCGGATGGACCTCCGGCCGCGCGGCCTCGGCGCGACTCGGGCGGGGCCCGGGCTTGGCGGGTTAGAGCAAGACGCTAATATGGGGGCAAAGCGCGGCGGAGGGAAGGCGGAGAGCGCCAGGCCGCGTCCGGCGCTAGAGGACCGGCGGCTTGCCGCCGCCCGCCCGCTTGGGCGGCTTGGGCGCGACCCAGACGATCGCCGCCGTCGCGAGCTGGAGGAGGCCGAGGATGAGGAATGTTCGGTTGGTCGCCAGCATCACGCTCTGGCCTTGGACCATGAAATCGAGCAGGTTGATCGCCGTGTCGTGGCTCATGCCCGCCGCCGTCGCGGCGTCGAGAAGAGCGCGCGGCTGCAATTCGCCGGCGAGAATCGCGCCGCTCGCCCGGATTTGATTGTTCCACAGCGCGACGACCGCGGCGGTGGCGAGCGCGCTCGCCAGCGTGCGGGCGAAATTGAACAGGCCGGCGCCGGAGGCGACGTCCTTCTCCTCCAGCGAGCTGGTCGACATGTCCATCAACGGGATGACGCTCATGATCATGCCGGCGCCGAACGCCAGTTGCGGCCACGCCAACTGCCAGAAGGTCATCTGGTCGTTGTAGCCGACCCGCATCAGCGACGCGCCGGCGCCGATCAACAGCCCCACGCAGGCGACGGCGCGAAGGTCGAAGCGCGCTATCAGGGCGGTCGTCAACGGCGCGGCGACGATCATCGTGACGCCGCTGAGAGCGGCGTTGCAGCCCGCCCAGGTCGCCGTGTAGCCCATGCTGCTCTGCAGCCACAGCGGCACCAGCACGATGGAGCTGAACGTGGCGCCGAACGCCACGGCGATCACCGCCAGCGTCACGGAGAATGCGCGATTGGCGAGGACGCCCAGATTGACGATCGGCTTGCGATCGGTGGCCTCCCAGATGACGAAGGCGGCGAGCCCGAGCAGCGTGACGATCAGCAGCGCGACGACGAATTGCGAATTGAACCAGTCCCTATCCTGACCGACGCCGAGCATGGTCTGCAGCGCGGCCACCCAGACGACCAGCAGCCCGAGCCCGGCGAAGTCGATCGTCTCCTTCGCCGTCGGCGTTTCGTACGGCGTCAGAATCGTCCAGGCGCCGAAGGCGATGACGGCGGCCAGAGGCGTCTTGAAGTAGAAGGCCCACGGCCAGCTCCAGTGGTCGCCGATCAGACCACCGATCACCGGGCCGGCGATCGGCGCAAGAACGGTCGCCATCGACCACACCGCCAGCGCGACGCCGGCCTGGCGCTTGGGGACGATATTGATCAGCAGGGTCTGCGAGATCGGGATCAACGGCCCGCCGCAGAGGCCCAGCGC
>JBEKVR010000113.1:0-17203 GCA_049513815.1 Roseiarcus sp. | reverse complement strand
TGATATCGCGAGGACCCGCTTACATGCGCCATCATGTGCCCCGCGAATCGCCGCCCCACCTCACGCCCCATCGAATCAGCGCGCAGCAGGCACATCAACTACGGAGTTCTCACACAGCCTGGTCAGCGAGGGCCTCGAAGGATGATCCAGGGATCGTGTTAACGCGCGCACTGGAGCGTCCTTCGAGGCCGCTTTGCGGCGCCTCAGGACGAAGGGAGGCGCGCGCTGAGCGATTCCAAGCGCATGCTGCGCGCACTAAGGAATCCATTCGACGGCCGCGCCTACTTCCGCGCCTCGGTCGCCATCTTGACCGCCAGGCCGGCGAGAACGGTCGCCATCAGCCAGCGCTGGACCATCAGCCAGGTCGGGCGGCGGGCGAGGAAGAGGGCGATCGAGCCGGCGGCGAGCGCGATCATCGCGTTGACGCTGAGGCTGATCGCGATCTGGGTGAAGCCGAGCGCGAGCGACTGGCCGAGCACGTGGCCGAGCTTCGGGTCGATGAACTGCGGCAGCAACGACAGGTAGAGCACTGCGACCTTGGGATTGAGCAGGTTGGTGACCAGCCCCATCGCGAACAGCCGGCGCGGGCCGTCGCTCGGAAGATCACGCACTTGGAACGGCGAACGGCCGCCCGGACGGACCGCCTGCCAAGCGAGGTACAGCAGATAGAGCGCGCCGGCGATGCGCAGCGCGTCGTAAGCGTAGGGAACCGCGATCACCAATGCGGTGATGCCGAGAGCGGCGCTGAGCATGTAGAAGACGAAGCCGAGCGCGACGCCGCCGAGCGACACCAGCCCGGCCGCCGGTCCCTGGCAGATCGAGCGCGAAACGAGATAGATCATGTTGGGGCCCGGCGTCAGCACCATGCCGAGGGCGACCAAGGCGAAGGCGACCCAATTGGCGAAATGCGGCATCGACGTTCTCCGCTGCGGCGCGTCTTTTTTCATGGACCGCGACAAGCGGCGAGTCTCGTTTAGCGTAGGGCGCACAAGCGCGGAAGGAGCGAAGTCGTGAACGAGGGAACCATCGCGCGGACCGGAGGCGCCGTCGTACGCGACGCGGCCGACGCCGACATGGAGGCGGTCGCGCGGATCTACCGGCACTACGTCGAGCGTGGGCTGGCGACGTTCGAGGAGGTTCCTCCGACCGGCGCGGAGATGCTGGCGCGACGAGGCAAAGCGCTGGCGATCGGCGCGCCCTATCTCGTCGCCGAGATCGACGGCGAAGTCGTCGGCTATTGCTACGCCGCTCCCTACCATGCGCGCGCGGCCTATCGGCACACGCTCGAAGACAGCGTCTATGTCGCGCCCGGCCTCGGCGGACGCGGGGTGGGCGGCGCACTGCTCGCCGAACTCATTGCGCGCTGCGAAGCCGGCCCGTGGCGGTGGATGGTGGCGATCATCGGCGACAGCGGCAACGCCGCGTCGATCGCCCTCCATCGCCGCCACGGCTTCGAGCCGGTCGGGACGCTGCGCTCGGTCGGTTTCAAGCTCGGTCGCTGGGTCGACACGCCGATCATGCAGCGCGCGCTGGGCCCAGGCGATTCGCTGCCGCCCGACGATTTTACGGCGCCGTCGGCGCGCTGACGCCGATCATCGGTCCAAGCGGCGTCAATTCGTCGTCACGGCCGAGTTCGGGCGCGTAAAGCGACGACACCGAGCCGTCGAGGAACAAGGCGTTGGCGCAGCCGAGCCCGTCGCGGAACAGCATGGCGAAAGCGTAGAACGTCACCGGCTCCTCGGCGATGGCGAAGATCGCCGTCGTCCCGTCGCGCACGCAGACGCCGTTGCGGATTTTCTCCGACGTGCCGGTCGGCAGGATCTTGGGGTGGATGCGGCCGTCGATCACCAGCATCGGACCGGATTGGGTGGCGAAGCGAGCGGCGGGCGCGTCGGCGAGATAGCGCGCGGTCTCCTCGACGCCGGCGACGCCGTCGCCGATCCAGAACACGCCATTGGGCAAAAGATGAAAATTGCTGGCGCCGGCGCGCGTGTCGGCGCGTACGCGCCGCTTGCCGTCCTCGACATAGAGGCCGACCGGCGTGAGATCGGCGCCGTACATGCCGGCGTTCATCGCGAAGCGCAGCGTCCGCCGGCGCCCCGCCAAATCCTGGGCGAGCGCGGCGAAACTGCCGTACGGCTTGTGCTGGGCGTCGGCCCAATAGAGGCGGATGTCGTCGCGGCGCGCGTCGAAGCTGCACACCGTGTAGCGCGCCGCATTGAAGTCGCGTGGCGCGCAGGTCGGCGCGGCCGCCGCCGGCGCGGCGGCGAGCGGCGCAAGAAGAGCCGTCAGCGCGCCGAAGGCGGCGAGCGAACCCGTGGCCGTCGACCGGCGCTTGGCGCCGCGGGCGCGCATATCGGCCTCCTGGGGTGCGAATCGCCAGAATTCTACCGCGGGGCGGCCAATCAAAGAACCTTGCCGGGATTGAGCAGGCCGCGCGGGTCGAGCGCCGCCTTGACCGCGCGCATCAGGTCGAGGGCGACGGGGTCCTTGACCCGCTTCAACAAGTCGCGCTTCAGCGCGCCAATCCCGTGCTCGGCCGAGATCGAGCCGGCGTGGCGCGCGACGACCGCATGGACGACCTCGTTCATCGCCGACCATTGGTCGAGAAACGCCTCCTTGTCGGCGCCGATCGGCTGGCTGACGTTGAAATGGGTGTTGCCGTCGCCAAGGTGGCCGAAGGCGACCACGCGCGCTTCGGGCATAAACGCCGCGACCGCCGCCGTCGCCTCGGCGATGAAGGCGGGAACCGCGCCGACCGGCGTCGACACGTCGTGCTTTATCGAGCCGCCTTGCGGCTTCTGCGCGTCCGACATCGACTCGCGCAGCCGCCAGAACGCCTCGCGCTGCTCGAGCGTCGCGGCGAGCGCCGCGTCGGCGATCAGCTCGCGCTCGAGCGCGTCGCCGAGCAGCGCGGTCAACGCGTCGTCGAGACCGCCTTCGTCCTGCGCGCTGACCTCGATCAGCGCGTACCACGGATGCGCGTCGGCGAGCGGATCGCGCGCGCTCGGGTCGTAGGCGAGCACGAACTCCATGCCGATGCGCGGCATCAGTTCGAAGCTGGTGACCTGCTGGCCGAAGCGTTCGCGCGCCATTTTCAACAGCGTCAGCGCATGGTCCGGATCGGCGAGGGCGGCGAACGCCGTCGCGCGCGCGCGCGGCCGCGCGAACAGCTTCAACGACGCGGCGGTGATGACGCCGAGCGTGCCCTCGGCGCCGACGAACAGGTCTTTGAGGTCGTAGCCGGTGTTGTCCTTGCGCAGCTTGGAGAGGAGATTGGCGACGCGCCCGTCGGCGAGCACGACTTCGACGCCGAGCGTCAGGTCGCGCGCATTGCCGTAGGCGATGACCGCGACGCCGCCGGCGTTGGAGGAGAGATTGCCGCCGATCGTGGCGGTTCCTTCCGAAGCGAGCGCCAGCGGGAACAGCCGGTCGGCCGCGTCAGCCGCCGCCTGCGCCTCGGCGAGCGTCACGCCGGCTTCGACGATCATCGCGTCGGCGTCGGCGTCGACTTCGCGGATGCGGTTGAGCCGCCGCAGCGACAGCAGCAGTTCGCCGCCGCTGGCGTCGGGAATCTGGCCGCCGACCAGGCCGGTGTTGCCGCCCTGCGGCACGATCGCCACGCCCGCCGCCGCGCAGGCCGAGACGACCGCCGCCACCTCGGCGGTCGAGCCCGGGCGCGCGACGGCGATCGCACGGCCGCGGAACAGCCCGCGCGGCTCTTCGAGATAGGGGGCGACGAGGTCGGGGTCGACGACGACGTTGGCGGCGCCGACGATGCGCGCAAGCTGATCGAGAAAGGCGGAAGCGTCGTTCACCCCAGCGGTCCTTTGCGGCGTTTGACCGGCCGGCGCCGGAAGGCGGCGAGGAGCTCGACATGCGGCGAAAAGCGGAACTGGTCAAGCGCCGCCACCGGCCCGATTTCGTAGCCGCCGCCGATGAGAATGCGCGCGTCGCGGGCGAAGCTGTCGACGTTGCAGGAGATGGCGACAATGAGCGGCGGCCCTGCCGCGGCGAGCGCGCGCGCCTGCGCCTCGGCCCCGGCGCGCGGCGGGTCGAACAGCACGGCGTCGAAGCGCGCCAGCTCGGCGCCGACCAGCGGTCGGCGGAAGAGGTCGCGGGTCTCGGCGTGGACGGCGCGCAACCCGCTCGCCGCGCCGGCGGCGCGCGTCAGCGCCGCCACCGCCGCCGCGTCGGAATCGACGGCGAACACCTCGCGCTCGTGCGCCAGACGCAGCGCGAAGGCGCCGGCGCCGCAAAAGAGATCGGCGACCTTCTTGGCGCCGCGCAGCGCCGCCACGGCGCCGTCGGCGAGCGCCTGCTCGCCCGCTGCGGTCGCCTGCAGGAAGCCGCCCGGCGGCGGAACCGCCAGCACGTCGCCGAACCGGATCTCGGGCGGCCGGCGTTCGATGATTGTTTCGCCATGGACGGAAAGGCGCGCCAGATCGAGCCGCTCGGCGGCGGCGGTGAGTTTGCGCCGCGTCAGGTCGTCGGGCGCGCCCGAGCCGCGCAGATCGAAATCGAGCCCGCCGAGCGTCGCCGTCGCCTGGATGTCGAGCGGCTTGCTGACGCCGCGCACCGCCGCGGCGAGCGCATTCGCGGCGGCGATCGCGCCAGCGAGGCCAGGCGCGAACAGCGGGCAGGCGTCGACGGCGATGATGTCGTGGGCGCGCGCGCGCATGAAGCCGACCTGCTCGTGGCCGTCGACGAAGCGCGCGTGGAACGTCGCGCGGCGGCGGCCCTCGCCGTGAGCGTCGATCAGCGGCCCGACCTCGGCGGCGACGCCGGCGCGCTGCAACGCCCGCACGACGCCGTCGCGCTTCCAGGTCGCGTAGAGGCCCGCGCTCATGTGTTGGCTGGCGCAGCCGCCGCAGCGGCCGAAATAGGGGCAGATCGGCTCGGCGCGCTCCGGCGCCGCGACTGTAATCGCGACGACGCGCGCCCGCTCGCCATCGGCTTCCACCAGCGCGGTCTCGCCGGGCAGCGCCAACGGCGCGACGGTTCCGTCGGACGCGACGCCTTCGCCGCGCGCATTGAGAGAGACGATTGTCACTTCGCGGCGGACTTCACTCATGCCGCGCTGCATAGAGGAATTCGCGCGCGCCGTCTCCGCCGGCGATCGGCGAGGGGACGAGGCCGACGCTCACCCAGCCGAGCGCCTCGACGCAGGCGCGCACCGCGGCGCAGGCCGCCTTGAGGTCGGCGGGGTCCTTCACCGCCCCTTTGACCAGCTTGTCGCGACCGACCTCGAACTGCGGCTTGACCAGGCTGACGAGCCAGGCGGGGCGCGCCGCCAGCGGCAGCGCGGCGGGCAGCACCAGCGTCTGCGAGATGAAGTTGACGTCGATCACGATCGCCTCGGGCGCGCCGGCGACGGCCGCGGTCAGCTTGCGCGCGTCGAAACCTTCGTGCGCGCTGACCCGCGGGTCGGCGGCGAGGCGCGGATCGAGCTGGCCATGGCCGACGTCGACCGCCACGACCGAACGCGCGCCGCGCTTGAGCAGCACGTCGGTGAAGCCGCCGGTCGAGGCGCCGACGTCGAGGCAGGCGAGGCCCTTGGGATCGAGGTCGAAGGCGATGAGCGCCGCAGCGAGCTTGACGCCGCCGCGCGAGACCCACGGATGCGGCGCGCTCGCCTCGATCCGCGCGTCTTCGGCGAGCGCGTCGGAGGCCTTGCGCACCGTTTCGCCGTCGGCGCTGACCAGTCCGGCGGCGATCGCCGCCTGGGCGCGCGCCCGGCTGGCGAAGAATCCGCGTTCGACGAGAAGAAGATCGGCGCGCTTGCGCATGCGGGGCTTGAGGCGAAAAGGGGCCATTTTCTGCGCCGAGCGCCGCGGTTTGGCAAGATGGGCGGTCCCTTCTCCCCGCGGGCGGGGAGAAGGTTAGGATGAGGGGCTGGGAGGTTGGCTGCTCCGCGGAGAATTGTCGCCCGGCCCCTCACCCCAACCCTCTCCCCGCGGGCGGGGAGAGGGGGCGCCGAGGGCGCGTCTACGCCGTCGCCTTGCCCTTGCGCGCGTAGATGAACAGGCGCGGGTAGAGGAACAGCAGGCTGCCGTCGGGATCGGCGTCGTAGGCGTCGGCGAGGTCGCGCTTGTAGCGTTCGAGGAACTCCGCCCGTTCGCGCGGGCCGAGCGGTTCGAGGAACGGCCTGAGCGCGCCGCTGCGGAACCAGTCGACCACCTCGTCGACGCCGCTCAGCGGATGGACGTAGGTCGTCTCCCAGATGTCGAGCTTGTCGGAAAGCGGCTTCAGCCAGTTGTAGTAGTCGATGTGGGTGCCGATGACGGCGCGCGTCTCGGCGATCGGCGCCAGCCGGCTGGTCCACGGCCCGTCGGCGGCGATCATGCGCATCAGCGAATGGCTCGGCTCGTGCAGGTTGTCGGCCATCTGCACCGCCAGCGCGCCGCCCTCGGCGAGGTCTTCCATCAGCCGGGGAAACAAGACCTCGTGTTTGCGCAGCCATTGCAGCGACGAATTGGCGAAGATCAGGTCGGGCGGCTGGCGCGGCCGCCATTCGGAAATATCCGTCTGATCGAATGTCATGCCGGGCAGGCTGCGGCGCGCCTCGGCCAACATCGGCTCGGAATTGGAGACGGCGACGATTTCCGCCTGCGGGAAGCGGTCCATCAGCATGCGGGTGCTGGCGCCGGGTCCGCAGCCGAGATCGACGATTCGGCGCGGCGTGAAGTCGACACGGGCGAGCAGGTCGTGCGCCGGCTGGGCGCGCTCGGCGCCGAACTTGAAGTAGAGCGCGGCGTCCCATTCGGTCGTCAGCATCGCGGCCGTCTGCGCGTCTGCGACGCGCGGCGCCTCCGTCATCAGCGTATTCCCCTCGTCTGTCCGCCCGCGGCGGGACGTTTGCCGACCAATCTAAGCGCTTTGATGGCGGGTTAAAGCGCTTTGATGGCGCAGGCGGCGAGGCGCCGCCCGCCGCCGTTCGACGCGCGCCGCCGGCGCGGCCCCTCGCCCTTCGAGACGCGCCGCCGGCGCGGCGCTCCTCAGGGCGAGGGGCGAACGGCGGCAGTTTGGCGGTCGCCAAAACGCGCCCGCGCGGCGCCGAGGGCCCCCGACAGAGAGCGCCGTCGACCTCTTGGCGGCGTCTTTTTCCGGCAAGCGCGGAAGTTCTGCAATCAAGAGGTCGACGGCGCGGTTTGCCGAACCGCCTATAGCCGCCGCCCTCAAACCCCCTCACCCTGAGGAGCGCCGCGTTCGCGGCGCGTCTCGAAGGGCGAGGGGCCGCCGCCCGCCCCCCGCCCGCGGCCGCCCGCGGCGCTGCGGCGATTGCGCTTGCGCGCGCGCTCGCCTAAGCGAAGGGCTTCTCTTCAGACGCGAGTCGCCAGGAACGCCATGGCCGAAGACGCGAAGCCCGTGAACCCGCCCGCTTTCGCCCACGACAAGCTGTTGATCGTCGATTTCGGCTCGCAGGTGACCCAGCTCATCGCCCGGCGGGTGCGCGAGGCGGGGGTCTATTGCGAGATCGCGCCGTTCCAGAACGCCGAGGGCGCCTTCGCGGCGCTGAAGCCGAAGGCGGTGATCCTTTCCGGCGGACCGGCCTCGGTGCCCGACGAAGGCAGCCCGCGCGCGCCGCAGGCGATCTTCGAATCGGGCGTGCCGGTGCTCGGCATCTGCTACGGCCAGATGACCATGGCCGAACAGCTCGGCGGCGAAGTCGAAAGCGGCCACCACCGCGAATTCGGCCGCGCCGAGGTCGCCGTCGGGGCCGAAAGCCCGCTGCTCGACGGCGTGTGGAAGCCGGGCGAGCGCCACGTCGTGTGGATGAGCCACGGCGACCGCATCACCCGCCTGCCGCCCGGCTTTTCCCGCGTCGCGACGTCGGAGAACGCCCCGTTCGCGCTGATCGCCGACGAGAAGCGCCGCTACTACGGCCTGATGTTCCACCCCGAAGTCGTCCACACCCCCGACGGCGCGCGGCTGATCCGCAATTTCGTCCACAACGTCGCCGGGATGAAGAGCGACTGGACGATGGCCGCCTTCCGCGCCGAGGCGCGCGCGGCGATTAGGCGCCAGGTCGGCAAGGGCCGCGTCATCTGCGGTCTGTCCGGCGGCGTCGATTCGGCGGTCGCGGCGGTGCTGATCCACGAGGCGATCGGCGACCAGTTGACCTGCGTCTTCGTCGACCACGGCCTGATGCGCGCCGGCGAGGGCGAGCAGGTGGTCAAGCTGTTCCGCGGCCATTTCAACATTCCGCTCGTCCATGTCGCCGCCGAACGCGACTTCTTGCGCGCGCTCGACGGCGTCGCCGAGCCGGAGCTCAAGCGCAAGACGATCGGCCGCCTGTTCATCGAGACCTTCGAGGCCGAGGCGAAGAAGATCGCGAGCGACGGCCGCGGCCCGGTCGAATTCCTCGCCCAAGGGACGCTCTATCCCGACGTGATCGAATCGGTGTCGTTCTCCGGCGGCCCGTCGGTGACGATCAAGTCGCACCACAACGTCGGCGGCCTGCCCGAGCGGATGAACATGCAGCTGGTCGAACCGTTGCGCGAGCTGTTCAAGGACGAGGTGCGCGCCTTGGGCCGCGAGCTCGGCCTGCCGGAAAACTTCGTCGGCCGCCATCCGTTCCCCGGCCCGGGCCTCGCCATCCGCATCCCCGGCGCCGTCAGCCAGGAGAAGCTCGACATCCTGCGCCAGGCCGACGCGATCTATCTCGAGGAAATCCGCGCCGCCGGCCTCTACGACGAAATCTGGCAGGCCTTCGCGGTGCTGCTGCCGGTGCGCACCGTCGGCGTGATGGGCGACGGCCGCACCTACGATTCCGTCTGCGCGCTGCGCGCCGTGACCTCGAGCGACGGCATGACGGCGGACTTCTTCCCCTTCGACATGGGCTTTTTGGGCCGCGCCGCGACGCGCATCATCAACGAGGTCAAGGGCGTCAACCGGGTGGTGTACGACGTGACGAGCAAGCCGCCGGGGACGATTGAGTGGGAGTGAGGGGACTCCTCGCCGGCGCGCCGCTCGCGACGATCAACACCCGGAAGCCTGCTATCGCTCGGCGTCAAGTCCCTCGATGATCTGGCCGAGATGGAATAGCGCCTTGTATCACAGGTGATGCACTTCGAGAGCGCCGTTCCATTTTTCGTTGAGGTATTCACAGACGAGGCGCCGATGGCAGTGATGCGGCTTGTCCTCGGAGCATAGGAGGCACGCACCGTCGAACATCTCTGGCTTGAAGCGCTTCTCAATTTGACGTTCCGCCATTAGCCCCAGAAAGCGCTCTTCGTACTCGCGCCAATCGCCCTTTTCTTTTTTGTATGCCTTGAGCATCGGATCGGTTGGTGCCAGTAGCGGCTGGTGCACGTATTGGAAGCCGCCGATCTTCTTGAGAAGATAAGAGAGATCGTCAGCCTTTGCAAAACCAGCGAGCTGGGACGTATTGTGAAGCCGTACGTCCACGACCTTCTTCACTCCAGCACTCAAAAGCCGCTCAAAGAAACCCTCCGCCGTCGTCTTGGTGAACCCGATTGTCGAGACTTGTACGTTGCTCAAAGCGTTACTCCGCAGTTATCGCGCTGCGCGAATTGGTCTGCGGCTCTGCAAACGCCACTTTACGTGCGCGCTCGCGATAGGCAGCAGCCAATCTTTCCGAGCGCGGAGCAAAGAGATCGTCATCGTGCCGGCCCGAGACCTCCAAAAGTCTATCCTCGATTTGTTCCTGGGTCTCAATGCTCCCGTCGCCAACAATATGACCGACGAAAACTCCCCGTTGTACCAAAGCCCGACCAATAAGCAGACATCTGTGACAATCTAGCGGGTTACGCTCCGAGCACATGAGCGCAATTCTATATTTCTTCGCACCCTCAATAACACGATCTATTCCCTTGCCGAAGCCAGCCGACTGCGCCATCTTTTCGTAATCAGCTACACCCTCGCAATAAAACTTTCGCTCAGTGGGTCGACCACCAAGCTCCTTTCCCAAGAAGACATATGAGATTCCATCTGATCGTAGCTCCTCGGACAGCTCATCGCGATTGAATTGAGGAAATTGACGAGAGTACGGCGCACTTCGGACATCGGCGATCGCATTCACTCTTGCGCCGCGGAGGAGCGACAAAAAGCGCTCATAAGCCAGCGTGGAATGCCCAATCGTCAGAACTTCGGTCGTTTCCACGCTTGTTCTCCTGCACTTCCTGACTTGCTCATGGCTTAACAAACACGCCGGCAATCAGCTTGTAGGCATACCCTGCGCATGGTTCGCCCAAACTGACGCACAATATCGCCTGTCCGACCTTAAACTCGCCGTCTTTACCCGAGAAGTACTGCCGTTCTACGATTGGGTCCGTTACAGCTAGCCAGTACTGAGCTCCATTGAAGGTGAAATAACCGCGAACCTTGCGCCTAGCATACTCCGCACCTTCAACAGCAACAACGATCTTGAGATCATTCACCTCGATCAGACGAAGCGAACTGCTCAACTGATTTGCTGCCGCCTCTTCAACGCGATCATGTAGGCCGTTGTAACTCGATGAAGAGTTGTCCCACAGCGGTCCGGCTTTGAGATCAAGGGCGGCCCGCAACTCGTCCCAGCTCGCTTTACGTTCCTTGGTCCAGTAGTAGCCATGGTCGATAAGTTGATTCTCCGTCTGGAAGCCAGGGGCCTCGGCTCGATCATCGGAATCCTAATGACGTCGAGCAGCTTGGGGTCCTGCCCGTTCTCGAAGCGGCGATCTTCCTCCGATAGCTCGCCTGTTGGCCTGGTGCTAATCGGTCGTACCCAAACGCCGATCACACCTCCGCCAATCTCCTTGCCGGCGATGCAGCGCCCTGCAATCTTGCGTGAATTAGCAAGGCAAATGATGGTTTTAGAGTAGCTCGGAGCCATATAGGTGCGCTAGGGTTTGGCGACTGCGATGCTCGTCATTCTAGAGCGGAATCCGATCCGCGTGCGTGCTCTTTTTTCATGGGATTACGTTGACGCGTGCACAAGATCCGACTTAAGCGTCGCCGTTGCCCCCGCCGTAACGCACCTCGCCGTCGAACTCTTGCAGAGCCCGCTTTTTCCAAACCGGAGCGGCTGTCCATGATCGCCTGCGGCGACCGCCGCGCGGCGGCGCGCCCCATAGGGCGTTCGAAGAACGCCCGTTCTTCCGAACGGGCGGGGCGCGTCCTTGACAGCCGCTCCGGTTTGGAACTTTCGCCGCCAAGAGCTCGACGGCGAGGTCCGTTCCGCTCCCGCCGCCCCGCTTGCCGCCCCTGCGGATGCGGGCGCCCAGCGACCTCGGCGACCGCCAGGGCCGCCGGCCACCTGAACGCGACGCGCGACCGAGCGGCGCTTCACAACCAAAAGCGCCCGCGTCAAACTTGAGAGCTTGCACCCTGCGCTATGATCGAATCGCGCCACTGGCGGACACCGATCATCCGGCGTTGTTGTAAATGCGGGAGTGGCGTAAGCACCGGGGAAAAGGCGCGAGACGCCAGGTTTACGTCTCACGAGAAACCTTTGCTGGACGGAACGTACTGCGATGAAATCCAAGCGCCGAAGCCTGAATTCCGCAAATAAGCTGAACAAGGAACCTAAACTTTCGCGCGCTCATGCGCCCTCCGATCTTTCGCCGGTGGATTGGCAACGCGGCTTGCGCCGCCAGTTCGGTCGGGAGCAGGCCTTCGGGCTTGAAAATCTCAGCAGCGAGCCGTTCTTCTCGGAATTTAGGGTCAGCAATCCTGTTTCCAAATCCAGCTATCGCGTGGCGATCCGAGGCCTGGGGCCAGGCGGCAATTTCTGTTCTTGCCCCGATTACGCCACCAGCGAATTGGGCACCTGCAAGCACATCGAGTTCACGCTCGCCCGGCTGGAGAAAAAGCGTGGCGCCAGGAAGGCGTTTGCGCGCGGCTACCAGCCGGCGTTTTCTGAGCTCTTTCTGCGCAACGACGGAAAGCGCAGCGTGCATTTTCGCGCCGGAACGGATTGCCCGCTGGCGCTGAGAGAGGCCGCCGCCGGTTTGTTCGACGCCGAACACAACGGGATTCTGCCCGACGAGCGCCTTGGCGAACTCGAGCATTTCATGACCACAGCGTCTAAGGCCGGTCATGAGTTGCGCGCTTACGACGACGCTCTCGATTTCGTCGCCGGACGGCGGGATGCGGACCGGCGGGTCGCAAAGCTCGCGCAGTTGTTCCCACGTGGCGCTGCCGATCCCAAGCTACTGGCGCTTCTGAAGGCGCCGCTCTATCCCTATCAGGCGGAGGGCGCGCTGTTCGCGGTGCGGGTCGGCCGGGCGCTGATCGGCGACGATATGGGCCTGGGCAAGACCATCCAGGCGATCGCCGCGACGGAAATCCTAGCGCGGCATTTCGGCGTCGCCAAAGTGCTGGTTGTCTGCCCGACCTCGCTCAAATACCAGTGGCGCAGCGAGATCATGCGCTTCACGGGCCGACAGGGCGACAACGCTGCACGCGTCATCAACGGCGGTCGGGCGCAGCGGCGGAAGGACTTCGCGCTGGATGATTTCTGCAAGATCACCAACTTCGAGAAACTCCAGCCCGATCTCGACCTGATCGCCGCCTGGGCGCCCGAACTGGTGATCGTCGACGAAGCGCAGCGGGTGAAGAACTGGAACACCATTGCGGCGCGCGCCTTGAAACGCATCGACAGCCCCTATGCGATCGTGCTGACCGGGACGCCGCTGGAAAACAAGCTGGAAGAACTGATCTCCATCATCCAGTTCGTCGATCAGCATCGGCTCGGGCCAACCTGGAAGCTGCTGCACGAGCATCAGGTCAAGGACGAAGCTGGGCGCGTCACCGGCTATACCGGCCTGGAGAAGATCGGCCAGACGCTGGCGCCGATCATGATCCGCCGGCGCAAGTCCGAGGTGCTGCGGCAACTGCCCAGCCGGACCGACCAGAACCTGCTGGTGCCGATGACCGAGATGCAAATGCTCTATCACCAGGAAAACGCCGACGTGGTGGCGAAAATCGTCCACCGCTGGCGCAAGACGAGGTTCCTGTCGGACAAGGACCAGCGGCGGCTGACCTGCGCCCTGCAGAACATGCGCATGTCGTGCAACAGCACCTACCTGCTGGACCAGGAAACCGATCATGGCGTCAAGGCTGACGAATTGGCGGCGCTGTTCGAGGATTTGTTCGCTGAGCCCGACGCCAAGGCGGTAGTGTTTTCGCAATGGACGCGGACTCACGACATCATCATCCGCCGCCTCGAAGCGCGTGAGCTGGGCTACGTCAGCTTCCACGGCGGCGTGCCATCGGACAAACGGCCGGCGCTGGTCGAGCGGTTTCGTGACGACCCCGCCTGCCGCGTGTTCCTGTCCACCGATGCCGGCAGCACCGGTCTCAATCTGCAGCATGCTTCGACTCTGGTGAACATGGACTTGCCGTGGAATCCGGCGATCCTCGAACAACGCATCGCCCGCATTCATCGGATGGGCCAGATACGGCCGGTGCGCGTCATCAATTTCGTGGCGAAGGGCACCATCGAGGAGGGCATGCTTTCGGTGCTGGCGTTCAAACGCTCTTTATCGGCAGGTATTCTCGACGGCGGCAGCAGCGAGATTTCGCTCGGCGGGTCGCGTCTCAACCGCTTCATGAAGGACGTGGAAAACGTCACCGGGCGTATGGGCGACGGTGAGGCCGTGACGCCGGCTGAGGAAGTGACGACGATCGTCACTGCTGATGACGCCGGAACCGGGGAAAATTTGAATGCGGATGTGAACATTGGCGCCGGCGAGATGGCGATCGCGCGGACTGGTGGGGCTGGAGCGGCGGCGCGCGAGACAGGTCCCGATCCATGGCAAGCCTTGGTGCAAGTCGGCGCCCAGTTTATTGCCGCTCTGGCGGCTGCCAACGATCCCAACGCTCCGGCGCATCCATGGATTGAGCGCGATCCGGCCACCGGCTTGCAAAACCTCAAAATGCCGCTGCCGCCGCCGGAAACCGCGAGACAACTTGCCAATGCGCTTTCGGCGCTCGCGGACAGCTTGCGGAGCAAGATTGCGTGACGGGCGGCGGCTGCGCATCCAAATTCACTGGCGGCAATCCAGCTTACGCGGAAGCGGCGGCGCTGATCGCTCGCATGGCCGGTCTGCGCGGCGCAGCCGAGCAGCAGGCGTACCTCGCCGGCGTCAAAGCGCGTTTCGGACGCAAGCGCAATTTCATGGCGCTGTTGGGGTGAGCCGTGAGACGCGCGGCGATCGAGGAGCAGAACCGTGATTTGCTGGCGCGACAGCGGGATTTTCGCATCGCGGCGGACGTCGTGTGCGACGCCTGGGCGAGCTTCGCCGAAGTCCAAGCGGTGGCCGTCGTCGGTTCCGTCGCCAAGACGCTGTGGAAGGAGATTCCACGGTTCCGCGAATTCCGTCGGCAAGGCGTCGAGGTTTGGCGCGAATGCGCCGATCTCGATCTGGCGCTGTGGCTCGACTCGCAGCAGCGGCTCGGCGATTTGCGCCGGACCGCCGAGAAGGCCTTGCGCGCGGCTTACGAGGCGGGCGTCGGAATCAGCGTGGTCGGCCACCAACTCGACGTCTTTCTGTTCGAGCCGGCGAGCGACCGCTATCTCGGCCGCCTGTGCCATTTCAGCGCCTGCCCTAAAGGCAAGCTCGAGTGCCAGGTCCCCGACTGCGGCGCGACGCCGTTCAACCGGCGTTTTGCGGATTTCATTCCCGGCGCCGACCTGTTGGCCGGGGCAGGCGACGCGACGCTCTATCGGCGCGGGGCCGGCCGACTGCGTTCGGCCCTCGACCTGCCGACGCCGGCTGCGGATCGGGGAGCGGCCCGTTGAGGGACGCCGCGGGACCAGCCGGCGGAGGCGCCGAGCGTTCCGCTGGGCGACGGCGGCGCCGACGACGCCGTCTGCGCGCTGCGCGCCGTGACCTCCAGCAACGGCACGACCGCCGACGTCTTCCTCTTCGACATGGGCTTCCTGGGACGAGCGGCGACGCGCGTCGTCAAGGAGGTCGAGGGCGTGAACCGGGTAGTCTACGATGTGACGAGCGAGCCGCCGGGGACGAGTGAGTAGGGGGTGCAAGTCGTCGGGCTTGGGCGTCTCATGCTGGCCGGGACGGCCTATCGCGTTCGACCTCGGCAACTCGGTCGAGTATCGTCCTGACGAAAAACAGGTCTTCTCGATCGCTGATGATGGTCTGCCGCGCACGGGTGATTGTAAGAAAGTTGAACTCAAAGACGCCTTTCCAGTCGAGCACCTTCCATTTGTGGACGCCCGGTGTCTTGTGCGTGAATTTTAGGGCGTGGGTCGGCGAGATCGGGATCGTGATCTCGCAATCAACCGCACCGAGGCCCTTCGGCCAAAACTTGCGGCGCGGGGCATTCGCGTCCTCATCGTTCGCGAAGTAAATCACGGCCGGGTTGTCGCTCGTCAGAAAGGGGTGGGGTGAGCCGTTGACGAGAACGTCGCAGCCAAACAATTTGGTGAGAGCCAAGAAGTAGGCGTTCAGCGAATGAGGGAACCAAGTTCCCATTGGATCGTCGGCCATGCGCTGGGCCTGGTCGAGCGTCACGCCCGGTTGACGATCGCTATTGAGCTTTGGAATTGGCCGCGTATTCGGGTCGACCTTGATCGTGCGCGCCTGTTCGACGATCGACGCCCATTGCTGCGACATATGGTCGATCTTGTGCGGTGGCCTCGCCAGCATTCCGGCGACAAAAGCATACAGCGCTGCGGCATCCTTCATATCTACAGCGGCGCGCTGCTCGATAAGTTTTCGGACTCTAACGAATTCCCTTTCCTGTTTTCCGAAATGATGTTAAATGCTTAAGTCCCGATTCCCATCGGCGAAGATTGTGTAGATATCTGGCATACTTAGAATATTTGCGGGTGCGCGCCGCTTGTGATCGCGTCCCTGGCGGTCGAACAGATGCACGAACGGCTCGTGGTGGGCCGGTTTGTTTGGGTCGGTCCACGCCTGGAGGTAGCAGACAGGGATGACGTGCCGTGCTTTGTTTTTGACCATGATGGGAGCCGTGATTACCAGATTACCGCGACGGCGCACAAAATTATACTGCAAATGAAGTTGTGGCGAGCAACTTTGTCATCGGGTTACGGGGGGGGTACGGTGACAGTGCACTGAACTCGTATTCGGCCAAGAGGATCGGGATCGGTACACGCTGCGTCGCGTACTTGAACTCGGACTGACGGTGGCCTTCGAATGCAGGTCGTGCCGCAAAGTTTCGCAAGTGGTCGTGCTGGATTTCGTCGAACGGTACGGGATCGCCACGACCCTCGGTGAACTCCGATCGAAGGCAGTGTGTTCGCGCTGTGGGAAGCGCGTAGCAGACGTGCTGACCCGGCAACCAGGTGTCAGAGGCGATCGGGCGTGGCATCCTCGGCCGCCGGGCGCTTCCCGGTGATAGTCCCGTGGCCTAGCTGAAGTTCGCGATGTGCAACCTTTACAGCGAGACCTCCAACCCTCGGCCGTGTGGACGGATTCCGTCGAGCATAGGACGCGAATGACCGATGAGGATTGGGCGATTGTCCTGAAAGTATTCGAGGCGTCGCGCTCGCGACGGGGCGACAAAGGACGCGATGACCGAAAATTCCTCGAAGCGCTTCACTATTTTTCCGTTCACAACATCAACTGGCGCGCGCTTCCCGCTCAATTCGGCAACTGGAACAGCGTCTGGAAACGGTTTTGGCGATTGAGCCAGTCGGGCGTCTTCGAAGCCTTTTTCGAGGCGCTCGCCGCGATGAGCCAGACGGCGCGTCTGGTTCAGATGTTCGACTCGACGGTCGTTCGCGCGCACGTCTCCGCGGCCGGCGCAAAAGGGGGCAAGAAAATCAGGCGCTCGGCCGGTCGCGCGGCGGCTTCTCGACGAAAATCCATCTCAAGACCGATTTTGACGGTCTCCCGATCGCCTTCCATCTGACCGGCGGCGAAGCAAGCGACAGCCGCAATTTCGAGACGTTGCTCGACATCGGCCCCGATATTACGCCGCGCGCCGCACTCGCCGACAAAGGCTACGACGCCAAATCAAACCGCCAAGCGGCGCGCGAACGAGGCATTTGCCCGGCAATTCCATATCGAAAGAATACTCTCGAAAAACCGGCCTTCTTTCCCAAGGTGCTCTACAAAGGCCGCGCCCGCATCGAACAGGCGGTTGGCAAGGTCAAACGCTTCAAGCGCATCGCGTTACGCTGTGAGAAGACGGCGAGAAACTTCGCCTCCCTCCTCGCTCTGGCCTGCGCCTTCATCTTGATCAAATCCGTCCACACGGCCTA
>JBEKVR010000112.1:0-16741 GCA_049513815.1 Roseiarcus sp. | reverse complement strand
TGCATTCCGTAGAGCGAGGCGACGCCGTGACGGCCGTCGAGCAGGGTCGGGAGCAATCCGGCTACGACATTTTCATCAGCCACTCCAAAGCGGACAAGGCGACCGCCGACGCGGTGTGCGCCGCTCTGGAAGCACGCCGGATCCGTTGCTGGATCGCTCCGCGCGATATTGCGCCTGGGAACGACTGGAGCGGAGCGATCGTCGAGGCGCTCGGCAATTGTAGGGCGCTGGTGCTCATATTTTCCGCCAACGCCAATCAGTCTCCGCAGATCCGCAACGAGATCGTGCAGGCCGCGCATCTCGCCCTTCCCATCCTGCCGTTCCGGATCGAGGACGCGACGCCGACCAAGTCGCTCGCCTATTTCATCGACGGCGTCCATTGGCTCGACGCACTGACGCCGCCGCTGGAAGCGCACATCGAGACCCTCGTCGCCACCGCGCAGCGGCTCTTGAACGCCGCCGCCGCTCCCTCGGCGGCGAAGCCGACTGGCCCGCCGGCCGACGGCGCGCCGAGGGCGCCCGCTCGATCTCGAGTTGGCGCGCTTCGCTTCGATCGCCGTTTCGTCGTCGCGGCGTCAACCGCCTTGGTCGTCGCAGCGGCGGGGGGAGGGGCCTATCTCCTCTCGCTCCCGCCTCGCGCCGGCGCCCTGCGAACCGTCGTGACCTTCAGCCAACCTAGCGAACAGGACCTCGCGCGAATTCGCGACGTGGCCGCGCGCAATGGAATGACCTTGCCGGAGCTGACGTTCAAGGCGCCTTCGGGCAACGTCGACCCCTTGGCGCTGCGCTTCGTCGGCGTCTGGGCGAGCGAGATTGGCTACAACGGGGTCGGCCGTCAGGCGATGCTGATCGTCGATTCCGCAAGCGACGACGGACGCGCGCAGGGCCACATCCTCGGCGGCCGCGCCGTCGAGACCAGTTTCGACGCCGTCGGCGCCTACACGTTGCCGTTCGTCGGCGAGATTCCCGGCGGCGCGTTGGAAATCAAGCCCGAACACGCCAGGGTCACTTACGTCGCCAGATTTTACCCGAGTGGCGACGCCTTGATCCTCTCCGCCAACCGGCCCGACGGAAAGTCGGCGACAGTCGTCCTGAAGCCCCTGTGGCGCGCCGCGAATTGACGGCGGCGCCGCCCTCACGTTGGCGCTGCAATCGAAAAGGAGGAAGAGCCCCCATGAGCGGAGTTGTGAGGTCTACGATCGTCCTGCTGTTCGCCCTCTTTGTCGCGCCGGCGATGGCGCAAGTCGTCGCGCTGGGCGCGAGCAATACGGACGGCTGGGGCGTCGGCCGCGCCGCCGCCTTTCCCGGCCAGCTCGAGCGAATGTTGCGCGCCGACGGTTATGCCGTGACGGTGGTCAACCGTGGGGTGAGCGGCGACGGCACGGGGCAGATGCTGGCGCGCCTCGACATCGCCACGCCGCCCGGCACGCGTCTGGTTCTGCTCGACGTCGGCGGTGGCCTGTTCAACAACTGGCGACTCGACGTCGAGCGCGGCCAGGGCCCGAAGGACATCGCCGCCATCGAGGCCGATTTGACCGCCAAAGGCGTCAAGTTCATGGAGGTCCACACCAATTTCGACATGCCGCCCGAATATCTGCAGGCGGACCGCCTCCACTTGACCCCCGAGGGACACCAGCGCCTCGCCGCACGGCTGCTGCCGGCCGTCGAGCGCGAGTTGGGCGCGCGGCGATAGCGAGGAGCGTCACGCTTCGCCTGGCGGCGCCGCGTGGCCCGCCGCCCCGGCCTTGGCGGGGCCGCCGTCGCGCGGCGCGAGCGGCGTGATGCGCAGGGTGGCGATGCGGTTGTGCTGGCGGCGCAGCACCTCGAACCGGAGGCCGTGGAAGCTGAAGGTCTGCTTGGGCTCGGGGATCGCCCGCGCTTCGTGGATCACCAGGCCGGCGATCGTCGCCGCCTCGTCGTCGGGCAGGTTCCAGTCCATCGCCCGGTTGAGGTCGCGGATCGTCACCGAGCCGTCGACGATCAGCGAACCGTCCAACTGCTGTCGCACGCCCTGGGCGAGCAGGTCGTGCTCGTCTTTGATGTCGCCGACGATTTCCTCGATGATGTCCTCGAGAGTCAGCAATCCCAGCACCACGCCGTATTCGTCGACGACCAGCGCCGAATGGATCTTGCGGCTGAGGAAGGCCTTCAACTGGTCGCGCAGCGTCGTCGCTTCCGGCACGAACCACGCCTCGAGCGCGATGTCGGCGGCGTTGATGCGGCTCGCGTCGCCGCCCACCGCCGCATAGGCGCGGAACAGGTCCTTGGCGTGCAGCATGCCGATGATGTTGTCGGGTTCGCCGCGCCAGAGCGGCATGCGGGTGTAGGACGAGGCGAGCACTTCGCGCACCAACTCGTCGGGCGGCAGGTCGGCGTCTAGGGTGCGCATCTTGGTGCGGTGGACCATGATGTCGGAAACGGTCACCTCGGAAAGCTCGAGCAGGCCGCCGAACATGTCGCGCTCGTCGCGCGCGACCCCGCCTTCGCTGTGGAGGATGTCGACCGCGCCGCGCAGCTCGTCGTGGCCGGAGACGCTCGACCGGATCGAGAGGTTGACGCCGAGCAGGCGTAGCATGAGGCGCACCAGCGCTTCGACGGTACTGACGATCGGACCGAACACGGTGACGAAGAACGACACCGCCGGGGCAATCAGCAGCGAGACGCGGTCGGGATAGGCGATGGCGATCGTCTTCGGCAGGACTTCGCCGAAGACGACGATCAACGCCGTCATGATCGCGGTGGCGTAGACGACGCCGCGCTCGCCGAGCGTCGCCACCAGCTCGTTGGTGGCGAGCGCCGAGGCGGCGATGGTGACGAGCTGGCCGCCGAGCAGCATGGCGCTGATGAGCCGGCTGCGGGTCGCCACCAGCCGAGCGACGAGCGCGGCGCGCGCGTCGCCGGCGGTCTCCAGCGCGCGCAGTCGGGCGCGCGAGGCGGCGGTGAGCGCGGTCTCCGCGCCGGCGAAGAAGGCGGCGGCGACGAGGGCGACGACGATGCAGGCGACTGCGAGCGAGGCGGGCATGGCCGCCTTCTACCACAGAGGCGGCCTGGGCAGTGAGGCGGCGCGGCCGGCTCAGGCGGAGCTGGGGACGGCGGCGCGGTCCAGGGCGAGCGCGCGACGCACGTCCTCGCCCGATTCCTGCAGCAGCTTGGCCATCGCCGCGCGCGCCGCTTCTGGGCGCCGGGAGGCGATCGCCTGCATTACGTCACGGTGCTGGTGGAGGCGATCGTCCTTGATCGCCAGGCTGCGCCAGCCCATCTTGAATGTGCCGACCAGCGCCATTTCAATCAGGCTGCCGAGCGCGCCGAGCAAGCGGTTGCCGCTCGCCTGGAGGATCTCCTTGTGGAAACGCACGTCGGCGGCGATCAACTCGGCGTCGCCGGATTTGTGCGCCTCCATGTCGGCGTAGGCGGCTTCGATTCGCGCCAGCGAGGCGGAGTCGCGCGCTTCCGCGGCGAGCGCCGCCGCCTGCGGCTCGAAAATGCGCCGCAACTGCAGCACGTCGCTGACGAAGACTTCGGTCGGCGCGGCCTGCATGTGCCAGGCGAGGAAATCGGCGTCGAGCATGTGCCATTCGGCCTTCGGCCGCACCATCGTGCCGACCTTCTGGCGCGAGACGATCAAGCCCTTGGCCTCCAACGCACGGAACGCCTCGCGCAGCGTCGGCCGCGACACGCCGAAGCGCACCAGCAGGCTTGCTTCGTTGGGTAGGCGCGAACCCGGCGGATAGAGGCCGACGATAATTTCGCAGCCGAGCGCGGCGGCGAGCGAATCGTTGACGTTGCGCTTCGGAGAGACGGCGCCGTCGGTGGTCTCCTCGCGTCGGGACCCGGCCGCTCGCTTCGTCGTCCGCCGTCGCATGGGTTCCGTCGCATTGGCCACGGCTGATTCCCTCGCGCGTCGTCGGCCGCCCTTCGTCTCGCTCGGTCGCCCACAGGCAAACGACTAAAGGAGGCGACGGCAAAAACGCCGACGACGGATCGCTAGAATCCATGTAGAACGCGTGATTGCGCCGCGCAATAGGCCGCCGCAGGCCGCCCCCCGCCGATTTGATCGTTCGGGATCAAAGCAATGCGGGGGAAAACGGGGAAACGGCGACAAAGGCGGCGGCGCGCGCCTTGCCGCCTGCTCCGGTCGCGAATCGCGAAACGGCTCGGCGCCTAGCCCGCCGGGCCGGGATTCGCCGATTCCCTGGGTGGTGAACTTCGCAGCGCCTGCCGAGGTGAGACTTGAACGCGTCGCTATTCACGGTCGTCGTCTTCGTCTGGGGCCTGACCTGGTACGCGATCAGGCTGCAGCTCGGCCCAACGCCGGCCGAGACATCGATCTTCTGGCGCTTCCTCGTCGCCTCGGCGATCATGTGGATCGGCTTGGCGGTCGCCGGGCGGCTGAAGCGCGTCCCGCTGCGCGCCCATCTGTGGTTCGCGGCCCTCGGCGTCGCGTTGTTCTCCTGCAATTTCCTGTTTCTCTACAACGCCGAACGGTTCATTGAGAGCGGCGTGGTGGCGGTCGTGTTCGCCATGGCGTCGGCGTTCAACGTCTTCAACCAGTGGCTGTTCAACGGCGTGCGGCCGACCGCGCGCATGGTCCTGGGCGCGCTGATCGGCGTCGCCGGCGTCGCCTTCCTGTTCGCCGACCAGCTCTCCGCGACCGCCGCCGGCGGCGGCTCGGCGGTCGGTCTGCTGCTGTCGATCGGCGGCGCCTATTGCTTCTCGCTCGGCAATCTCGCCTCGCGACCCGCCGCGAAGGCCGCCGGCGACCTGCCCAACGCGATCGCCAGGGCGATGACCTGGGGCGCGGCGCTGCTCGCCGTCGTCGTCGCCGCGCGCGGCCTGTCGTTTGCGCCGTCGACCGAGCCCGTCTATGTCGGCGCGCTCCTCTATCTGGCGGCGATCGGCTCGGCGCTTGCCTTCCTCGTCTATCTCGCGCTCGTCGCCCGGATCGGTCCGGAGCGCGCCGCCTATACGACGGTTCTGTCGCCGGTGATCGCGCTAGCGGTGTCGTGGCTGCTCGAAGGCTATCAATGGAGTCCTTGGGCGCTGATCGGCGCGCCGCTGATCCTCATTGGCAACGTCGTCATCTTTCTCCCCAAATTCGGTCGCGCTATGGTCCGCGACCGGCTTGAGTCGCTTCGGACCACGGCCGCTCCCGGAGAGTCAGGATGAACGCGCAGCCGCGCCCGTTTGACGATTTTCGTGCGCTCATCAAAGCCATGCCGGCGCCTGACGAAGCCGCGATCGACGCGGCGCGGGCGCGGCAGGCCGAGCTGACCAAGCCCGCCGGTTCGCTCGGCTGGCTGGAGGACATCGCCAAATGGCTCGCCGGCTGGCAGGGCGGGACGCCCCACGTCGACGCGCCGCTGGTCGCCGTCTTCGCCGGCAATCACGGCGTCGTCGCCCAGGGCGTCTCCGCCTATCCCGCCTCGGTCACCCAGGCGATGGTCGCCAATTTCGCCGCCGGCGGCGCGGCTATCAATCAGATCTGCAAAACCTTCGACATTTCGCTGCGCGTGTTCGAGCTCGCGCTCGAGCAGCCGACCGGCGACCTCTCGCGTGAGGCGGCGCTCGACGAGAGGACCTGCGCGGCGTCGATGGCCTTCGGCATGGAGGCGCTCGCCGCCGGCCCCGATCTGCTGTGTCTGGGCGAGATGGGCATCGGCAACACCACCGCTGCGGCGGCGATCTATTGCGGCCTCTATGGCGGCGCGCCGGAGGACTGGGTCGGTCGTGGCGCCGGCGTCGACGACGCGCAATTGCGGCGCAAAGTCGAGGCGGTGCGCGCCGCCATCGCGCTTCATCGCGAGCATCTCAACGACCCGCTCGAAGTTCTGCGCCGACTCGGCGGACGCGAGATCGCGGCGATCGCCGGCGCCATTCTCGCCGCGCGCATCCAGCGCGTTCCGGTGCTGCTCGACGGCTTCGTCGTCTGTTCCGCCGCGGCGGTTCTGCACGCGCTCGACCACACTGCGCTCGACCATTGTTTTGCCGCCCACGTGTCGGCCGAGGCGCCGCACGCGGAAGTCCTGCGCCGGCTCGGCAAGCGGCCGCTGCTCGATCTCGGCATGCGGCTGGGCGAAGGCTCGGGCGCGGCGCTGGCCGTCGGAATCGTCAAGGCGGCGGTCGCCTGCCACAACGACATGGCGACGTTCGCCGAGGCGGGCGTGGCCGGCAAACAGGCCTGAGCGGCGCTCAGTCGAGCCGCTTGTCGCGGTTCAGCCGTTCGTTGGCGCGCCGCTCGGCTGCGACGAAATGCCACGACAGGGCGACGACGATCAGCGCGCCGTCTGTGATCGCCAATTTGGTGAAGGTGTCCAGCGACCAGATTTGCAACCACAGTTGCGCCAGGCCGCCGGCGACGCCGAGGATGAACAGGCCGAAGGCGACGGTCGCCGCGGCGCTCATCGCTCCGGCTCCGCGATCACCGCCGTGCCGTAGCAGATGACCTCGGTGACGCCGCTCAGGATCTCGTTGGCGTCGTAGCGCATCGCGACGATGGCGTTGGCGCCGTTGAGCGCGGCGTGGTCGCACATCATGCGGTAGGAATCGGTGCGGGTCTGCTCGCACAGGTTGGTGTAGACCGAGATGTTGCCGCCGAAGAGCGTTTGCAGCCCGGCGGCGAAATTGCCGACCAGCGAGCGCGAGCGCACGACGATGCCGCGCGCCACCCCGACGTTGCGAACGATGCGCCAGCCGGGCAACTCGAGCGCGGTCGTCACCATTTCGGCGTCCATCGGCGTCCCCCTTGATTTGCGCCGGCTGCTACATCCCGCCGAGATGGTCGGCGACGGCGAAAATGTCCTTGTCGCCGCGGCCGGAGATGTTGACCACCATCAGGTGGTCGCGCGGCTTCTTCGGCGCGAGTTCGGTCACTTTGGCGAGCGCGTGGGCCGGCTCGAGGGCCGGGATGATCCCTTCGAGCTGCGAGCAGAGCTGGAACGCGACCAGCGCCTCCTTGTCGGTCGCGGAAAGATAAGTGACGCGGCCGCTCTCCTTCAGCCACGCGTGCTCGGGGCCGATGCCGGGATAGTCGAGGCCGGCCGAGATCGAGTGGCCCTCGTTGATCTGGCCGTCCTCGTTCATCAACAGATAGGTGCGGTTGCCGTGCAGCACGCCGGGCTTGCCGCCGGCGAGCGACGCCGCGTGACCGTCGGGCACGTCGAGCCCGTGCCCCGCCGCCTCGACGCCGTACATCTCGACGCTCTCGTCGTCGAGGAACGGATGGAACAGGCCGATGGCGTTGGAGCCGCCGCCGATGCAAGCGACCAGGCTGTCGGGCAAGCGGCCTTCCATTTCCTGCATCTGGACGCGCGTCTCGTCGCCGATCACGCTTTGGAAGTCGCGCACCATCGCCGGATAGGGGTGCGGGCCGGCGCAGGTGCCGATGCAATAGAAGGTGTCGGAGACGTTGGTCACCCAGTCGCGCAGCGCCTCGTTCATCGCGTCCTTGAGCGTGCGCGCGCCCGACTGAACTGGGCGCACCTCGGCGCCGAGCAGCTTCATGCGAAAGACGTTCGGTTTCTGCCGCTCGATGTCGACCGCGCCCATGTAGACGACGCATTTCAGGCCGAAACGGGCGCAGGCGGTGGCGGTGGCGACGCCGTGCTGGCCGGCGCCGGTCTCGGCGATGATGCGCGTCTTGCCCATGCGCCGCGCCAGCAGGATCTGGCCGAGCACGTTGTTGATCTTGTGCGCGCCAGTGTGGTTGAGCTCTTCGCGCTTGAAGTAGATCTTCGCACCGCCGAGATGCGCGGTCAGGCGCTCGGCGAAATAGAGCGGGCTCGGCCGGCCGACGTAATGGGTCAGCAGCCCGTCGAGTTCGCGGTGGAATTCGGGGTCGCCCTTGGCCTTGTCGTAGGCTTCCTCCAGCGCCAGCACCAGCGGCATCAGCGTCTCGGCGACGAAGCGGCCGCCGAATATGCCGAAATGGCCGCGCTCGTCGGGTCCGTTGCGGAACGAATTGGGTTTGTCGACTTTGGTCACGCGGGACTCCTTGCCTCGTGTTCGCGCGCGAAGGCGGCGCGGGCGGCGGCGGCGAAGGCCGCGATCTTCTTCTCGTCCTTGACGCCCGGCGCACGCTCGACGCCGGAGGAGACGTCGACGCCGCGCGCGCCCGACAGCGCGATCGCCTTGCCGACGTTGTCCGCGTCGAGCCCGCCCGACAGCAGCCACGGGATCTTCGGCGCGAAACCGCGCGCGAGGCGCCAGTCGAACGGTCGGCCGTTGCCGCCCGGCAGCACGGCGTCCTTCGGCGGCTTGGCGTCGATCAGCAGCCAGTCGGCGACGCCCTCGTAGTCGCGCGCGCGGGCGAAGTCCACCGCCTCGGAGACGCCGATCGCCTTCATCGCCGGCAGGGCGAACGTCTGCTTGATCGCCGCCACGCGCTGCGGCGTCTCGCGGCCGTGCAGTTGCAGCATGTCGGGGCCAACGACGCGGACGATCGCCGCCAGCAGATCGTCTTCGGCGTCGACCGTCAGCGCGACGATCTTGGCGCGGTCGCGCGCCTGGGCGGCGAGTTCGTGGGCGTGGTCGAGGCCGACGAAGCGCGGGCTCTTGGCGAAGAACACCAGCCCGACCATGTCGGCGCCGGCGTCGAGCGCCGCCTCGAGCGTCGCCGCGGTGGCCAGCCCGCAGATTTTGACCGTTGGTGCCATGCGCCTGTTTCCGACAAGACGCCGGCCGAGTCAAAGATTCCGACTCTGGGGCTCAGGCCCCCCCTTTTGCGCTGCCGGGAGAGGAAACCCACGGGGCGTCTAGCCGGGTTTGGCGACGCTGTCCCGCACCTCGGCGGTCATTGTTTCGATCCGCTCGGCGAGCGCCCTGACCTTGTCGGTCAGCTCGGTGTTCTGCCGCAACAGCGCCCGGACGCTCTCGGTCAGGACGGTGTTCTGGCCGAGCATGTCGACTAGCAGCGCGGTTTGCTTCTCCATCTGCTGCTGGCGCTGCTCGGAGATCCGGTGCAACTCCTCGCGGTGCTCGGCGTCGGCGATCGAATGCGCCTTGTCGCGGTCGGCCTGGCGCGTCTCGGCGAGCAGGATCAGCGGCGCCGCATAAGCCGCCTGCAGCGAAAAGGCGAGGTTGAGCAAGATGAAGGGATAGACGTCGAACTTCGTCCAGCCCGCGACGTTGATCCAGATCCACACGCCGACGACGATGGTCTGGGAGATGAGAAAGGTCGGCGTGCCGAAGAAGCGGGCGAAGGCTTCCGCCTTCAGCGCGAACCAGTCGCCGCCGAACACCGATTCGAGATGGGCGTGCGGCAGATGAAACCGCCGCGCCCAGTCCCGTCCTGAAGGCTATCCTTGCACGCTCATGTTCCCTCCGTCGCCGGATTGCGCCGCGGCCAACGCCGCAAACTGCGACGATACAGGGAATCCAGCGAAAGTTGATCGTCGGCCGCCGTGGAGGCGGGGCTCAGCGGCCGCCCGCCCGTTTCCACACCAGCATCGCCGCGGCGAGGTCTTCGATCGCCGCGCCGACCGATTTGAACAGGGTGATCTCGTGCTCTCCGCCGCGACCCGGCGCGCCGCGGACCAAAGCGGCGAGGTCGCCGGCGACGTCGGCGCGGGTGATCGCGCCGGCCTTCAGAGCGAGCGCGACGTCGCCGCCCTCGCTCATCGCCGCCCCCGTGTCGACGAAGATGCGCGCGCGCTTCAGCGCCGCGTCGTCCGCCTCGCGCATGCGCATCGAAAAGGCGCCGACGAGGTCGAGATGTTGCCCGGCGCTGAGCCAGGCGCCGGCGACGAGCGGCGCCTCCGACAGCGTCGCGCAGGAGACGATGTCGGCGTCGCGCACACCGTCCTCGAGTCGAGTGACCACGTGCGCGTTGAAGCCTTCGCCGGCGAGCGTAGCGGCGAGCCGATGCGCGCCCTCCGCCCGATGGTTCCAAATTGCGACTGTCTCGATCGGCCGCACGGCGGCGTGGGCATGGGCGAGGTAGGGGGCGAGTTGGCCGGCGCCGACGATCAGCAGTCGCTTGGCGTCGGCGCGCGCGAGATAGCGCGCCGCCAAGGCCGAGGCGGCGGCGGTGCGCCAGACCGTCAGCCGCGTTCCGTCGAGGGTGGCGATCGGCGCGCCGGTGACGCCCGACTGCAGCACGTAAACGCCCTGCACCGCGGGCAGGCCGCGCCTGCCGTTGCCGGGAAAGACGTTGACGATCTTGGCGCCGAGAAAGTCTTCGCCCGATCCGAACGTCGTCCAGGCCGGCATCAGCAGCGTCGTCGCCGTCGCTTCGCCCGGCCGCTCGATCGGGTGGCGGCAGCGCTCGGGCGCATGGAAGCCGCCGCGGAACGCTTCGGCGAGCGCGTCGATCAGCGACGGAAAATCGAGCGCGGCGTCGATCTCGGCGGCGGCGAAATGGCGCATGCGACTTCAGCCCTGAGTCACGGCGGCGGCGGGGCGCCGAGCCTGGCGCGGCCAGCCTCCGCTTCGGCGCGCCAGCGGTCGGCTTCAACGCGAGTCCGTCGCGCTGCGCGGCGGTAGCGCCCTTGCGCGAACCACACGGCGACGCCGCCGGCGACGACGCCGATCATCGCCGTCAGGATCAGCACGACGAACAGCGGCAGGGTGATGGCGAAAGCGGGAACGTCGCCCGAGGGGAACGGGTCGAACGAAACGGTGACGATGTGCCGGTTGGCGAAGGCGAAGGCGAGCAGCGCGATCGCGATCGGAACGACGATGACGAGTTTGAGAAAGCGTACCATGAAGCGATCCGGCGGCGGCGCTCAGCGGCGCAGGCGACAATGCCGCCAAAGCGCCCGCGGCGCAAACCGCCATCCGGCCCTTTCTTCAGCTAAAGCGGCTTGACGTTCAGCCGCTCGCGCATCTCTTTGCCGGTCTTGAAGAACGGCACCAGCTTCTCGGTCACCGGGACCTTGTCGCCGGTGCGCGGATTGCGGCCGGTGCGCGCGAGGCGCTGCTTGGTCGAGAAGGCGCCGAAGCCGCGCAGCTCGACGCGCTCGCCGCGCGCCAGGGCGTCGGCGATCTCGCCGAGAATGGCGTCGACGATGTTCTCGATGTCGCGTTGGTAGAGATGCGGATTGCGCGCCGACATGCGCTGCACGAGCTCAGACTTGATCAACGTACGCCCCCTCCGGAACGACTAGAAATCCCGCCCCATCTCTAGTCTCCGCCTGACAGTTGCCAAACCGAGACCAATCCGTCAACCGGCGGCCGGCCGTCGTAACGCAGCGCGGCGGCGATCGACGTCAGGCCGGCGAGGTCGGCCGCGGCGGCCGCCAGGCTCGTCAGCCGCACGCCGGTCCAGCCGGAACCCGGTTTGTAGTCGCGCACCGGCAGGTTCTTGGCCACGCCGCGATCCTTCTCCAGCCAGGCGATCGCGTCGCGTTCGTCGCCGATCGCGTCGACCAGCTTGAGCGGCAGACCCTGGCGGCCGGTGAACACCCGTCCGTCGTCGACCTTGGCCAGTTCCTCGTCGGTCAGGCTGCGCCGGTCTTTGACCAGCGCCTTGAACCAGTCGAAGGAATCGGCGATCAGCGCCGCCATGGCCGCGCGCGCCTCGTCGCTGGTCGGCTCGAACCCGTTCGGCGTCGCTTTCAGCGGCGACGACTTGATCGACTCGAACTTGACCCCGACTTTGTCCATCAGCCCCGAGACATTGGGATACTCGACCAGCACGCCGATCGAGCCGACAATCGAATTGCCGCGGACGAAAATGCGGTCAGCGCCGAGCGCGGCGATATAGGCGCCCGAGGCGGCCATGCCGCCGACGACCGCCGCCACCGGCTTCTTCGCCGCCAATCGGCGCAATTCGTCGTAAATCTCTTCCGATCCTTCGGTGCCGCCGCCAGGGCTGTCGATGCGGACCAACGCCGCGGCGACCGCCGGCGAATCGCGCGCTTCGCGGATCAGCTTCAGCGTCTCTTCATTGCCGGCGATGAAGCCGGAGACCGTCAGGCGGGCGATATGCGGACCGCCGACAAAACCCACGGCGCCGGAAAAGCGCGCGCCGAGCGCGATGATCGCTAGCGCCGCGGCGATGAATGCGACGATGCGCCAGAAGCTGAGCTGGCGGCGCAGATGGCGGCGATCGACGAGATAATCAGCGGCGGATGTGGACACGCAACCTCCCCGCGGCGTCCGGCGCGGCGCACCGCCCCGCTCGCGCGGCGACGCCGGCGATCGACTGGGCGAGGCGGCAAACTAGTCGCCGCGTCGCGCCGGCGCAAGAGCGGCCGAAGCGCGCGCGATTGACGCGCGCGCTTGTTCGTCGCGGACCGGCAGGCGCCGGCAGGCGCGTGCGGTCAGGCGGCGGGGGCCGGTTCGGCGGTCGCTTCGGGCGGAACTTCGGCCGGCGTCTCGGCGGCGGGCGTTTCCGCCGGCGGGTCGGCAGGCGCAGCTTCGGCCGTCGCCTCGGTCGGCGCGGCCTCCGCAGCGGCCGCTTCAGCCGCCGCCTCGACGATCGGGGCCGGCGGCTCGGCGGCGGGCGCAGGCGCGGCGGCCGACCCGCCCGAGAACGGCGCGATCACGCCTTCGAAGAAGGCGACGAACTTCTCCCGCATCTCGGTCGTTTGGTGATGTCTGCCGGAGTCATACGCTTGGCGCAGCGACGCGGCGATGGCGCTCTGCGCGTCGGCGATGATCTCTTCAATAGTGTGCATGGCGGCTCCCCTCGTTGCGTTCGACTTCGACGATCGCGCCGCGAATCGAATCTCGGCGCGTCGTCGTGAATGACGGCGCGCAACGACACCGACGCCTGAGGACGTCTTTCAGTTCGTGCCAAGGCGATTGTGCGATTGCGGCGAGACCTGTCGCCCTCGCAGACTCGTTTTCAAATCGAATCAAAGCGGCGACATGAAGACGATAACATCGACGCTTCGTCGGCGAAGCGAGCCGAGTGACAAAACATGCCTCATCGTAACAACAATACTCTGCGACGATGACGATATCGTAACATACGTGACGTTGCGTCACTCAGGCGAGTCGGCGCGCGGCGTATTGGCCGGTCTTGCGGAAGCGATAGAGATAGGACGGCGCTATCGCCTCGATCCCCTGCGCGCTGACGCCCAGTTCGCGCAGCGTGCGCCCTTCGGCGATCGCCGCCGCCGAAACGACGTTGTCGTGGCGCAGCAGCTCGACCTGGTCGCGCGTCGTCGTCAGCGCCTTGGGGAAGCGGCCAAGCGACAGCGTCGAAGCGACTTCGGTCGACCAGGCGACCAGCCGCGCGAGGGCGAACGGCAACGGAACCAGCGCGCGGCGGCGCTCGACGATGCGCAGAGTCAGCGCGGCGATTTCGCGCAGCGTCAGAACTTGCGGCCCGCCGAGTTCGTAAATGCGCCCGGCCGCGTTCGCGTCGCCGATGACCGCCAGCGCCGCCCGCGCGACGTCGCCGACGAACACCGGCTGCAATTTCGTCGCGCCGCCGCCGAACAACGGCAGCGCCGGCAAGACGCGCGCCAGCGCGCCGAAGCGGTTGAGGAAATCGTCCTCCGGGCCGAAGATCACCGATGGACGCAAGATGACCGCGGTCGGCGACGCCTCGCGCACGGCGGTCTCGCCGCGCCCCTTGCTTGCGATATAGGCGTTGGGCGAGCGCGCGTCGGCGCCGACGCCCGAGACGTGGACGAGCGTTTCGATCCCCGCCGCGGTCGCGGCGCGCGCGATCGCGCCGGCGCCGGCTGCGTGCACCGCCTCATAGGTCTGGCGGCCGCCCTGGCGCTGGATCCCGGCGGCGTTGACGACGGCGTTGGCGCCCTCGAGCGCCGCGGCGATCGAGTCGGGATAACGCAGGTTCGCCTGCACCAGCTCGATCTGGCCGACGACGCCGAGCGGGCGGAGGAAACCGGCGAGGTCGGGCCGTCTGACTGCGACCCGGATGCGCCAGCCGTCGCGCGCCAGCGCCCGCACGATGTGCCGGCCGACGAAGCCGGAGCCGCCGAAAACGGTCGCCAGACGATCGGCGCCAGGGGAGAATTCGGCCATCTTCGCGTCGCTCCTGCCAGGGGGTCCGCCCCTGAATACGGTATGGCGCCGGCGCTGTATAGACGCCTCGGAATCCCCCGGCGGGCCGCGGTTTGACGAAGCGGCGCCGTTATGAATGACTGGCCCGCCCGCCGCGCGACAAGGGGTAAGCGCCGGCGGGCGCGGGCGCGTCATGGGGCAGCGGTTCCGGATTTTCATTTCCTCGCCCGGCGACGTCGCCGAGGAGCGGCGCCGCGCGGCGCTGGTCGTCGGCCGGCTGAAACGCGAGTTCGCGCGCTTCTTCGATATTTCCGCGGTGCTGTGGGAATACGAGCCGATGCTCGCCTCCGGGCATTTTCAGGACGTCATCGACCCGCCCGGCGAAGCCGACGCGCTGGTGATGATCCTGTGGTCGCGGCTCGGCACGCCGCTGCCCGAACACACGCCCACGCGCGAATATCGCGGCCGCGACGGGCGCGCGCCGGTTACCGGAACCGAATGGGAGTTCGAACAGGCGCTCGGCGCGCGCGAGACCCGCGCCGGGGTTCCCGACCTGCTCGTCTATCGCAAGACCGCCGAGAACGTCGCGCGCTTCAGCCGCGCCGAGCAGCTCGAAGACGCGCGCCGGCAATGGGACGCGCTGCGCAGCTTCTGGACCCGCTATTTCGAGGACGAGAAGGGCGGCTTCAAGCTCGCCTTCAATCCGTTCGCCGACCTCGACGCCTTCGAGTCGCTGCTCGAAGCGCACCTGCGCGAGATCATCCGCCGCCGCCTGCCGGCCCGGCCGGCCCGCGCGCCTTCGGGCGAGCGGCGGATCGACTGGTGGTCGGGTTCGCCCTATCTCGGCCTGCAGGCGTTCGACCTCGCCCATAGCGCGGTGTTCTTCGGCCGCGAGCGGGCGGTGCGCGACATCGCCGAGGCGCTGGCGCGCCGCGCCGCCGCCGGCCAGGGCTTCGTCGTCGTGCTGGGCGCGAGCGGCGTCGGCAAGTCGTCGCTGGCGCGCGCCGGCGTCGCCGCCGACCTGACTGCGCCCGGCGTCGTCGCCGGCGTCGCGGGCTGGCGCATCGCGATCGTCGAAGCGGCCGACCTCGCGGCCGACCCGTTCGCCGGGCTCGCCGCAGCGCTTCTTCGACCCGGCGCGCTGCCGGAATTCGCCGCGCTCGGCTACAGCGCCGACGAAGTCGCGACGCTGATGCGCGCCGATCCGCCGCTGGTCGTCGCGCAAACGCGCATGGCGCTCAAGCGCGCAGCGGGCGGAAACGAGAACGCGCGGGTCGGGCTCGTCGTCATCGTCGACCAGATGGAGACTCTGTTCGCGTCGCCGGCGATCGACGCGGCGGCGCGCGCCGGTTTCGATCGCCTGATCGCGGCATTGGCGAAAAGCGGCGCGGCGATGATCCTCGCCACCATGCGCAGCGACTTCTACCCGCGCCTGGTCGAGTTGCCGGAGCTGGCGGCGCTGTCGCGCGGCGAAGGGCAATACCAGCTCGCGCCGCCGACCGCCGCCGAACTGGAGCTGATCGTCCGCCGGCCGGCCGAAAGCGCCGGCCTCGCCTTCGAAGTCGACGCACGCAGCGGAATCGGTCTCGACGCGACGATCCGCGAGGCGGCGGCGCGCGACCCGGCCTCGCTGCCGCTGCTGTCGTTCGTCCTCGACGAGCTCTATCGCCGCGACGTCGGCGAGCATGGCGGCGACGTCCTCACCTACGCCGGCTACGAGGCGCTCGGCCGGCTCGAGGGCGCGATCGCGCGCCACGCCGAGACGCTGGTCGCCGATTGGCCGTCCGAACTCAAAGACGCGCTGGCGCCGCTGCTGCTCGCCCTGGTCGAGATCGACGACGTCAAGGGCGCCGTCGCCGCCCGCGTCGCTTCGCGCGCGGCGCTCGCCGATCCGCGCCAGCGCGAACTCGCCGACCGGCTTGTCGCGGCGCGTCTCGCGGTCGCTGACGATTCGGTCAGCGGCGGCGCCTTGCGGCTTGCCCACGAGGCGCTGCTGACGCGTTGGCCGACGCTCGCCGGCTTGATCGCCGAGCACCGCGATTTCCTCGCCGCGCGTCGCCGCCTGCATCGCGATGCGGCGAACTGGGAGCGTAGCGGCCGCCACGACGATTTCCTCCTGCCGCCGGGGCGCCGGCTCGCCGAGGCGGAAGAGATCGTCGCCCGCCGTCGCGCCGAACTCGAGCCGGAGTCGGTCGCCTACGCCGAGGCGTCGAGCGAAAAGGCGCGCGCCGCGGCTGAGGCGGCCGAGCGCGCCAAGGAGGCGGCGCTGCGGCGCGAACTCAAGCGCAGCCGCCGCGTCGCGGCGATCGTGTCGCTGCTGCTCGTCGCGGCGATCGGCGCCGGCGCGTACGCCTGGCGCCTGCGCGGCGTCGCGACGACGGCGCTCGGGGAGGTCGAGGTCGAATACCAGGCCGCGCTCAATCAGGCGGCGGGCAGCGTGACGCTGCTGGTCGACGGCGCCGACAACGGTTCGCTGTCGACCGACCTGATGCGCCGGTTGGTCGAACTGTCGCGCGACACGGTGACCGGCCTGCCGGGCCAAAGCGACGCCGCGACTGCGGCGCAGGTCAAGCTGCTCAACGCGCTGAGCGTCGCCTATCTGTCGCTGAGCGGCGTCGCCGCCGCGCAAGAGATGGCGGTCAAGGCGAACGCGCTCGCCGACGCGCTGGTCGCCAAAGACGGTTCGAACGCCGCCTGGGCGCTGCTGCGGTTGGAGGCGCGCGGCCGCCGCGCCGACGCGGAAAGCGCGGCGGGCGATTCCGACGCCGCGCTCGCCGACGCGCGCGCGGCCCAGGCGGCGGCGCAGGCGCTCGCCGGCGCGGCG
>JBEKVR010000111.1:0-16805 GCA_049513815.1 Roseiarcus sp. | reverse complement strand
GACGATGAACCTCACACCCCGCAAATGCCTCGGCTATCGGACCCCATTCCAGGCGCTCCTCGCCGAACTTGGCAAGGACGTTCAAATCCGCTTTGCTTGACCCCGTTGCGCTTCACGTCGGATTCCAGGCATCCGTTGCGGCGCGGGTTAGCCCAAGCGCATAGGTTCGACTGGCTCGCTCTCCGAGGCATGCAAGGCGATTTTGGCGTGCTGGTAGCGCGCCTCCGGTGTGTATGGAACGCCGGGAGGAAGCGTCGATTGAAGTTTAAGACTATTGAGTTCCGCGTTCTCCTTCTGCGTGATCAAGCCAATCTTATAATGCTCAATCAGGAATGTCTCCAGTTCTCCAATAGTCGTCGGGGATACGTCAAACAATCGGCCACGTATGACCGAAAGAGGGATGCAATGATCTTTAATGAGATCCTCCGGCTCGGCAAGACCATTGATCACCTGCCACGCTCGGACGGAATGTATATGGAATTTGGTGATGGCCTCAGATTTCTTGTTCAGATCCCCCTTGTTAAACCAACGCGCGACAAGTGACGACTTCAAGAAGGGGTCACCCATATAGTACGCAAACCAATTGTCCACAAAAGTTCGAAATACATTGAGGTGAGGATCTCTGACACGCGTATATTCTAGTAAGTAGCACAAATATGTTTTCCGTAACTCGTTGATTCGGTCGTAATCGACCATGCTCATCGAAATGTTCCCCCCTTTGTGTTTCGCAGCGGAAAACCGTACCTCGAACCAGTGCCGGCCTGAAGGCCCTCGCATATATTCGCTGTGTTTTGGCGAGAGCTGAGATCTTGAAACGCCTTGACCAACACCCGCCGGATGGCCGCCCATTTAAACCAAATTTGCGACCGTTTCTGGCTTCTGGCAAGCCCGGACCGTCTGCCTGACCGCCGCCGGCTCGTCGGCGGATGGTACTGGGGTGTGAACAAGCGCGGGAGTTTGACCCCGCCAAAGCAAAGCTAATCAACTGCTTGCGACGCCGATCGGCTTCAGACCCTGCGCCGCTTCACAAGTAAGGCCCTCGTCGATCACGACGGCATCTTCGGGCGTGAGATAGACGATGGTCCGCACGACGGCGGAGACGTCGAGCGCGCCGGTCGGCAGGGTGGGCAGGTCGAGCGGCGCACGCACTTGGAAGCGATTTTTACAATCTACCCAATTGCCGCGCGGTGACCTTATGACCCTAGGTCGCGATGGCAGGAAATCGTGCGATCGCATTCGCCTTCGCCAGCAGGGTCACGTCTCCGTAGGCTTCGCCGGCAGTTCGCGCTGCGTGACCTTGAATCGCGTCGACAACGCGCGCATCGAGGCCGTGCTCCCTCGCCACTGATTTCATTCTGTGACGCCAGCCGTGGTTCGGGTCGACGTCTTCAGGAATGAGGCCGAGCGAGCGCACCCATACGCTCAGCCGACCCGAGACCTGCTTGGCCGGGTGCTGCGTTCCTGCTCGGTCCCGTTCAGCGTCATAGAAGAGGGCGCCGCCCGCACAGCTTGCGACGAACTCGGCAAAACCCAGCCCGAGCAGCTGCGAGTGGAGCGGAACGTCCCGGTACTGCCCCGTCTTCACCGAGCCGGCCTCTGGCGTGATCCGGATGTACGGGATAGGGCCGTCGAAGTGAAGGTCTTCCTTTCGGAGTTGCGTTATTTCGGCGATGCGCGCGCCTGTGTGAGCGCACAACCACGGAGCCCATTTCTTGGCGGCGGCCATCTTGGGACGTTCGCGATTGCGTGGGTTCGGCCGCTCGGGACTTCGGTAGTGTAGCGCCGCGCGAAGGATCGCAGAGGCTTCTTCGTCCGTGAACCCCTTTTCGCGCCGCCGTTCCGGCGAGGCGACGCGCACCTTCACGCCGTTGGCCGCATTGCTCGTCAGCTTGCCGGCATCGACGCCCCAGTTCAGCACCGCCTTCAACGCTGCGAGGTAGGAGTCGCGGACCGTTTTCGGCGCTAGCGACAATAGCAGATGATCTTTCCATCTCACGACGTCGCCGCGAGCGAGGCGACGCGCATCGTCGTGGCCAAGATAGGCGATCAGATTCTGAATGCACGGCTTCCAGCGGCGTTCGGCTTCGGCGCCTCGCCGGGACTTCTTCAGTTCGGCGATGTAGCCTTCAAACAGAGCGTTCAGCGGAACAGGTTCGGCCAGGAGTTCCTCGGAAATAGGTTCCTTGAGGGGCGCGAACGCCGGTTCGCCCGTGAAAACGCCCTTATCGCGTTCCAGCGAATGCCGGAGCGCTTCCAGCTGAACGATCGCCAATGTGCGGGCCAGGGTGCGCCAGTCGGGGGTATTGGGCTCGACGGATACGTAACCCCGCTCGCGGAATTGGTCGATCGCCCATCCTACGATCGCACCGATCTCCTCGTCGCCGGCCGCGCCGGATGCCACGCGCCGCAACGCCTTGTCCCGGCCTGCCGCGAAATTTGCGTTGAAGCTGACGACGCTTGATCCATCCCGACTCGGCCCGAGGCTTCGGGCGCGCGAATCGTGATCCAGCTCCTCCTGATAGTGCAGCTGCGCGATTTGCGTAGCGTTCAGTGGGCGGGGAGGGATGCGGGAGATGCCAGCAGATTGGCGGGCAGCCGCGAGCGAATCTCTGAACTCGGCCAGCGCCTTTGGCAGGTTCTGGATTGCCCGGCGCCGATCAGCGCCGAGCGCCCTACGCAACTCGCTCTTGCCGAGGATCTTGCGAAGCTCGTTCGGGATCACCACACGCGCGTAGTAGCGACCGCCCCTTACCTGTAGATTCCGCAATGCCCCCGCCATCGTCACGCCGATTTTGGACCCGAATTTGGACCCGGATTATGGACATAAGGCCCTGTCTTGACAAGAGTCCCAGCCATATCAGCGTATTGGATGGTGCTGCAAGAGAGGATTGAACTCTCGACCTCTCCCTTACCAAGGGAGTGCTCTACCACTGAGCTACTGCAGCCTTTGCGCGCGGACTTTTGGTCGCGGCGGACGGCGGGCTTTTGCCATAGCGGGGCGGCCAAGGCAAGGAGAAGCGCCGCCGCAGGCGCGCCGACGGCCTCTCGCGGCCGGGCGACGCGGGAAAGCGCAACGTAGCGCCGCGCGCTTAGGCCGCGCCGACGCCGAGCAGATCGTGGAAGTGGATGATGCCGACGACCTCGCCGGCTTCGACCACCAGCAGCGCCGAGATCTTGCGGCTGATGAGCTCCAGCGCCTCGGCGACGAGCGCGTCAGGGGCGACGGTGCGCGGCGAGCGGGTCATCACCTCCTCGACCGGCGTGTCGACGATGCGGTGCGACTTCAGGTGGCGGCGCAGGTCGCCGTCGGTGATGATCCCGACCAGCTTGCCCGATTCGTCGAACACGCCGACGCAGCCGAAGCCTTTGGCGCTCATCTCGAGGATCGCGTCGGCCATCTTGGCGCCGACGGCAATGCGCGGGATGCGGTCGCCGCGATGCATCACGTCGCGCACGAAAGCGAGCTTGGCGCCGAGTTTGCCGCCGGGATGGAAGACGCGGAAATCGCGCGCGGTGAAGCCCTTGCCTTCGAGCAGGGCCATCGCCAGCGCGTCGCCGAGCACGAGTTGCATTGTCGTCGACGTGGTCGGCGCGAGGCCGTTGGGGCACGCCTCCTGGGTGTCGGGGAGAGAGAGGCAAACGTCGGCCTCGCGGCCGAGCGCGCTGTCGCCGTTGGACGTGACGGCGATCAGCGGGATGGCGAAGCGCCTGGCGTAAGTGACGACCGCCGCCAGCTCGGGCGTCTCGCCCGACCACGAAACGGCGATGACGACGTCGCCGTTCTGCACCATGCCGAGGTCGCCGTGGCTCGCCTCGGTGGCGTGGACGAAGAACGCCGGCTGGCCGGTCGAAGCGAAGGTCGCGGCGATCTTGCGCCCGACATGGCCGGACTTGCCCAGGCCGGTGACGATCACCCGTCCCGGCGCGGCGGCGATCGTTTCGACGGCGCGGCGGAAGGCAGACCCGAGGCGATCTTCGCCCGGCGCTCCGAGCGCCTCGGCCATCGCCGTAAGGCCTTGTTGTTCAATAGCTATCGTCCGCAGCCCGGCGGCCACAGGGTCAATTGTTTCGTTTTTCATGCGCGCTCTTACCACGGTCGCCGCCGCCGATCATCCCCTTGCGCCAACGCGTCCCGCCGCCCGCTCGCTTAAGCCGCCATTAACCATACCGGCCTAACCCTCGAAGGGCCCGTCAGCGGCTGACGCGCGGGCGAAAGGAGCCTTCGTGCGGTCGCGTCTGGTCGAGCTTCGCCGCGCTCGCTGGGTCGCCCTCGGCGCGCTGGCCGTGGGGCTCGGCGGCGCGTTCGCGCCGGTCTTTGGCCAAGAGGCGCAGCTCGGTCTGCGCGGCGCGTCGGAAATGGTCGCCGACGCCGCTCCCCCGCTCACGCAGTCCGCACCGCTTCAAACGCCCGACGTCGCGACAACCGCGCCGGCCATCGCGCCGCCCGTCGACGGCGCCGCCAACGCCAACGCGAAGACCAAGCCGGCCAAGCTCGATCGGACCAAGCTGCCGGCGCTCAAGCCTTATCCAGGCGCGCAACGGCTGGGCTTGCGCGGCGGGCCGGCCGACCCGCAAGCCAAGACGCCCGCGCCGACGGTCGCCGCGCAGCCGATCCCGCAGCGGCGCAAGGTCGCCGCCGACGACAAGCCCTTCGATCCGGTCGGCGTCCGCATCGGCGATCTCAAACTGAAGCCCTATGTCGAAGAGGATGGCGGCTGGGCGTCCAATCCGGGCCTGACCGCCGGGCCGCATCGCAGCAGCGCCTTCGAGACGACCGAAGCAGGCGTCGCGCTGCAATCCGACTGGTCGCGCAGCGATCTGCATGGCCAGTTGAAGGGCGCCTACACCGACTATTTCGACGATTCCACCGCCAATTCGCCGACCGCGAGCGGTACGCTCGTCGGCCGCTACGACGCGAGCCGCGACCTGTCTTTCGACGCCGAAGGTCGCTTCGATATCAGCCAGCAGACCCTCGCCTCGCTCGGCCTCGGGCCGGGAACGGGGACGACCTCACATCCGTTGGTCGCGACCTATGGCGCGACGCTCGGCGGCGCGCAGAAGTTCGGCGATCTGACCCTAGCGCTGCATGCGACATTGGACCGCACCACCTACGCGAGCGCCGGGACCACCGACCTCGCCAGCGACGATTTCAACGATTGGGGCCTGCGCGGCCGCGTCTCCTACCGGTTGAGCGAGGCGATCTCGCCCTTCGTCGAACTCGGCGTCGATACCCGTCGCTACGATTCCGCGGTCGACTACAACGGCTACGACCGCAATTCGGACGGCTGGCAGGCGGTCGCCGGCGCGACGCTGGCCTTCACCCGCCAACTGACCGGGGAAGCGAGCTTTGGCTACGGCGCGCGCGCCTACGTCGACCCGCGCCTGCAGAATTTCGGCGGTCCGGTGATCGACGCGTCGCTGATCTGGTCGGCCACGCCGCTGACCACCGTGACGGCGAAAGCGCAGACGACGCTCGGCGACTCCGTCGCCGCGGGAGCTTCGGGCGCCTTGAGCCGCACCTATTCGCTCGACGTCGCCCATGATCTGACGCGCGCTTTCACGCTCGGCGCCACGGCGAGCTGGACGGGCGAAACCTACATCGGCTTGACGCAGCGCGATTCGACCACGACCTACGGACTGCGCGCCGAATATCACGTGTCGCGCGAGCTGACGCTGAAGGCGAGCGCCAGCCGCGCGATCTATGATTCGAACGCGCCGAACGCGAATTACGTCGCCGACGTCTTCATGCTCGGCCTCAAGCTGCAGCGCTGAAGCGCGCCGCCTACAGATCGAGCTTCTTCAGTTCCGCGCGCAGTTGCGGGCCGAGGTCTTCGCGCATCAGCGCAAAGGCGATGTTGGCGTTGAGGAAGCCGAGCTTGGAGCCGCAGTCGTAGCTGCGCCCGTCGAAGCGCACGCCGTGGAAGAACTGGCGCTTGGCGAGCTCGATCATGCCGTCGGTGAGCTGGATCTCGCCGCCGGCCCCTTTTTCGACCTTTTCGAGGAAGTCGAAGATCTCCGGCTGCAGGATGTAGCGGCCGGAAATGATCAGGTTCGACGGCGCCGTGCCCTTCGGCGGCTTTTCGACCATGCCCTTGATCTCGAAGGCGTGTCCTTCGTCCTCGCCGATGCCGACGATGCCGTAATACTGGGTTTCGTCCGGAGAGACCTCCTCGACCGCGACGACGTTGCCGTCGAAGCGCTCGTAGACCTCGACGCATTGGGCGAGGCATTGGTCGCCGCGCGGCCCCGCCGCCGTGACCACGTCGGGCAGCAGCAACGCGAACGGCTCGTGGCCGACGAGGTCGCGCGCGCACCATACCGCGTGGCCAAGCCCGAGCGGCGACTGCTGGCGGGTGAACATCGCCGCGCCTTCCGGCAGCATGTCGGCTTTCAACGCTTCGATCTGCTGCAGCTTGCCGCGCCGACGCAGCGTGTCGTCGAGTTCGTAGGCGATGTCGAAATGGTCCTCGATGACGCCTTTGTTGCGCCCAGTGACGAAAATGAATTTCTCGATCCCCGCCGCGCGCGCTTCGTCGACGACGTGCTGGAGGATCGGCCGGTCGACCACCGTCAGCATTTCCTTCGGCACAGCCTTGGTCGCCGGCAGAAATCGCGTGCCGAGACCGGCCACCGGCAACACAGCTTTGCGGATGGGTTTGCGCATCGGGAAAACGCCTTTCGCTGGTTACGCCGCGCCGCGGCTCGGGGCGCGAGGCGGCGCGGGAAACGGTGGTCAATCTGTCGCGTGAAGTGTATTCCGCTTCCGGCGACCGATCGGCGACGCCATGGCTCGCCGATTGGCCCAATTTTGTCAAAAGGGGACGTGGACCCGCAAGGGCCGCGAGGAGGCGATGGCGGTTTTGGTGACTGGCGGGGCGGGTTACATCGGCGGCCATATGACGCTCGGCCTGATCGACGCCGGCGAAGACGTGGTCGTGCTCGACAATCTGTCGACCGGCTTCGCCTGGGCGGTCCAGCCGCCGGCCAGACTGGTGGTCGGCGATTTCGGCGATTCGGCGCTGGTCGCCCGACTGATCCGCGAACATAAGATCGACGCGATCGCCCATTTCGCCGCCAAGATCGTCGTGCCCGAATCGGTCGGCGACCCGCTCGGGTATTACGACAACAACACCGCCAAGGCGTTAAGCCTGATTCGGTGCGCGGTCGAGGGTGGCGTCAAGCATTTCATCTTCTCGTCGACCGCCGCAGTCTACGGCGAGACCTCGGCCGAGCCGGTCGCCGAGGACGCGACGCTCAATCCGATCTCTCCCTACGGCCGGTCGAAACTGATGGTCGAGTGGATGCTGCAGGACTCGAGCCGCGCCTACGGCCTGCATTATGTCGCGCTGCGCTATTTCAATGTCGCCGGCGCTGATCCGCAGGGGCGGCTTGGCCAGTCGACCCCGAACGCCACCCACCTCATCAAACGTGGCGTGCAGACCGCGCTCGGCCGGTTTGCGAGCATGGACATCTTCGGCGAGGACTATCCGACCCGCGACGGCACCTGTGTGCGCGACTATATCCAGGTCACCGACCTGATCGACGCCCATCTCGCCGCGCTCGCCTATTTGCGGGTGGGCGGCGACAGCCTGACCTGCAATTGCGGCTACGGCCACGGCGCGACGGTCAAGGAGGTGATCGAGGTCGTCAAACGCGTCTCCGGCGTCGATTTCAAGGTCAACCAGGCGCCGCGGCGGGCGGGCGACCCGGCGGCGATCGTCGCCAAGGCGGACCGTGTGCGCAGCACGCTCGGCTGGCGGCCGAAGCGCGACGATCTCGACGCGATCGTCCGTCAGGCGCTCGACTGGGAGCGGCGCCTGCACAACCGCCTCGGGCCGCCCGATCCGGCTTGATCCGCCGCCGCCCCGTTTCTGCCGAAGCCGCCGATGGTTGGGCTTTACAAGCCCAGCCTCGCCGTGCCTTGACTAGGCAAAATGGAAATCGGGGGAACGCATGCGGGCGGACGGTCGGCGGCGATGAGCGGCGAGGACATCCTTGTCACCGAGCGCCTCGGTAAGTCCTTTGGCGGCTTCGCGGCGGTCAGCGACGTCAATCTCAAGGTCAGGCGCGGCTCGATTCACGCGTTGATCGGCCCTAACGGGGCCGGCAAGACGACCTGCTTCAACTTGCTGACCAAGTTTGTCGCGCCAAGCTCTGGCCGCATTCTGTTCAACGGTCGCGACATCACGGCGACGCGGCCCGCCGACGTCGCCCGACTCGGCCTCGCGCGCTCGTTCCAGATCTCGGCGATCTTCCCCCACCTGACCGCGCTCGAGAATGTGCGCGTGGCGCTGCAACGCAAGCGCGGCGACAGTTTCGACTTCTGGCGCTCGAAGAAGGCGCTGACGCCGCTCAATGCGCGCGCAATGGAGCTGCTCGAACACGTCGGCCTCGCCGACTGGGCCCATTCGGTCGCGGTCGAGTTCCCCTACGGCCGCAAGCGCGCGCTGGAGATCGCGACGACGCTGGCGCTCGACCCCGAGATGCTGCTGCTCGACGAACCGATGGCGGGCCTCGGCCTCGAGGACATCGACCGCATCGCGGCGCTGATCCGGCGTGTCTCGCTCGACCGGACCATTCTCATGGTCGAGCACAATCTCCAGGTTGTCGCCGACCTCTCCGACCGCATCACCGTGTTGACGCGCGGCCGCGTCCTCGCTGAGGGCGACTACAAAGCCATCTCCGCCAACCAGCAAGTCAGACAGGCCTATATGGGAGACGGACATGGCTACGGCTGAGGCCGCCGCGCCGTCGCTCGCCGTCTCCGGGTTGCAGGCCTGGTACGGCGAATCGCACATTCTCCACGGCGTCGACTTCGAGGTGCGCCCGGGCGAGGTCGTCACGCTGCTCGGGCGCAACGGCGCCGGCAAAACGACGACGCTGAAAGCGATCATGGGCATCGTCGGCAAGCGGCGCGGATCGGTCGCCTTTGCCGGCCGCGAGACGATCGGCTTGACATCCGATCGCATCGCCCGCCTCGGCATGGCGATCTGCCCCGAGGAGCGTGCGATCTTCTCAAGCCTCAGCGTGCGCGAAAACCTGCTGCTGCCGCCGCGCGTCGCGCCGACCGGCGGGCTGGCGTTCGCGCGTATCTTCGATCTCTTTCCCAATCTCGCCGAGCGCCTCGCCAGCGGCGGCGGAAAATTGTCGGGCGGCGAGCAACAGATGCTGGCGATCGCGCGCATTCTGCGCACCGGCGCGCGCTTCCTGATGCTCGACGAGCCGACCGAGGGCTTGGCGCCGGTCATCATTCGCCAGATCGGCCACACCATCGCCGAGCTCAAGCGCGAGGGTTTCACCATTCTGCTGGTCGAGCAGAACTTTCGCTTCGCCGCGACGGTCTCCGACCGCTACTACGTGATGGAGCATGGCCGCATCGAACTCGGCTTCGCCAACGCCGACCTCGACGCCAACAATATGGAGCAGTTGCATGTGCGACTCGGCGTCTGACGAGCGCCGGCCGGCGGCGGCGGAGGCGTAGGGCGATGTTCCTCGGCCACACCATCACCGCCCAGCAGCTTTTCGGGCAATTGCTGATCGGGTTGATCAACGGCTCGTTCTATGCGCTGCTGAGCCTCGGCCTCGCCGTCATCTTCGGCATGCTCAACATCGTCAATTTCGCCCACGGCGCGCTCTACATGATGGGCGCGTTCGTCGCCTACTTCCTGCTGCACGAACTCGGCCTCAACTATTGGTGGGCGCTGATCGGCGCGCCGCTGATCGTCGGCGCGTTCGGCGCGCTGATCGAGCGCACCCTGCTTGTCCGCTTGCGCGGACTCGATCCGCTTTACAGCCTGCTGCTGACCTTCGGCTTGGCGCTGATGATCCAGGGGCTGTTCCAGAACTATTTCGGCGCTTCGGGCATGCCTTACGCGATCCCGCCGCAACTGGCCGGCGCGCACAATCTCGGCTTCATGTTCCTGCCCAATTATCGCGCCTGGGTGATCGGCTTCTCCGCTTTTGTCTGTTTCGCGACCTGGTTCCTGATCGAGAAGACGCGTATCGGCGCCTATTTGCGCGCGGCGACCGAGAACCCGACAATGACCCGCGCCTTTGGCCTCAATGTGCCGCGCATGATCACGCTGACTTACGGCTTCGGCGTCGGCCTCGCCGCGCTCGCCGGCGTGCTCGCCGCGCCGATCACCCAGGTGCGGCCAGGCATGGGCGTCGACATCATCGCCGTCGTCTTCGCCGTGGTGGTGATCGGCGGCATGGGCTCGATCCTCGGCTCAATCGTCACTGGCTTCACCCTCGGCGTCGTCGAAGGCCTGACCAAGGTCTTCTATCCGGAGGCCTCCAACACCATCGTCTTCGTCATCATGGCCGTCGTACTGCTGATCAAGCCGGCCGGCCTGTTCGGCAAGGTCGCCTGAGATGAGCGCGAACCCGATCGTCGCCCCTGTCGGCGCCCTGTCGCGCGAAACGCGGCAGTTCGCCGTCGCGTTCGTCGTCATGCTGGCGCTCATCGCCGTCGCGCCGTTCGTCGCCTATCCGTTCTTCGTCATGCAGGCTTTGTCCTTCGCCCTCTTCGCCTGCGCCTTCAATCTGCTGATCGGCTATGTCGGCCTGCTGTCGCTGGGCCACGCGATGTTCCTCGGCGCGGCGAGTTACGTTTGCGCCCACGCCGCCAAGGTCTGGGGGCTCGACCCGGTTCTGGCGATCCTCGCCGGCGTCGCCTGTTCGGCGGTTCTCGGCTTCGTCGCCGGCGCGCTGTCGATCCGCAGCCAAGGCATCTATTTCGCCATGATCACGGTGGCGCTGTCGCAGATGATCTTCTTCTTCTGCGTCGAGGCGCCGTTCACCCACGGCGAGGACGGCATCCAGGGCGTGCCGCAGGGCCGCGCGTTGGGGCTGATCGACCTCAGCCAGCCGGCCCTGCTCTACGTCTTCGTCGCGGCGGTGTTCCTGTTCGGCTTTCTCACCGTTTATCGCGCGGTCAATTCGCCATTCGGCGAGATCCTCAAGGCGATCCGCGAGAACGAGCCGCGCGCGATCTCGCTTGGCTACCGCGTCCAGCGCTACAAGCTCGCCGCCTTCGTTCTGTCGGCGGCGCTTGCCGGTCTCGCCGGCGTGACCAAGGCGATCATCGCTCAGAACGCTTCGTTGACCGACGTCGGCTTCGCCATGTCGGGCGAAGTGGTGCTGATGACCCTGCTCGGCGGCATGGGCACGCTTTATGGCCCAGTCGTCGGCGCGATCGTCGTCGTGGCGATGCAGAACTACCTCGCCCAGTACGGGCAATGGGTGACGGTCATTCAGGGCGGGGTCTTCGTCGCCTGCGTGCTGATGTTCCGCCGCGGCGTCGTCGGCGAAATCGCCAACGCGCTGAAGTGGACGTCACTGTGACGTTTCAGGCCTTGACCGACAGCGCGAGCTTGCGCACGTCGAAGGCGGGGTCGGCGGCTTCGTCGGGGCTGATCGGCAGGCTTCCGCCGATGATGCGGCGCGCCGCCATGTGCTCGGCGCCGCGATTGACCGTCTCCACCGCCGCCAGCGCGCCGCCACGGAAGCCGAAGGCGGCGAAGGCGCGATCCTTCGGATCGCCGCGCAAGACCCAGTGCTCGACGCCATGCGACAGGCCGGCGATCTGCAGCTTGAGGTCGCCCTGGTCGCTCCAGAACCACGGCAGCGCCGCATAAGGCGCGGGCTTGCCGGTCAGCCGCCGCGCGACGCTCTTGGCTTGGTCCGTCGCGTTCTGCACCGATTCGAGGCGCAGCATCTGGCCAAGCGAATGCTGCGGGAACAGCGCGCAATCGCCGATCGCCGACACCGCCGGGTCGGAGGCGGCGAGCAGCGCGTCGACGACGATCCCGTTGTCGCAGGCGAGCCCCGCCGCCCGCGCGAGCCTGTCGTCGGCCAGCACGCCGACGCCGACGATGACGAGGTCGGCGGGAACGCGTTCCCCGTCGGCGAGCACGACCGCGGCGGCTGCGCCGTTCGCGCCTTCGATCGCGTTCACGCCGACGCCGAGGCGGAAGCGGGCGCCGAACGTCCGGTGCGCGTCGAGGAAGAAGTCCGAGGTCGGCGGCGACACGGCGCGGCCGAGCGGGCGGGCGATCTCGACCACCGTCACTTCGCCGCCGACCGCGAGCGCGGTCGCGGCGATCTCGAGACCGATGAAGCCGGCGCCGATGACGACGACGCGCCGGCCGGGACCGAGCCGCTCGCGGATCGCGGCGGCGTCGGCGATGTTGCGCAGGCCGAGCACGCCGTCGAGTTCCGCTCCGGGAATGGCGAAGGGGCGCGGCCGCGCGCCGGTCGCCAGGATGAGATGGTCGAACGGCTCGGCGCCGTTCGCGCCGAGCTCGACCCGCCGGGCGGCGAGGTCGATGCGCGTCGCCTGGACGCCCAGTCTGAGGTCGATCTGCTTTTCGCGATAGAATTGCTCGGCGCGCAGCGGCAGGCCGGCGAGATCCATCGCGCCCTTGAGGAACGCCTTCGACAGCGGCGGGCGCTGATAGGGCAGGTCGGGCTCGCCCGAGATGAGGACGATCGCGTCGTCCGAGCCTTCCTCGCGCAGACTGGCCGCGGCCTGGACGCCGGCGTGACCGGCGCCGATGATGACGATCGAGCGGCGCGACATGAACATCCCTAAAGCCATGGGAAATCAGGCGCCCACCTAGCACAATCGGACCGGCGGGCAAGCCAAGTTTTTCGTTACAGCAATTGCTTTCGCGCAGAGCGGCCGAAGGCGAGCGCGCCCAGGACGTAGACGATCGCATAGACGACGAACGCCAGCATTCCGGCGGCGGCGATGTCGAGTTCGTTGCGCAGCAACGGCAGGCGGCCGAGATAATGGTCGGCGCCGTAGAAACAAAATGGCGCGGCGAACGAGGCGGCGCCGGCGGCGAAAGCGGCGATGGCGACGTTCTCGATCAGCCGCTTGTCGGGCGCAAACCATCGCCGCCGCATCCCGAGCGCAACCAACAGGGCGAAATTGATCCAGGCGCCGGTCGCCGTCGCCAAGGCGAGGCCGGCGGGTCCCATCGGCTGGTAAAGGGCGAGCTTGAGCGCGAGATTGACCACCAGCCCGGCGAAGAAGCATAGCATCGGCGTCGTCGTGTCGCCGCGCGATTGGAAGCTCGCCACCGCCGAGCGGATGAGCACCATCGGCGCCAGGCCAAGCCCGTAGGCGGCGAGCACCGCCGCCGAGCCGCGCGCCGCCTGGGCGGTGAAAGCGCCGCGCAGAAACGCGCCGCGCATCGTCTCCTCGGGCAGCACGAGAAACGCGACGAAGAACGGCGCGGCGAGGGCGAAAGTGAGCGCAATCGAGCGGTTCTGCGCCGCCGCCGCGCCGCGCTGGTCGCCGGCGGCGAGGCGCCGGCTCATCTCCGGCAACAGCACCGTGCCCGCCGCGACGCCGATCACGCCGAGCGGCAGTTGGTAGAGGCGCTCGGCGTAATACATCGACGAGTTCGCGTTGTTGGGCAGCAGCGAGGCGAGGATCGTGTCGGCCAGGATGGCGATCTGCTGGCCGGCCGAGCCGATCACCGCCGGCCCGAGCGCGGCGAAAAACTGCTTCACGTCGGGATCGAGACGCGGAACGGCGAGCCGTTCGAGCACGCCGCGCCGGCGCGCTTCCGCCATCAGCAGCGCAAGCTGAGCGATTCCCGAGACGAACACACCCCAGCACGCCGCCACGCCGGCGTTGGGAAAGAGGAAGGCGAGGGCGAGGGATCCGGCCACGAATACGTTGAGCAGCACCGGGGCGAAGGCGGCGGCGCTGAAATAGCCATGCGCGTTGAGCGTGCCGCTGTGCAGCGTCGCCAGCGTGATGAAGGCGAGATAGGGGAAGGTGATGCGCGTCATGCCGACGGCGAGCGCAAACTTCTCCGGGTGCTCGGAAAAGCCCGGCGCGATCAGCGCGACGAGTTCGTTGGTGTAAACGAGCGCGGCGACGAGCAGCACGATCTGCGAGATGAGCAGCAGGGTGAAGACGCGGCTGGCGAGGCGATTGGCGGCCTCGTGCCCCTGCGCCACCAGCACCCGCGAATAGGTCGGCACGTAGGCCGAGTTGAACGCGCCCTCGCCGAAGATGGCGCGAAACTGGTTCGGCAGCCTCAACGCGACGACGAAGGCGTCGGCGAGCGGGCCGACGCCCATCACCGCGCCGATCATCAGATCGCGGGCGAAGCCAGTCAGCCGCGACAGGGCGGTGAATCCGCCGACCGAGAGGAAGTTGCGGTACATGCTGGCCGCGAATCACCCAAATGGGCCGAAGGGCCCGCATCGCACCCTGAGGCCATGAGGGCAAATAATGGGTTTCTCGCGGCGCCTGCGGCCCTGAGCCTCGGACGCCCGCCATTGGCGCCGCGGCCAGCCTCAGGTAAAGAACGTCGCCGCTCGGCTACGGGCGGCGACGAGCCGCGCGCCAATCCGTCGTATCGAGGTTGCAGAGTATCGCGATGTCAGAGCCAGAAGCGACGCCGGTCGGCGAAACGCCGCCCGACGCGCCGGCCGCGCCGGCCTTCGATCCGAGCATTATTCGCGGCCTGCAGGTCTTCGCCCCCGCGGCAGGGGCGGCCGTCGACGGACTCGACGACGCCGCCCGCAAGGAGGCGATCGTACAGACGCTCGCCGCGCGCGCCGCGCGCCTTGCCGAGGCGGTCGACGACGCGCTGACGCTCGCCAGTGACGGGACCATCCGTTGGCTCGGCGATCCGATCGGCAAGCTCATCGTTGGGGTGGGGTCGCTCGAGCCGGGCGCGACGCTGCTCGCCGACGAAGCGTTGCCGCCGGAAGGCCGCGAGGCGGCCGAACGCCGCCTGTCGCTGTGGCTCGGCGCCCATCTACGCAAAGTCCTCGCGCCGCTGATCGCGCTCGCCGACGCGCAGGGCGCGCCCGAAGCGGCGCGCTCGGTCGCCCTCAAGGTGTCGCAGGCGCTCGGCGTGCTGGAGCGCGAGCGCGTCAAGGCGGAGGTCAAGGCGCTCGACCAGGAAGCGCGCGGCGCCTTGCGCAAGCTCGGCGTCCGTTTCGGCGCCCACTACATCTATGTTCCAGCGCTGTTGAAACCGGCGGCGCGGACGCTTTGCGCGCAATTGTGGGCGTTGGCCCAGCCTGGCGTCGATCAGGACGGTTCCGAGCGGCTGCTGCATTTCGCCGCTTCGGGGCGGACGTCCTTCGCCGTCGAGCCGCCAGTCTCGGCCGAGCTCTGCCGGATCGCCGGTTTTCGTCTCTGCGGCGACCGGGCGGTGCGGGTCGACATCGTCGAACGGCTGTCCGATCTGATCCGCGCCGCGCTGCCGCGCTCGCCGACGCCCGGGCCGGCCGACGAGGCCGACGGCTTCGTCGTCACTGGGCAGATGACCTCTCTGACCGGCTGCTCGGGCGAGCCGTTCGCGTCGATCCTGCGGTCGCTCGGCTTCATCGCCCATCAAGTCAAGAAATCGGCTTATGAGGCGGCGATCACCCGCCGCGCCGCTGCGGCCGCCGCCGCCGCCGCCGCCGCTGCGGCGCCGGTCGCCGAGGTCGTCGCGCCGCCCGTGGTCGAAGGCGAAGCGGCGCCCGCCGCGGCCGAATCCGCGCCAAACGAGGGCGCCGCCGCGGTCGAAGAACCAGCGGTCGTCGAGGCCGCCGCGTCCGTCGAGGAACCATCGGAAGCCGTGGACGCGTCCGAGCCTATGGCGGCTGAGGCCGCGGCTCCGGTCGACGACCCGGCCGTCGCCGAGGCCGTCAGCGAAGTCGCCGCGGCGCCGGAGCCTGTCGAGCCCCCTTCTGAGCCAGTCGTGGAAGCGCTCGCGCCGCCGCCTGCGGCAGTCGAACCCGCGGCCGAAGGGCCGGCCGAAGCCGTTGCGTCCGAATCCGCCCCGGCCGAAGCCGCGCCAGTGGAAGCCGAAGCTGCTCCTGCGGAAGAAGAGACGATCGAAGTGTGGCGGCCGGCGCCGCGTCGCCCGCGCCACGTTCCCCATCACCATCGCCATCGCGATCACCACCCGCAGCGTGCGGCGGGGGCGGTCGAGGGCGGCGGCCCGAACCCCCAAACCGACGCGCACGCTCAAGACGGCCAGCGCGCTCAAGAAGGACGCGGGCGCAAGCCATGGCGCGAGCGCCAAGGATCGGCAAACGCATCGGGCAATACGTCGGGCGACGGCGCAGGCCCCTCCGCTGCAGCTGGCGAGGCGCGCGGCGACGCCCGGTCTGGCGAAGGCCGGCGCGGCCCGCCGCAATGGCGCCGCGAGGCGGGCGCCAATGGCGATCGTCGCGACGATCGGCGCGCGCGCGACGAGGGGACGAAACGGCCGGACAAGGACAGGCCGCGGCCGCCGCCGGCCGAACCGCGCGTCAACCTCGACTCGCCGTTCGCCAAGCTGCTCGCCCTCAAGCCGCTGCTGCAGGGGCGCGACAAAAACCAGTGAGGCGGTCCGCGGCGGGCGAGACCTTTGATCGTCACGCTTCGCGGCGGCTAGTCTTATTATGAAATTGCTGTATAGAGCGCCGGGCTGCGACTTGGGGACGGCGTCCCGCGACGCGCGGCGCCGACGGAAAGGGCGAGGATCGACGAGATGACCTATGTGGTGGTCGAAAACTGCATCAAGTGCAAGTACATGGACTGCGTCGAGGTCTGCCCGGTCGATTGCTTCTACGAAGGCGAGAACATGCTCGTCATCCACCCTGACGAGTGCATCGACTGCGGCGTCTGCGAACCCGAGTGTCCGGCCGAGGCGATCAAACCCGACACCGAACCCAATCTCGACGCCTGGCTTCGACTTAACGCTGATTATTCAAAGACCTGGCCCAACATCACGGTCAAGCGCGAGCCGCCGCCGGACGCGAAGGACTACGACGGCCGCGCGGGGAAATTCGCC
>JBEKVR010000110.1:0-16924 GCA_049513815.1 Roseiarcus sp. | reverse complement strand
AGATTAGAGTCGGTCATGGCGAGCGGGTGTGGGGCGAGAGGCGAAACGGATCGGTGTAAGCAGCCAAATCCTACGCCAAATCAGGCCTTTACGCCACGCTCGCCAGCCTCGAAAACAACCCCCTGATGAATAAGATGGGCTAACGCCAGAAAATTCCGACACCCCTGAGGTTATTCAACGCGTTCAAGACGATTAAAGCGACATATATTACCCTTCGACCGCGTCAGCGTGGCTGCGCATGACTTTCAGTTGGAATATCGTGTTGCGTTCTTCTTCAGATAGCGTCGACTCGATGTAGCTGATGGTCGTCTGGTAACGCGGGATGACGTTGTACTTAAGGGCGTTGACCCGCTTCTGAGTCTTGCGCTGCTCGTTCAGCAAGCGCCACAGCGCGGTTTCGGCTTCGCCCAGCTGCGCGAGCAGAACAGCGATCTCGGTCATACGCTGGCGCGCTTCATCGAAGCTCGCATCGGTCCACATCAGCCCGACGGGTTGCAGCGATCCGCTCTCGACCGTCACGGTAGGATATTCGACGCCGATGCTGCTACGAGGCAAGATGTAAACGGACAGCGCGGACTTCAGTCCCAGCACCGCTTGGCGCAATTGCGTGGTTCCCATTCGCATATGTGCGATGGACAGCCAGCGGTAAGCGCCCGGCAAGGCTTCGCGCACCGTAACGCGAAGTTCGCGGTAGTTGCGCAGGCGCTGGTGCACCAATCGGGTCAGCAGTTCGCGCTTGCGTTCGAGCAGGTCATGGCCGTGCTGCAAAGCCGCCACTTGCCGGCGCAGCGACAGCAGCGTGCTCTTGGTCGGACGAACCTTGAGGAGGTTTTTCATTTTTCCTCCGCCGGCGCGCCTCGCCAATGGTGGTATTTGGCCAAGTCCGCCACGCCCACGCGGGTCAACGCCGCCGGCGGCAGCAGCGAAAGCAGGTCCCAGGCGAGGTCCAGGGTTTCGACGATGCTGCGTTCTTCGTCTTCTCGCTGTCCCACGAAACGCCGTTCGAAGGTATCGGCGAAGGCAAGGTAGTTCTGGTCTGTCTCCGATAGATCCTCTGCGCCAATGATGGAAGCGAGGTTGCGCACCTCCAGCGCACGCGCGTAACAGGCGTAGACCTGTCCCGCGACCCGAGCATGATCCTCGCGCGTGTGGTCCTTGCCAATTCCATCCTTCATCAATCGCGACAGCGAAGGCGGGATATCGATCGGCGGATAGATGCCGAGGTTATTGAGCGCGCGGGTCAGCACCAGTTGTCCCTCGGTGATATAGCCGGTGAGATCCGGGATGGGATGGGTGATGTCGTCGCTCGGCATACTGAGCACCGGAATCATAGTGATCGACCCGGGTTTGTTGCGGATGCGCCCAGCGCGTTCGTAGATTTCCGCCAAATCGGAATAGAGGTAGCCGGGGTAACCTTTGCGGGCAGGCACGTCGCCTTTGGCCGTAGCGACCTCGCGGAGCGCTTCAGCGTAGTTCGTCATGTCGGTCATAACCACGAGGACATGCAGATCGAGATCGAAAGCGAGGTACTCCGCTACGGTCAGCGCGGCGCGCGGCAAGATGAGACGTTCGATGGCGGGTTCGTCGGCAAGGTTGAGGAACATCACAACCGTGCGGAGCACGCCGCTGTCTGCGAAGGTCTCGCGGAAAAAACGCGCATCGGCATAGGACACGCCCATCGCCGCGAACACCACGGCGAAGTGGGATTCCCCGCCTGGTAACCGAGCCTGGCGGACGATCTGCGCGGCGAGACGGTTGTGCGGCAGGCCCGAGCCGGAAAAAATCGGCAGCTTCTGCCCACGCACCAAGACGTTGAGACCATCCACCGCAGACAACCCGGTCTGTATGAACTCGCGCGGGTAGGCGCGCGCAGCAGGGTTGACCGGCGCGCCGTTGACGTTGCGCTTTAGGTGGGAAAGCAAAGGAGGGAGATCGTCGCGAGGCTGGCCGATGCCGTTAAAGACGCGACCGAGAATGTCAGGGCTCAACGATATTTCGAACGGCCGGTCGAGGAAGCGCACCCACGTTCGTTCCAAATCGAGATTGTCTGTACCCTCCAGCACCTGGATCAGGACCAGCTCGTCGGACGTACGGATGACTTGTCCGTTACGCCGTCGCCCGCTGTGGTCGAGAACGACCACACGATCGCCCAGCGCTACGCCGGGCACGCCGCGCATGTACAATAGACCACTGTGCGCAGCCGTCGCCAGTCGATATTCCTTGTCACTCACGCCGTCGACTTTCCGTGTTGCGCGTATTCGTCACGCAGTCGTTTGAATTCGCTGTCGGTCCGTACGGAGAAGTTTCGAAATTCATCCATCTGGTCGTTTGTGTAGGCGCCTTTGAGGCGCTGCGCCTCGGCGAGCAACGGCAGGCGCAGCAACTCCTGCACGGGCACGCCGAACTCGAGCAGTTTCAACCCCTGCTGATAGATGGACAGCATCTGGTCCAGCAGGGCGAACTGCTTGTGGGGCGAGCAATAGCTGTCCACCGGGTCAAGCGCGCTTTGTTGCAGCACGCCTTCCTTTAACAGCGCCACGCCTTCCAGCGCCCAGCGCTGCTGCTGCGATAAGGCTTCGGGACCGACCAGATTTACGATCCGCGCCAGTTCCTCGGCCTGAGACAGGATGCCCAGCGCAGCCGCTCGGCGCTCCGCCCAGCGTGGATCGACGTGCTCGGCCCACCAACCGCCGCAACTCGCGACATAGCCGGAGAAGCTCTCGACCCAGTCCACCGCAGGATAGTGGCGCGCATCGGCGAGTTCCTTGGACAAAGCCCAGAACGTCTGCACGATCTCTTTTGTGTGACTGGTGACGGGTTCAGAGAAATCGCCGCCAGGCGGCGATACCGCGCCGATCAGCGTGATCGAGCCGTTTTCGCCGGCGAAGGTCTTGACCCGTCCGGCGCGTTCGTAAAACGCTGCGAGGCGCGAAGCGAGATAAGCAGGGTAACCTTCCTCTACAGGCATCTGGCCGAAGCGCCCGGCCACTTCGCGCAGCGCTTCGGCCCAGCGACTGGTGGAGTCGGCCACCAGCACCACATCGTAGCCTTGGTCGCGGTAATACTCGGCCAGCGTGATGCCGACATAAATCGAGGCTTCGCGCGCCACCACCGGCATGTTGGAGGTGTTGGCCACGAGCAGCGTGCGCTCCATCAGCGAGCGTCCACTGCTAGGATCGATGAGTTTGGGGAAGCTTTCAAGGATGTCGACAAGTTCGTTGCCGCGCTCGCCGCAACCGACGTAAATGACGATGTTGGCGTCCGACCACCGGGCGATCTGTTGCTGCACCATGGTCTTGCCGGCGCCAAACGGACCGGGCACGGCGGCGCGCCCGCCCTTTACCAACGGAAAGAAGGTATCAAGGATTCGCTGCCCCGTGAGCAATGGTTCTACGGCTTCGTCGCGCCGGAGGTACGGACGCGGGGTGCGCACCGGCCAGCGGTGGAACAGCCTCAGTTCGCGGATAACGCCCAGCGCGGATCGGACGCGGGCCACAACGCCTTCAACGGTGATCTCGCTCGCAGGAATGATCTCGGCCAATTCGCCGTCGACGTCTGGCGGCGCCAAGATGCGGTGAACGATAGCCGGAGTTTCCTGCACGCTGCCCAACAGCGTTCCAGATTGGATATGGGCGCCGATGGAAAGATCGGATGCAGGCTCAAAGCGCCACAAACGACGGCGATCGAGTGGCGAGATGTGGATTCCGCGAGGAACATAGTCGCCTTGCTGCTTAGCGTATTCCAGCAGCGGACGCTGAACGCCGTCGAAGATGCCGCCCAGCAATCCTGGGCCCAGTTCCACCGACAGCGGATGGCCGAGGGCCGTGACCGGTTCGCCGGGGCGGAGCGATTCGGTTGGTTCGTACACTTGCACCAAGGCGCGCGCGCCATTGCGGGTGATGACCTCCCCGCTCAGGTTCATTTTGCCTATGTTGACCTCTTCGCCCGTGCGCACATCGGCCAGTTCGATCGTCACCAGCGGCCCGTTGATTTCGATAACCTTACCCATTCGCGACCTCGCCAGATTGAGGCGTCAGCCGTTCGGCGATGGAGCCTTGCAACGATTCAGCCAATCTTTCGATTCGCCCTTCGAACGTATTGTCGAAACGAATATTCTGGTCGGCGCTGACGACCACCACGCCGCCGATGCTGTTTACGGAGTCTTGCGATAGTGTGAGGCGCTTATTCGGCGCCGCGTCTTCTGCGAGCCGGGTCCAATCCCTTTGCAGGCGTTGCAAGTCGCGCGCGTTACAGTGCACGACGAGCTCGTCGCGCTCAATCGCTTGCGCGCATTCGCGCAGATAGGTAACTATGACAGATAAGTACTTCGGCTCGTCGTCGGCGAGCGCCGACAGGCGGGTGCGCAGCTTGGCGAGCAGATCGTTGGCCAGTCGCCAGCGCAGGCGGTCGAGCCGTGCCCGGATATCGAGTTCCACAGCCTGCACGCGTTGCTGATAGACACGCTCCGCCTGCGCCTTGGCGGCGACCGTTTCGCGTTCTTCCTCGAGGCGCAGTCGTTGCCGGGTCTCCAGAAGGATCAAGTCGCGCGCCTGGCGGCCATTGACGAGATGCCCCTCGGACAGTTTACGCGCCCTTTCCATCAGCGCGGTTTCGAGGCCGGAGACGTCGTCCACGTCACTCATTCTCGAGTCTCCAGAGCATCGGGCCCAAGTATGCTTTGGACCAGGCTTTCCACTCGCGAACGGTAACTGCCTGACAAGTGCACCTCCGGGATCTCGGTGATGACAATGCGACCGCCTTCGCGCTGCGCGCCGAGCAGGAAACGGCCGGGATTGCGGGTCAGACTCTGTTCGATGACGACCAGTGCGGCCCGCTGGTTTCGCAGCAGTCCCTCCATCAGACTTTCGACGGTCTCGGGCGCGGGATCGGCATAGGTTTCAAACCCGATCAGCGCGAACCCTTCCATCAGCGCGGCGCTGCCAAGCGCAACCAGGCGCGCCGGAGCGAGACCGGGGTTATCGTTCATCCGATCCTTCCCAACAGCAGGATCGTCACCACCAGACCGTAAATCGCGATCCCCTCGGCGAGCCCCAGATAGATCAATGTGCGACCGAACATCTCGGGCTTTTCGGCAATGACGGCGAGCGAGGCCGCGCCGACCGGCCCCACCGCAAGGCCGGCGCCGATCGTCGCCAGCGCCGTTGGGATGCCCGCGCCGATCAAGGCAAGCCCCAAACCAACGGATGTCTCGCCGTGCGGCGTTGAGGCCTGTTGAGCCAACGCATCGTGCGCGCCCATCATCAGCGCGCCGACGCTCGCCACGACGAGCACCAACAGATTGCCGCCCAGCGCGCCTTTCCACCAGCGTCTCGCGCGCGCGCCATCCGCAATCGGCCGCAGTTCAAAGTAAATTCCCGCGGCGAACGTGCCGATCAGACTTAAGAAGATTGCCGCGATGAGCCAAAACATATGTCTTCCTTTCTACGGACGATCAGTAGTTCTGGAATACAAGGGATTGGCGCTTTCTCAGTGTAAGTGGACGGAACGGACGTCCGTCGCCGCCAAAAAAACGCGAGAAGCCTTCATAATATTCCAAGCGTAGTGTCTGAATTCCGACGATCCCGCCCTCCAGCACCAGAATGAAAATATTCCCGAGCACAATTGTCGTCCAGTATCCGGCGAACCGCATCATGTTCGCCACGGTGAAGATGGCGATGCACAGCGCCACATGATTGAGGCTGAAAGCCGCCAGCCGCAAAAAGGACAGCGTGTTGGAGATGTAGGCCATGATCGACTCGTAAGCCTCCATCAGCGCGATCATCAGCTTTTCTCCTCTGGCGACGCGCTGGTTCTCTCGCCATGAGTGGGCGAATATCGCTGACAGCGCCGCACACACGACCAGCAATGGAGCGATTCCAATCTGTCCGGTCGTCGCATAGCGCCATGCGCCGAGCAGGAGGCCGAGATACAACACCAGGCCCGCCGCGCCATGGCTGTCGAGCAGAGCATCCAGCATGCGGCCGTCGACAATACGGTTCCTTATGGTCAGCGTGGTGGCCAACAGGATGAAACCGATGCCCCATCCAAGCGCCACGCCCAGCATGCGCATGGGATCGGACAACGGCGACATCCACAGCGCGGGCAGAAGACTTTCGAAGCCGAACACGCTGCCGAAGAGCAGCCCGAAGACCGTCGAACTGAGGCCTACGGCGATGGCCAGGGCCGCATATTGTTCGAGGCGCCGCCGCAACAGGACGCCGGCCAGAATCAAGACTCCGCCGTGACCGACGTCGCCGAACATCATGCCGAACATCAACACGAAAGACACGGCGAAGAACACGGTGGGGTCAATCTCGCCGTAACGCGGCACGCCGTAGTTCAGCACCAGACTCGCAAACGGCCGCAGCCAGGGGTGGTGCCAGATCACCGAGGGAACGCGCAGTCGCTCATCGGTGCGAGGATCGCGCGCGCGCAACACAAAACGGTCGCCGAAGCTTGCCTCAAGCATGTTCTTCAGGCGCGGCGCCTGGCTGCTCGGTATCCATCCGCATACAGTGACCAAGCTGCCGCGCCCGCGCATCAGCCCTGCCAGCTCGGCATAAGGCGCCGCGCGCGCGAGAACATGTGTCGCATCGATCAAGCGTTCATGCAGGTTCTCTTGCGTCCCTTCGTTGCGGCGGCGCGCATCCTCCTCCACCTGTTCCTTGGTCATACGCGCCAGACGTTCGGTCAGTTCGCGGCGCACCTCGTCAGGACGACCGCGAAATTCGGCGGGAATGTCCATTGTTCGCCAGCCGGCGGCCTGGAGCACGCGCTCGATTTCCCCGGCCTGTCCGACGGCGCCGGCGACGATCATGTGCACCTGTTCTTCATTGGTGAAGAACCGGATGGCGATATAGCCGGCCAAGCCAAGCGCTTCTTCAAAACGCTGGATGTTCGAACGCGGCAACGTGCCGACGCGGATATCCAGCAGCGCGCTCTTTTTTTGCAGCAAAGCGAGGTCAATGCTGATGTGTGCGAATTGGTCGAGCGCCCTGAGCAATTGCGCGGCGCGACGGAGTTCGTCGCGCAGCCGACGCATGCGCTCCTGCTCTTCCGAGCATTTTCCCCACACTGTCCGCAGCCACGCGCCGGTCTCAACGAGTTGTCGCGGGCTGACCGACTGCATGGGCGCATCGACGGCGTCCGGCGCAGGAATTTCGTAGTGGGCAAGTATTATATCAAGATGCGCGCGGGTCTCCAAATACGCCTGACGATAGGCTTCGCCCGGCAATTCTGGCAGTTGGTCGGCCGGGATTTCGCTAGTCTCAGGGGCGAAAGCGCCAAAGTTAGCCAGCAGCAGGGCGACTTGCGCAGCGTCGTCCTCGAGCAGGCTCAACTCGATATGCTGCATGGTCAATGGCTTGAACATTCAGCTCACCTCGCGCCCGCCATCGGCAATGCCCAGCGCGGAGCGGATCGCGTCTCCGCCCATCCGCATGCCACGCCCGCAAGCGATGGCGCGCATCCGCCTCAGGTCACGCTCGCGCAGCATCATGTAAGCGAGAGCGCGTGCGACGTTGAAGTTGCCATGACGCAATATGTTTTCAGCGATACGCCAATTCTCCTTTTCCATCTTTAGCGTCACCTCGGTGGTGTTGCGCGCGCCCTCCAGGATCTTGTCAAATGGATTGGACAAGCTGCTCATGGCGTCTTCAAAGCTCGCGCACTGCGCCAGTTGCTGCATCTGTTGTGGAAGCAAGCGATGGCTGGCGGGAATGAGCAGGTAATATGCTTGCGCCGGGGATAGATTGTACGCAAAGCGATAACGCAGCAGCCAGACCAAGTTCACTCGGTCGATCATGCAGCCGATGATGTCGCGCAGGGGCTGTCCGGGGCCGCTGTCGGTCGAACGGCTGCGTCGAGCCAGACCCGCGAAATAGCGGCGATCCAACGCGGCGTCGAGCGCGAACAGCGCCTCGCCTTGTTCCAGCAGATGGCGCGCCTGGCTTGCAATGTCGGCGTAGGGGGTCTGTTCCAGGCGACGCAGCAGTTCCGCAGGCGTGTCGCTTTGCAATAGCTCGTCGACGGGCAGACTTGTGAAGGCGCCCATATCCTGCAGTTGCTGTTCGATCAGCGATCGCGGCTGGTCAGCCATCTTGCCGCGAATGATGGTCTTGAGATTGCCGAGTTCAAAGCGGTGCGCCCAATAGCCAAGCAACTCGCGCGCCGCACCGGATAGCGGGCGGATCAGCACGGCCAACTCGCTAAGCAGAATGGTCACATTGCTTTGATCGAGTTCACCGGTGTATTGCAGCGGCTCACTCGATTGGAAACCGCCTTCCCTGTTCTCGTCATATAGATGATCGACAAATGCGTAAAGTTGTTTAGTGGTCAATAATTGCCTGGCGTATAGACTAATACGAGCGTCGAAGTAAGCAAATTGTGCCGCGATCATCACTTTTGCGTGCCGGTTATCACAGCAAGTGCGTCATCTAGCGCCAGTTGTTCGTGGAGTTTCGCTGAAGAACGCAATGCAAGCTCCTGTTCCTGAAAACGTCGTTGCATTGCAGTGATCGTCTGTTGGGCCCGCTGTTCCGCCTGCGCGCGAAAGGAGGCGCGCAAGTCGGCTATGCGATCGGCATATTGCTGTTGCTCTGCGCGAGCGTCGCGTTTTGCTTGCTCGATGATCGCCTGACGTTCCTCGTCCGCGCGGGTGACGATTCGCTCGGCTTCCATCTCCGCATTCAGCAGACGTTTCAGCGTCTCATCCGCCATGCGCGCGCCCCCGATCTCCCCGATCCTTGTAAGCGATTACATGCCGTCAACTACGGGTCGCTTAGACAGGCGATAATGCGGCGAACTCGATCCGGGCGTCGCCGGAAACGCCCACGCTTTCCCCCCTACGCCCGCGGCGCCGAAGCTCAAAACGGCGCTCGCCACGTCGAGCGGCGTTCTCGTTGCGATCGTCCCCACGGGGCGGTTCAAGAATGATGTTAGTTCGTGGCTAGCTTCTCGGCTAGAGGAGAAAATCTGAGTGCGACAAGAGAGGCCTGCCAATTCCGTTGGATGGAAGCTGCGCCGAGGCGACTCCGCGCCGGAGGAGTGTGAACGAGTCTCGAGTGGAGATCGGCAATGCTCTTGGGCGCGGCCGCTGATCGAGTCCGCGGCGGCCGCAGTCGACGACGCTGGCTTCAGGACACATGTCCGCGACGATGCCGGCCGAATCGTCATTCTGACCGGCGTCGCGACGGTTGATCGGCTCGCTCGGGCCTGCTGAGTCGGCCGTGCGCGTGCGAGAACCGCCGGTCTTCGGCGTTCGAACCCCAAGCTGCTTCGCAATGCGGTATCCTTTGCGCCAGGCGCGGCAGAATCATCGAAGCGCCCGGCCCTCTGCACTATCAGTTCGCCGAAGGGCTGGACGTTCGTGACAGCGGGTTTTCAAGTGCCCCTCGGCGCTACAATGGGCCAGGGCCCGCTTGTCATCCGCACGGCGACCGAAATGGGCTACCAAGTGGTCATTGTCGATGGGCGGCATTTCCGCGCGGACCGGATGATTTTTCTCGACATGACGCGGAAAATGCCGGACGGCGAGGTTCCACGACTCAACGGGATTCGGCTCGACAATCGTTGGGCCAATCGGAAAGTGGGGAGATTCCAATGGACGGTCTACGAGTCCTTGTCTGCGGCGGTCGCAACTATCATGACCAGGAGCATGTCTGGACATTCCTGTCGGAACTAACCGCCAAACAGCCAATTGGATTGCTAATCCACGGCGCCGCCACAGGCGCCGACCGTCTGGCGCAAGCCTGGGCGCGCAACCGGTTCATCCCCGATAGAGAATTTGACGCCAATTGGCCCGAGCACGGCGGCGCCGCTGGGGTTATTCGCAATCAGCAAATGATTGACGAAGGCAAGCCAGACCTTGTCGTCTCTTTCCCTGGCGGTCCTGGCACGGCCGACTTGGTGCAGCGCGCCAAGCTGCATGGCGTCAAGGTGATTGAAGTTCCACGCCGGGCGGCGGCATGACTCAGTGGGCGGCGCCGACGAAAACAGCGATGCGACAGTGATCCACCCCCTTTGAATTGGTCCATCCTGAAGTATGTCAGAGCAGGGCCCGAACGCTGATCGCCGTCGCAAGCGCTTGACTTGGAGTGCTTCGGCGAGGTCGCTCTTCGGTGACTGTCCACTCCTGGGCCTGACGGGGCGGGAACCCAGTTTATTCCCGTTAGCCGCCGAGACGTGCACAAGCGCCGAAATCGACCCCGCTGAAGCAAACATAATCAACACCTTGCGACCCCGGTCGGCGTTCGGCCCCCACGGTAGCCCCCCGTTGGCGGACAAATCAGTTCTTCGTGAGCGGCGCGACCGTTTGACCGGGCGCAATCCCAGTCGAGGCGGGAGGCTTTAACTTTGCGTCAAAACGCGCCGGCGGGAGGCCGGAGTGTTTCCGCGCCCGCTTGGGACAAGGCGAGGACGGCGACATGGCGCGAGCGAAGATGTCGCGCCGGGCGTTGCTCGGCGGATCGGTCTCGGCGGCGGTCGGGGCGAGTGCTCTTAGCGCCGTCGGGCAGGCGGCTGAGCAGCCCGAAGACGCGACGAGCGCGGCGACCGCCTTCGCCGAAGACATCGTCTTGAAGGTCAATTGCGTCGACCGCCGCCTGAGGGTCGAGCCGCGCATGACGCTGGTCGAAGCGTTGCGCGGGCCACTGGGGCTCACCGGAACGAAGATCGCCTGCAACCGCGGCGCCTGTTCGGCCTGCACGGTCTGGCTCGCCGGCGAGCCGCATCTTGGTTGCATGACCCTGGCGGTCGAAGTCGGCGAACGCGCGGTGACGACGATCGAAGGCCTCGCCCGGGACGATGAGCTTCATCCGATTCAGGCGGCGTTCATCGAGCACGACGCGATGCAATGCGGCTTCTGCACGCCCGGCATGGAGATGGCCGCCGCGGCGCTGATCGAGCGAAATCCCGATCCGACCGCCGAGGACGTCGAGCGCGCGATTGGCGGCCATATCTGCCGCTGTGGGACCTATCCGCATGTCGTCGCCGCGACGCTCGCCGCCGCCAAAGCGCGAAAGGGCTGACCATGGCGACCGATGGCGCGACGCGCGACGAGACCTTTCCCGTCGGCATAGCCGGCCTCGGCGTTTACGAGGAGACGCGGCGGATTCCGGCGGACGAGCCGCCGGCACTGCCCGTCAACGCCGATCTCGTCGAGATCGGCAAACCGCGGCCGCGCTGGAACGCGCGCGGCAAGGCGACCGGCGCGACGCGCTACTCCGTCGATGTCGTGATGAAAGGCATGCTCTTCGGTCGCATCCTGCGCTCGCCGCTGCCGCACGCGCGGGTGCGGTCGATCGACGTTTCGGCCGTAAGGCGGCGCGAAAGCGTCAAGGCGATTGTCTCCGCGGTCAATCCCGACGATCCGGCGCGCGCCGTCGTGCGCTATGTCGGCCAGCCGGTCGTCGCAGTCGCCGCGACCTCGATGGCGGAGGCCGAGGAGGCGCTGAAACTCGTCCGCGTCGATTACAAGCCGCTGCCGTTCGTCGTCGCCATGGACGAGGCGCTCAAACCCGGCGCGCCCAAGGTCTACGAGCCCGACGCGGCGCCGCAAGGTGGGTTCGCCGCCGCCGCGAACCTGCCGCTCGACGGCAACGCCCGCGGGCCGGCGCTCGCCAGTCGCGGCGACATCGAGCAGGGATTGGCCGCCGCCGAAGTCGCGCTCGAAGGCGAATATTCGACCCAGGTGCAGACGCATTGCTGCCTGGAGCCGCACGGCCTCGTTGCCGATTGGCGTGACGACGGTCTCACCGTTTACATCTCGACCCAATACACCGCTGGCGTGCGCCGCGAGCTAGCGCAGGCGTTCGATCTACCGATCGAGAAGGTGCGCGTAGCGGTCGACGGTATGGGCGGCGGCTTCGGCTCGAAATCGACGCTCGGCAATTACGGCCGTCTCGCGGTCGCATTGTCGAAGCAGGCGGGCGCGCCGGTGCGGCTCACCCTGATGCGGCCCGAAGAGCAGATGGACTCCGGCAACCGTCCATCCGTGCGCCAGCGCATCCGCCTCGGCGCCCGCCGGGATGGGACGCTGACGGGGATGGCGATCGAGAGCCATGGCACGGCGGGCGTCGGGCTCGGGGCCGGCATCGGCAATTTCGCCCAGTCGATCTACGACTGTCCGAACTTTTCTTCCGCGCAATACGACGTGTTCATCAACGCCGGGCCGGGCAGCGCGATGCGCGCGCCGGGCAACACTCCGGGCGCCTGGGGATTGGAGAACGCGATCGACGAACTCGCCGAGAAGCTCGGCCTCGATCCGCTGCTCCTGCGCGACCACATCGATTCGAACCCGGTGCGACGCGAGGAGCGGCGCATCGGCGCAGAGCGCATCGGCTGGTCGCATCGCCATGCGCCGGGCGCTGACCCCGGACCGATCAAGCGCGGCCTCGGCATGGCCCAGTCGCTTTGGGGCGCGAATGTGCAGACCGCCGCCTCGATCGAAGTGCGGTTGCGGCGCAACGGGACGGTCGAAGCCTTCTCAGGCGTTCAGGACATCGGCTCCGGCATTGGCACGGTCATCCAGCAGACGATCGCCGAGACGCTGGGACTCAAGCCGTCGCAGATCGCCATCCACATTGGCGATACCGCCTTCCCGGCCGGGCCGCCCTCCTACGGCAGCCGCACCACCGCCTCGATCACGCCGCCGGCGCGAGTCGCCGCCTGGAAGATCTTGCAGGCGCTCTTCGCCAAGGCGGCGCCGGCGCTCGACGTCGCGCCCGGCGATCTCGTCGCGCGCGGTGGCCTGATCGAGACGCGCGACGAGCCGAAGCGCTCGATGCGCTTTGCCGAAGCCGCGGCGCTGATCGATGGCGACGCCCTGAGCTTCGTCGAAACGCGCGGCGAGGACTACGGCGGCTTCAAGCGCACGATGGGCGAGGCGGCGTTGGCCCAGCACGATCTCGGCGGCGTGCAGTTCGCCGAGGTGGCGGTCGACGTCGAGACCGGAATCATCCGGGTCGAACGGGTGGTTGCAGTCCAGGATTGCGGCCGGCCGATGAATCCGCTGCTGCTCGAAAGCCAAATCCAGGGCGGCGTGCTGATGGGCGTCTCCTACGCGCTTTACGAGGAGCGCGTCCTCGACCTCGCGAGCGGCCGCATGGTCAACGCCAATCTCGAACAATACAAGCTCGTCGGATCGCGCGAGGTCCCCGATATCGAGGTGACGGTGATCGAAAACTATCAGGGCCGCAGCGCCACCGACGCCTACGGCATCGCCGAGCCGGCCAACATCGCCACCGCGCCGGCGATCGGCGCCGCCGTCTACAACGCGATCGGCGTTCGCCTACGCGCGCTGCCGATGACCCCGGCCGCCGTTCTAGAGGCGCTCGGGCGGATTCCGCCAAGGGGTTGAGCCATGCGCAATTTCGCATTCGCCGCGGCGAGGAGCGTCCAGGAAGCGGCCGAGGCGGCGACGCTCGTCTGCGAGGCGATGCTGACGCCGGAAGGCGGCGCGAGCGCGCCCGAGACGACGATCGTCAAGGCAGGTGGGATCGACCTCCTCGACCTGATGAAAGAAGGGCTCGTCGCGCCGGCCAAGGTGACAAGCCTCAGCGGCCTTTCCGACCTCTCGACCATCGAGCCGCAGAGCGACGGCGGCGTGAGAATTGGCGCGCTGGTCACGCTGGCGCGGCTCGCATCGGACGAGACCGTGCGCAAGCTCTATCCCGCGCTCGCCGACGCGGCGGGCGATTCCGCCAGCCCCGAGATCCGCAACGCGGCGACGCTCGGCGGCAACCTCTTGCAACGGCCGCGCTGCTGGTATTTCCGCTCGGCCGAGTTTCGCTGCCTGCGCAAGGGTGGCGGTCATTGCTATGCGATCGAAGGCGAAAATCAGCACCATGCGATCTTTGACAACCGCTTCTGCGCGATCGTGCATCCTTCGACGCCGGCGACGGCGTTGGTCGCGCTCGGCGCCGAGATCGAACTGGTCGATGATGACGGCGCGACGCGGCGGGTCGCGCTGGACGAGTTTTTCATCGACCCCGACAAGGACGTGCAGCGCGAGAACGATCTCCGTCCCCATGAAATCCTGACCGCCGTGTTGCTGCCGGCGGCGGCGGGCGTGAAGACGGCGCATCTCAAGCTCGCGCAGAAACAATCATTCGATTGGCCGCTGGTCGACGTCGCCGTCGCGCTCGATCTCGGTCCTGACCAAGCCTGCCGAAAGGCGACGATCGTTCTCGGGGCCGTCGCGCCGACGCCGCGCCGCGCGCGCGCCGCCGAGGCGGCGCTCGCCGGCAAGCCGATCGACGCCCAGTCCGCCGCCGCCGCCGGTCGCGCCGCGCTCGAAGGCGCGACGCCGTTGGCGAAGAACGCCTACAAAGCGCCGATGCTGGAGACGCTGGTGCGCCGCGCCCTGCTGCGCGCCGCCGGTCAAGGTTGAGGAGCGCGCGCCGTGCTGTCCCGTCGCACCGTGAACTTGGGCATTCTCGCGAGCGTCGGCCTCGCCGCCGGGCCGAGCGGCGTGGTTGCGGATGGCCTGAAGGCCGTCGATCTGCCCGAGCCGTGGAAGGACGGCGGCAAACCCCTCGCCGAAGCGATGTGGGCGCGGCGCTCGACCCGCGAATTCGCTGACACGCCTGTGCCGCTTGATGTGCTGTCGAACCTGCTGTGGACGGCCTGCGGCGTTAATCGTCCGGCGACCGGCGACCGCACCATGCCATCCTGGCGACACGCAATGGACGCCGAAATCTTCGTCGCCGCGGCTGACGGCGCTTGGAGCTATAACGCGAAGGCGCATCGACTGATTCAGGTGCTCGCCGACGACATCCGCGCCGAAACTGGCGTGCAGGACTTTGTCGGCGCCGCGCCGATCGACCTCGTCTACGTCTCCGACAGCGTGCGATTGCAGGACGCAGCGGGCGATGAGAAACGGTTGTGGGCGTTCGCCGACGTCGGCTTTATTGGCCAGAACGTCTACCTGTTCTGCGCCTCCGAGGGGCTGGCGACGGTGTTCCGCGCCTCGGTCAACCGCGATCGACTCGGTCAGTTGCTGCAATTGCCGCCGACGAAGTTCGTCACATGCGCGCAGACGGTCGGCTATCCAAAGACTTGATTGGCGTCCCCGGCGGACATTGCCGCGGCGCCCCTGACCGTCCAGAAGTGACGCCGATCGGCGCGCAGCAGACCTTGCGCGCCGGGACGCCGCGCCGTCGCCCGGCCATAGCCAAGGGTCGGCGCCGTCAGACCGCAGGTTCGCCAACTCTGCGAAGGGAGCAACGTCATGGCGAGTGTTTCCGAGCTTGCGCAACGCGTCGCGATCGTCACCGGCGGCGGCCGCGGCATCGGGCGGGCGATGGCGCTCGGGCTCGCCAAGGCCGGCGCGCAGATGATCATCACCGCCGCGCGGGAGAAGCAGGAAATCGAGGCCGTCTCGCGCAAAGCCGAGATCGAATACGGTCAGAGACGAATTGTTCCGCTGGTCGCCGACGTGGTCTCCGAAGACGATTGCGCGCGAACGGTCGAATTCGCGCTCGCCCGCTTCGGCCGTTTGGACATTCTCGTCAACAACGCCGGGCGCGGCATGAAATACGTCAGCGAGACGTTCATGACAGAACCGACCCGCTTCTGGGAGTCGCCGCCCGCCGCTTATCGATTGGTGATCGATACGAACGTCAACGGCCCGTTTCTGATGGCGCGCGCCGCCGCCCCGACGATGATCCGCGCGGGCTGGGGCCGCATCGTCAACATCTCGATGAACCATGAGACCATGCGCCGCCGCGGTTTCTCACCCTACGGCCCGTCGAAAGCGGCGCTCGAATCCGAGACGATCATCTGGTCTCAGGATCTCGCCGGAACCGGAGTGACGGTCAATGCCCTTCTGCCGGGCGGCGCGACGCTGACCGGCATGATTCCTTCGGCCTTTCCTGAGAGTTTGCGCGCGAAGCTGCTCGATCCGTCAATCATCGTCCCGCCGTTGCTCTGGCTCGTCTCGCGCGACGCCGACGCCGTCACCGGCCGTCGCCTTGTCGCCTCCCGTTGGCGCGCTGACTTGGACGGCGCCGAAGCGGCGGCCAAGGCGAGCGAAGGGGCCGGTTGGCCGTAGGCGGCGAAGGAACTCTTTTTGACTCCGCGCGGTTCCGGAATCTGGAACCAGGATCAGGGTACGATCGACGTGGAATTGCGCCGTGGCGGCGAGCCATGCCGCGTTCAGGAAGCGAGAACGACGCCGGCTCTGGCGACGGGGGCGGCGCCTTGTTCCTCGCAAGGAACAGGATTATTGACCATGGTCGGTCTCGCTGGGCGTGTCCGTCTGCAACTCAGCTTTGGAATCTGACCCAGCGATGACCAATCGTCTCAAGGCGTTACGACGCCGATCGGCGTTCGGACCCCGGGCCGATTAACAACCCCGGCGTCGCCAGAGCCTGTCGAAGCGCCAGAACCGCTCGATTGGCTCCCACCTTGTCCCTGCTGCGGCGGGCGCATGCGCATCATCGAGACGTTCGAGCGCTGGATGCAGCCGCGCGCGCCGCCCCACTCTCCGACGACTACCGGGACGCCGTCGTGACCCGGCACGGCCCACGCTCACCTCGCGCCGCAACGCCCTCGGTTCCGGCGACCGTCATCTGCACGCCCTTCGCCAGGACCAAGGCAAAAGACCTCAACGTCCCAGGCGGCCGACTCCTAATCCAGCGGCCACCTGGAGCAAAGTCTCACTCGCCGCGTCCCTGTCGGCCCCATCGCCGATCCCACGCCGCCATCATCGCGCTCGGCCAAAACCCGAAATCCCCATAGACCGGCGCCGCACGCCCGCGGGTTCGTGCTTGGGCGGTTTTCGTACGCCTCGCGGCATCCGAAAACCTCGTATGAGGGACCGTAAGTCAATCGCCAATTGTTGGTCTCGGTGAACTCCGATTTGTGAGACAGGGCGAACTCCCTGCCAACCTCGTATCCGGTGGGATCTTGTGATCCCTAACCA
>JBEKVR010000109.1:0-16961 GCA_049513815.1 Roseiarcus sp. | reverse complement strand
CGGCTCGGCGAATTCGTCCAATTCGCAGCGCCTGCGCGAGGTCGCCGAGCGGTCGGGCTGTGCGCTCGCCGTGCTCGCGCCCAACGCGGCGGCGATCGACTGGCCGCGCTTTTCCGGCGTGCGTTCGCTCGCCGTCACCGCCGGCGCCTCGGCGCCGGAAATCCTGGTCGAGGAGATCGTCGACGCCTTCGCCGAGCGCTTCGACATCGCTGTCGAGACGCTGACCACCGCCGAAGAATCGATGTTCTTCCCCCTGCCGCGCGCCCTCCGCGAGGCGTGAGGGCAGGCGCCGTTGCTCTCTCCCTGCGTCATGGCCGGGCTTGACCCGGCCATCCACGCTTGTGCGCGGCGCAGAGCTTCGGTGATAAAGCCGCGCCGTTGATGCACGGACTTCGCGACAGCAGAGTCCGAGCGTCGCTGCATGGATGGCCGGGTCAAGCCCGGCCATGACGACCGGAGAAACGTCGGTCTTGTCGCCCCGCTTCACCCTCCGATCAGCACCGCCGCCGCGGCGACGATCAGCGTCATGCCGAGCCATTCGCGCGCGCTCGGGCGTTCGCGGAACAACCTCAGCGACGCAGCTTGGGCGAACAGGACCTCGACCAGCGCCAGCGAAGCTCCGCCGGCGCCCTTCTCCTACACCGTCCCGCCCAATTCGCCCGACAAGTCCTGCAGTTCCTTGTCGCCCGCCATCATGGTTTGCAGCGCGTCGAGCTTGATCTCGGCTTTGCCGAAAGTGCCGAGCGTCTTGCCGCGATTGAGGATCGTGAAGCGGTCGCCCACGGCATAGGCGTGGCGCACGTTGTGGGTGATGAAAATCACGCCGAGGCCCTTGCTCCTCACCTGGCGGATGAACTTCAGCACCATCGAGGTCTGGGCGACGCCGAGCGCCGAAGTCGGCTCGTCGAGGATCAGCACCTTGGCGCCGAAGTGCACCGCGCGCGCGATCGCCACGCATTGCCGCTCGCCGCCCGAAAGGGTGCCGACCGCCTGCCGCGGATCGCGCACGTCGATGCCGATCCGCCGCATCTCCTCGCGCGCAATACGATCGGCGAGGGTCATGTCCATGAAGGCGAACGGACCGAGCCTGCCCTTCACCGGCTCGCGGCCCATGAAGAAATTGCGCGTGATCGACAGCAGCGGGATCATCGCCAGGTCCTGATAGAGCGTGGCGATGCCCATATCGAGCGCCTCGCGCGGGCTCGAAAAGGCCACCGCCTTGCCCTCGACGAGAATGTCTCCGCTCGTTGGGCTATGCACACCGGCAAGTGTCTTGATCAGCGTCGACTTGCCGGCGCCGTTATCTCCGAGGAGACAGTGCACCTCCCCCGCCCGGACATCCATCGACACGCCGGCGAGCGCGACGACCGGCCCGAAATACTTGACGAGGTTGCGAACCTCGATGAGCGGCGCGCGGGCTCGCGGTGGGCTGTCAACAGAAACAGTGTTCGCCTCAACTGCCGTCATGGCCTTCGATCCATTTCAGCGTCCACGCACCACCCGCGTGCGGATCAGGTTGTTGAAGAGGACCGCGATCAGCAGCATGCTGCCGAGAAACACGCGGAACCAGTCGTTCGGCACGCCGGTGAAGAGAATACCCATCTGCACCACGCCGAAGATCAATGCGCCCAGGCAGGCGCCGACGACGGAGCCATACCCGCCGGTGAGCAGGCAGCCGCCGATGACCGCGGCGATGATCGCTTCGAATTCCTTGAGCAAGCCGCGATCGGATGCGGCCGAGCCGAATTCGAACACTTGACAGGCGGCGAACACGGTGGCGCAGAACGCGGTGAGCATGAACAGCGAGATCTTCACCGCGCCTACCGGCACGCCGGTGTTGCGCGCCGCGTCGGCGTCGCCGCCCGATGCGTAGATCCAGTTGCCGGCTCGCGTCTTCGCCAGCACGACGTGGCCGAGCGCGGCGATGACGAGCGCCCAGACGATGACCATCGGCACGCCGCGCACGCTGGGGGCGCCATTCGCCAAGCGCCCGATCCAATCGTGGTCGGCGAGCCAGGTAAACAGAGGATCGCAGATTGTGCCCGAGAACAGGAAGCCGACGAACGTGCCTTCGGCCGCCTCCTTCACCCCGCCCACGATCGTGCGGTTGGTGAACAGGATCGACAGGGCGATGGTGAGGCCGCGCAGGATATAGAGCGAGGCGAGCGTTACGATGAAGGACGGTAGGCTGGTGCGGACGACGATGAGCCCGTTGAGGAAGCCGATGGCGAGCGCGCCGGCGAAGGCGAAGAGGACGCTCAAGGTGATTGGCCAGTGGAAGATGACTGTCGGCAGCGCGATCATCATGCCGGCAAATCCGATCATCGAGCCGACCGACAGGTCGAATTCGCCGCCGACCATGAGCAAGGCCGCTCCGACGGCGATGATCATCAGTTCGCCGCTGACCGTCGTCCAATTGAGGATGCCGTCGGCTGCGAACATGCCCGTGCCATGGGCTGTGATGCCGAAATAGACGAAGACCAGCACGGCCCCGGCAAAAGCGCCGAGTTCGGGACCCGACAACAGTCGGCGAAGAGCGGACTGATGTTGCAGTCTTTCGTCTTGCGCCGCCTCGACGATCGCCGCGGCGTCGGCGCCGGGATCGTGCGCCACGGGTTCTCCCTCCTTGGAAGTCATGGCGGAACGACGACCCCCCTTGCTTTGCTCATTGTCGCAGCGAACCTGCGGCGCCTCTCTTGCCGTCCCCGGAAAGAAAGGCGCCGCGGCTCGTCAATCCGTTCGCGAGCTCTCAGCGATATTCGCCCGCAAGTTTCTGGACCAACGCAATCGTCTTCTTGGTGACGAAGCCGGGACCGGTGTTGACGTTATTGGCCGGAAGGACGCCGTAACGGGCGTATTCGGTCAGAAACACGACCGGCAGATAGCCCTGCAGATAGGGCTGCTGGTCGATCGCGGACTCGACGACGCCATCCTTGATCGCCTGCGCGATGTCGGAGTCGAGGTCGAAAGTGACGAAGCTCTTGAACTTGCCGGCCTGCCCGGTGTCGCGCAGCAGCTTGATGACCGGATCGGCGGAGTTCGGGCCGAGCGTCACGATGCCGTCCGTGTCGGGATGGACGGTGAGATAAGCCTTGACCTTGTTGTAGACCTCTGTCGGGTCGACCCCAGAGTCGAGCATCTGGTCGCCGAGCTTGACGCCGACGCCGTCAGCATAGCCCTGGCAACGCTCGACGGACGCCGAATTGGTGATGTAGTGATTGACGCAGAGCAACTTGGTCACGCCCGCCGCCTTGGCGCGTTCGCCGGCCCCCTTGCCGGCGTCGTATTCGGGCTGACCGATGTGCATGAGGGCGCCGAGCTTCTTCGATTGCGCCGCCGTGCCCGAATTCACGGTGATCACCGGGATGCCTTTGGCGATGGCGCCCTTGATCGCGGATTCGAGCACGTCGTAGTCGGCGATCGTGGTGATGATGCCGGTCGGATTGGACGCCGTGGCCTGCTCGATAATGCGCGCCATGTCGGCGATGTCGCCGGTCGACGGATTGCGATACTCGACCTTCACGCCGAGGTCGTGCTCGGAGTTCTTCACCGCGTTCTTGATGGTGTTCCACCACAAATCGGAGTCCGGCGCGTGGCTGACGAAGACAAAGCGCTCGCCGTCGGCGAACGCCGGCCCGCCCATGCCGACGGCGAACGGCACGGCGACCGCCGCCGCAAGCAACATTCTGCGCGTAAAGCTGGTCTTCATGACGTACCTCCCATGTTGAACGACGAGCCAACTGGCTCGAGCTCGCCATCATCGTCGCCAGCGACGCCGCCGCCGGCGAACGGCGATTCTTCTTCTTTTCCGACATCCCCCGGATGCCGGCTGGTTTCAGCCTCAGACTGCGCCTTGTTGGCTTGTCCCGCAATCCTGAAGCGCCAATGCGCCTTGTCGATGGGCGTCGCGCCGGGCCGACGCCCATTTCACAGTCGGGGCGCGTCGAGTTTTCGCTGATCGAGACGCGTCTCTCCTGTGCGTTGGAGCGAACGCATGACATTCGAACGCTTTACGCCGTCGATAGGAGCGACGGCGGCCGCAATTCCGCGATCAGCCGCAGAATGTCGGCGAACAGAAAGCGCGCCCGCGCCGCGCCGAGCGCGCCCGGCGCCCCGGTCAGCTCGCGCTGCATGACGTTGCGCGCCGTCTGGGCGGCCGAGGCGGTCACCGTGGGGACGGCCCACAGGCCGCTTGCGAACATTCCCCCTCCCCGTTAGACGTCCCCACTCCCCGCGGCGCGGGGAGAGGGAGCGACGCCGCTCATTCGCCGCCGCGCGACCCGAACTAGGCGAATCATGGCGGTCTATACCGAAGTCTCCGACGAAGCGCTGGAAACCTTCATCGCCGGCTACGACCTCGGCCGCGTCCTCTCCTTCAAGGGCATCGCCGAGGGGGTCGAGAACTCCAACTACCTGCTGCACGCCGACGCCGGCCAGTTCATCCTCACGCTCTACGAAAAGCGGGTGAAGGAGAGCGACCTGCCATTTTTCATCGGCTTGATGGAGCATCTCGCCCAGCGCGGCGTCACTTGCCCGCAGCCGGTCAGGGCGAAGAACGGCGAGGCGCTCGGCCGCCTGTGCGGCCGCGCCGCGGCGCTCGTCACCTTTCTCGACGGCGTCTGGTTGCGGCGGCCGCAGGCCGTCCACTGCGGCCAGGTCGGCGAAGCGCTGGCGCGCATGCACGAGGCGGGGGCCGACTTCACGCAGTTTCATCGTCCCAATGCGCTCGACATCAACGGCTGGCCGCCGCTCGTCGACGCCGCTGCGCCGCGCGCCGACGAAGTCGCGCCCGGCCTCGAGCGTGAGATGACCGCCGAGCTCGCGGCGCTGCAGGCGATCTGGCCGGGCGGCCTGCCGGGCGGCGTGATCCACGCCGACCTGTTCCCCGACAACGTGTTCTTCCTCGGCGACAAGTTGACCGGCCTGATCGACTTCTATTTCGCCTGCAACGACTCCTTCGCCTACGACCTCGGCGTCTGTCTCAACGCCTGGTGCTTCGAGCCCGACGGCCAGTTCAACGTCTCGAAGGGCATGGCGATGATCCGCGGCTACGAGAAGCGGCGACCGCTGACCGCGGCAGAGGTCGAGGCGCTGCCAATTCTGGCGCGTGGCTCGGCGCTGCGTTTCATGCTGACCCGCCTGGTCGACTGGCTCAACGTGCCGCCCGGGGCGAAAGTGACGCCGAAGAACCCGCTCGAGTATCTGACCAAGATGCGCTTCCACCAGCGCGTCGTCAGCGCCCGCGACTACGGCCGCCTCGCATGAACGATCGCGTCGTCGTCTTCACCGACGGGGCCTGCTCGGGCAACCCCGGACCAGGCGGTTGGGGCGCGATCCTCGCTTGGGGCGAGCGCGAGAAGAAGCTTTGCGGCGGCGAGCCGCTGACGACCAACAACCGCATGGAGATCATGGCGGCGATCATGGCTCTGGAGACGCTCACCCGCCCGTGCCACGTCGAGCTGCATACCGACTCGCAATATTTGCGCGGCGGCGTGACGCAATGGATTCACGGCTGGAAGCGCAACGGCTGGCGCACCGCCGACAAGAAGCCGGTGAAGAACGAAGACCTATGGCGCCGGCTCGACGCCGCCGCCGAGCGCCACACGATCGACTGGCGCTGGGTGCGCGGCCACGCCGGCCACGAAATGAACGAGCGCGCCGACGAACTCGCCCGGAAGGGCATGGCGCCGTTCCTGCCGGGGAAGAGGAAGGCGGAAGGGTAGGGGAGGGTTAGGGGGATGGCGATCGGCTCGCGCGTCGTCAAGTGTTTCGTCGAGCGGCGTCAAGTCCTGTCAAGTTTCGTCAAGTCCTGTCAAGTTTCGTCAAGCGTTGTCAAGCTTCGTCAAGGCTTTTCTTGACAATGACTTAAGCAATGTCAAAGGCTTAAGGCGCCAGGCGTTGACTTTCGGTCCCTTTTGAAAATGTCTTGCCGCGCAACTGCTGTCGCTTTGCGCAGAGAAGCCTGCGCGAACTAAACTCATATTAGCTCGCGTTGGGCAATTCGGGAAGAAATTGTCTCTCGCAGAGGGGGCGGGACACCGCCACCCTCATCCTGAGCCGCCTGCGCAAGCAGGCGAGTCGAAGGACCGGGGCATCGTCGAAGCAGCGCCGCGCGCGCCCTCGTCGTTCGAGACGCGCCGCTGCCGCGGCGCTCCTCACGATGAGGGCATTGGGGTCTCAGCGCACGCGACGCTCCTCTCGATGAGAGAATTGGCGCCGCAGCTCATCCGGCCCCGCCACCCTCATCCTGACCCGCCTGCGTAAGCAGGCGCCCTGAGGCGCGGCTGGCCGGCGGCCGCGCCTACACGAGGGCGCTGGTCAAATCTGCGCCAGAATATGCGCCGCCCCCGACAGGTCGGCCTTGCCGGGCGATTCCTCGATGTTGAGCTGCTTGACGACGCCGTCCTCGACCAGCGCCGAATAGCGGCGCGAGCGCAGGCCGAGGCCGCTCGCCGAGGCGTCGAAGTCGAGCCCCGCCGCCTTGGCGAAATCGGCGGCGCCGTCGGCGAGGAAGTCGATGTGGCCTTCCGCGCCCGTCGCCTTGGCCCAGGCCAGGAGCACATGATGGTCGTTGACCGAGGTCATCGCGATCGCGTCGATCCCCTTGGCCTTGAACGCCGCCTCCTCGGCGAGGAAGCCGGGCAGGTGGTTCTTGTGGCAGGTCGGCGTGAAGGCGCCGGGCAGGCCGAACAGCACGATCTTGCGGCCGGCGAAATAGTCTTGCGTCGTCACCGGCTTGGGGCCGTCAGGGGTCACCAGGCGAAAAGTCGCGTTGGGCAGCTTGTCGCCGATCTTGATCGTCATTGTCCGTCTCCCGTCCAAAGGGCGGCCAGTCTAGCGGCGTGCGGCGCCGCCGCAAGGTCATTGCTTGGCGGCGAGAGCGAGCGGGAATTCGCGCGCGCCTAAGCCGCCCGTCAGCGTCGCGCGGACATTGACCGGCAGCGCCGCGCCGTCAGGCTTCTGCTGCAGTTCAAGAGCGAAGCACGCGCATCCTTCGGCGTCGGCGCCGGACTTGGTCGCAAACCACCAGCCTTCGGGCGCCTCGACGAACAGATCGCGCGGCGGGCCCGGCTCGGCCTTGACGCACAAGCGCCAAGCGTCGGCGCCGGCCGCCGCCAGCGCGCCGCCGAGCGCGCCGAGATCGCTCACGCGCGGAACGGCGGCGGTCGTGGCCGCGATCGCGGCGGCGTAAGGACTCGCGCCGCCTTGCGGCAACGTCAGCGTGAGGTCGGCCTTGGCGGGCAGGCACAGCTTCTCGCACACTGCATAGTCGAACTTGAGCTTGAGCTCGACCGGCTGGCTCGCGTCGACGGCGGCGACCGCGATCGGGAACACGACGGCCTCCTCATAGCCGAACGCGTCCGAGCCGTCGGGCTCGGCGATGCGCTTCGGCGCCGGAAAACTCGGCTCGGCGCGCGCGAGATTGCGTGAACCGGCAAAATCAAAACGAGGCGGCGCGCCGGAATCGCCGGGATTGCGCCAATAAGTGATGGCGCCCGGCGCGAGGCGGACCTCGACCGCCGCCTGGCCCGCCGCGCCGGCGACAAGCCGCGCCTCGGCCTTCGACGCCCGCGCCCAGTCGCTCGCGTATTCGTCGGCGGCGGCCGGCGCCGCCGAAGCGAAAATGGCGGCAAGTGCATAAGCAAGCGGCTTCATTCCCGCCATTTAGGGGCGCCTCGCGCCGCGGGCCAGCAAAATCAGCGTGATGGCTCGCCGGCCGCGCGCCCAAGCTTCGCCGCTTTTTCGCCCTTTCGCGGCGCCGCAACGACGACTAGCATGAGCGCATGGCTCGCACCCCGGAATCAGCGCCGTGGCAAAGCTATGAGGGTCAATTCCTCATCGCCATGCCCAGCTTGCGCGACGGTCCGTTCGCGCGCTCGGTCGTCTACATGTGCGCCCACCGCGAAGACGGCGCGATGGGCATCGTCATCAACCAGCGCGCCGAGGAGATCGACTTCTCGCAGTTGCTGGTGCAACTCGACGTCGTCGGCGAAGCGGAGGCGATCCGGCTGCCGGCGAGGGTCGAGCACATGAGGGTGCTGCGCGGCGGCCCGGTCGACACCGGTCGCGGTTTCGTCCTCCATTCGGGCGATTACCGCACCGCCGAATCGACGGTGCCGATTGGCGGCGGCGTCTGCCTCACCGCGACGCTCGACATCCTCAAGGCGATCGCGCGCGGCGCCGGGCCGAGCCAGGCGGTGCTGGCGCTCGGCTACGCCGGCTGGGCTTCAGGCCAGCTCGAGAGCGAGATTCTCGCCAACGGCTGGCTCGTCTCGCCTGCCGATTCGCGGCTGATCTTCGACGCCGATTTCGACGCCATCTACGATCGCGCGCTGGCGCTGATCGGCGTCAACGCCGCCTGGCTGTCGTCCGACGCCGGGCACGCCTAATTCGTCGGCCACGGCCGCGCGCGGCCGGGCGTCACCTCGTAGAGACGGGCGCGATCGCCGAGTTCGGCGAACGCGGCGGGGTCGGCGCCGGTGACGAACATCTGCGAGCCGACGCGCTCCAGCGCCGCGAATAAGGCCGCGCGACGACGCGGATCGAAATGCGCCGTCGCTTCGTCGAGCAAGGCGATCGGCGCGACGCCCGACATGTCGGCGACCAACCGCGCGTGGGCGAGCACCAGCCCGACCAGCAGCGCCTTCTGCTCGCCGGTCGAGCTCAGCGCCGCCGGCGCGCCTTTGGGCCCATGGAAGATGACGAGGTCGCTGACGTGCGGGCCGACGAGCGCGCGGCCTGCCGCAGCGTCGCGGCCGCGGCCGTCGCCGAGCAGCGCGCGATAGCGATCTTCGGCGACGAGCGCCGGGTTCTCGGCGGCGAGCGTCTCGACTTCGCCTTCGAGCGTCAGCGCCGCCCAGGGAAACGGCGAATCCTCGTCGCGGTCGCGCGCGATCGACGCGGCGAGCCGGTCGACGCATTCGCGCCGCGCCGCGGCGACCGCGACGCCAAGCTCCGCCGCCTCGCGCTCCAGCGCGTCGAGCCAATGCGAATTGCGCGCGCCCTCCTCGAGCAGGCGGTTGCGGCCGCGCAAGGCGCGCTCGAAAGCGGAGACGCGCGCGCCGTGACTGGGGTCGATCGCCAGCACCAGTCGGTCGAGAAACCGGCGCCGCTCGCTCGCCGGGCCGACGAACAACCCGTCCATGGTCGGCGTCAGCCAGACGAGGCGCAGGTGATCGGCGAAGGCGCGCGCTGAGCCGACCGGCGCGCGGTCGATGCGGTTCAGCCGCTCGCCTGACTTGTCGCCGTCGCCCGGCTCGAAGCCGACGCCGAGCTGATGGACCGCGCCTTCATCCTCGACCTCGATCGAGATCGCGAAGCCGCCGGCGCCGCCGATCCGCGCGCACGCAGCGAGTTCGGCGCGGCGCAAGCCTCGGCCGGGGGCGAACAGCGACAGGGCCTCGAGCAGATTGGTCTTCCCGGCGCCGTTCTCGCCGCAGAAGACGACGAGCGCGCCCTCCAGCGCCAGGTCGAGGCTGACATAGGAGCGGAAGTCGCCGAGCATCAGCCGGCGCGCCATGGGGCGCCGACGCGCCAACGGCGTTTCGGACGGACTCGACATGCGCGCCGATGTGCCACGTCCGCGCCGGGCGCGAAAGGGGCGTCGCGGCTTGTCGCCCGGCGCCGGCTGTCGTAATTGCCGCCGCGACTGCTGTTCTGAGAGGTTGGCGATCCATGGCGTCGTTCGAAGTCCTGATGCCGCTTCCGGGCATGGCGGAAATCGCCGAGCGGCTGGAGCGGCGCGTGACGCTGCACAAGCTGTGGGAGGCGACCGACCGCGAGGCGACGCTCGCCGCGATCGCGCCCAACGTGCGCGCGATCGTCTCCACCTGGGCGCGCGTCGACGCCGACCTGATGCGCCGCCTGCCCAAGCTCGAGATCGTCGCCAGCTTCGGCGTCGGCTACGACCATATCGACGCCGCCTGGGCCGGCCAACACGGGATCGTCGTCACCCACACGCCCGGCGTGCTCGACGAGGACGTCGCCGACATCGCCATCGCCCTGACGCTCGCCGCGACCCGCCGCTTGCCGCAGGCCGAGCGCCATCTGCGCGCCGGCCTGTGGCCGAGCGGGGCGTTCCCGCTCACCGCCTCGCTGCATGGCCGCGCGATGGGCATTCTCGGCCTCGGCCGCATCGGCAAGGCGATCGCCCGCCGCGCCGAAGCGTTCGGCCTGAACATCGCCTATCACGGCCGCCACAAGCAGGATGGCGTCGCCTATCCTTATTACCCGACGCCGCTCGCGCTGGCCGAGGCCTGCGACATCCTGATGGTCGCCGCGCCGGGTGGGCCTGAGACGCATCACGTCGTCGACGCGCGCGTGCTCGCCGCGCTCGGCCGCGACGGCGTGCTGGTCAACATCGCGCGCGGTTCGCTGGTCGACGAAACGGCGCTCATCGCGGCGCTGAGCGACGGCGTGATCCTTGCCGCCGGGTTCGACGTTTACGAACATGAACCGAACGTGCCAGCCGAGCTGATCGCGCTCGACAACGCCGTCCTGCTGCCGCATGTCGCCTCTGCGACGCGCCACACGCGTACGGCGATGGCCAATCTGGTGGTCGACAATCTGTTGTCGTGGGTCGACGGCAAGGGTCCGCTGACGCCGACGCCGGGAACGCCGTGGCGGCGGTGAGAAGGCTGCGCCGGAAGACGCGGCCGTTGGCCGCGTCCTCTCAGGCGAGAACGGCGATGGTTGCAGCGGGCGCGGTCGGCGACCGCGCCTACAAGTGCGTCGACCAGCCTTTAGTTCGCCAGCTCGATCAATCGGCGCGCGCGCAGATCGACGCGCGGCGCCGGGAACATGACGATCTCGCCCTCGCCCTCGGCGGCGAATGCGAGCGCGACCTCGCGCTTGGCGGCCTGAAGCGCGAAGACGCGCGGATCAGCGGCCTCGGCGCCGCGCCGCACTGTCGCCTGACGGCGCGCGCGCTCGAGCGACAAGGAGAAGGCGGCGCCGGCCGCGAGCTCGACGCCGTTCTGGCCGCGATAGGCGGTGAAGGTCTCAGGCAGCGAATCGTAGATCGCGCGATCCTCGGGGCCGAACGCGTCGCGCGCCCAGTCGGGACGGAAGCGCGCGAACATGCGCACGCAGCGCGCGCGCTCGATCCCGTCGAACGCCGCCCAATTCTGCGCCACGAACCGCCAGAACCGTCGTCCGACCGCAGTCGAGCGGCGCCGGCCGATGAAGTGGTCGAGCGTCGCGCCGGGGCGCGGCGGCGCTTCTTCGCTCGGCGGCTGCGGAAACGCGTCAAACGGGTCGCGGTCGGGGAATGCGAACGACATCGGGCCTCGCGCTGATGGGGGCGCAGCGAAACTCGTCGGCGAACATTGTCCGAACCTGAACCGGCGATCTCGGGCTTGCGCGAAGCTGTTGCGGGAAACGGCTGCGCCGACAAATGTGATGTCGGCGGCGCTTTTCAGTCGACGGACGGCCCGCTAACCTTGTTGGCGCTGGATGGCCCAGACGGAGGCTTCACCATGCGATCAACGCTTCTCGCGCTTCTCTTCGCCGGCGGCTTTGCCGCGCTCACGGCGGCTTCGGCGTCAGCGTGCGCCTACCACATGACGATGGCCCAGGGCGATCAGTCCCAGCCGCCTCAAACCGCGCAAACGCAGCCGGCGCCGGCTCAGTACGAGTGACCTGACCGCGTCGCGGCCTCGTCCCGCAAGCGCGGGGCCGCGCCGTTCTATGCGGCGGCGAGTTCGGTCGCCGGCAGCAGGTTGGCGATGTCGATGACGCCGATCAGGCGGCCGTCCATGGCGATGACGCCGCGCAGGTAGAGCTTGGCCGTTTCGGCGGCGATCTCGGGCGTCGGCTGGATCTGGGCGTCGTCAGCGGTGAAAATGTCCGAGACGCCGTCGACCAGCAGGCCCGCCACCTGGCTGCCGACCTCGACGACGATGATCGCGTGGCGCGCCGTCGGCTGGGTCGGCGGAAAGCCAAGCCGGACGGCGAGATCGACGATCGGCAGCACCACGCCGCGCAGATTGACGACGCCGAGCACGAACTCGGGCGCGTGCGGCAGTGGGGTCGCCGGCGTCCAGCCGCGGATTTCGCGCACCGAGGTGGTGCACAGGCAGAATTGCTGCTCGCCGATGTTGAAGGCGATGAGCTCGCTCACCTTGCCGGAGCGATTGACAGTCGTCTCTTTCATTTGGGCGCCTCTTGCCGATTGCAACTCGTCGTCGCGCGTCCGGCGCGACCCGTCCTCTCGTCAGAATTCCTGCCAGTCGTGTTCGCTGCCGCTGCCCGTCGCCGCCGGCGGCGGCGCGTTGACCGCCGCCTTCATCGCCGGCGCGCGGATCGGCGCCGGCTTGGCGCGTCCGGCCGGCGCAGGTCCAGGCGCGGCGCGGAACGCGTGCGGCGCAGCCTTCTTCAGCGTCTCGCGCATCGCGTCGTCCTCGCTTCGCCGCGTACGATAGCGCGCGACGAGCTTGGCGAGTTCGCCCGATTCGGACGCCAGGCCGTGGACGGCGTTGGACGCCTCGCCGACCAGTGCGGCGTTTTTCTGCGTCATCTGGCTCATCTCGGTGACCGCGGTGTTGACCTGCTCGAGTCCGGTCGACTGCTCCTGGGCGCTGACCGCGATCTCGGCGATCGAACCGCTGATTTCGACCACCTGCGAGACGATGCGTTCCAGCGCTTCGCCGGTCTGGCCGACCAGCACCACGCCCTGATCGACCTGGGCGGTCGATGCGGAAATGAGGCCCTTGATTTCCTTGGCCGCTTCGGCGGAGCGCTGGGCGAGCGCGCGCACTTCCGACGCGACGACCGCGAAGCCGCGGCCCGCCTCGCCGGCGCGCGCCGCTTCGACGCCGGCGTTGAGCGCCAGCAGATTGGTCTGGAAGGCGATCTCGTCGATGACGCCGATGATCTGGCCAATTTGCTTCGACGACTTGTCGATCGCCGTCATCGCCGCCATCGCCTCGCGCACCACCGTGCCGCCCTTCTCGGCGTCTACTTTGGCGGCGCAGACGACGTCGCGCGCGTGATTGGCGCCCTGCGACGACTTCTTCACCGTCACAGTGACCTCTTCGAGCGCGGCGGCGGATTCTTCGAGGTTTGCGGCCTGCTGCTCGGTGCGCTGTGACCAGTCGTCGGTGGCGCCGGCGATTTCGCCTGCGCCGGCGGTGATCGCCCGCGTGGCGGCGGCGACCGCCGCGATCGACTTCTCCAGCGTCTCCATCGACGCGTTGAAGTCGACGCGCAGGCCCTCGAGTTCCGGGATGAACGGCGTCAGAATGCGCTGCTCCAGGTCGCCTTCGGCGAGCCGGCTCAAGCCGTTAGCGATCTGGTTGACGGCGGCGACGCGGCCGGAAACGTCGGTGGCGAACTTGACGACTTTCGCCACCTTACCGTTGAGGTCGAAGATCGGATTGTAGGAAGCCTGAATCCAGACCTCGCGTCCGCCTTTGCCGATGCGCTTGAACTCCGCGGCGACGAATTCCCCGCTTTTCAGCTTCGCCCAAAATTCGTGGTACTCGGGTGTGCGAGCGTAAGCCGGGTCGACGAATATGCTGTGATGCTGTCCCTGAATCTCTTCCAGGCGATAACCCATCGCCTTGAGAAAATTCTCGTTGGCGGTGACGACATTGCCATCGAGCGTGAACTCGATCATCGCCTGGGCGCGCGAGATCGCATCGAGCCGGCCCTGGTTCTCCGCCGCCTTCAACTTGGCGTCGGTGATGTCAGTGAGGATGTTGACGACCTTCATCACCCGGCCGGCCGCGTTGGTCACGGGATGGTAGGCGGTCTTGATCCACACCTCCCTACCGCCCTTGACGACGCGCCTGTGCTCGCTGTCGCCGCGTTCGCCGCGCCGCAGCTTGGCCCAGAATTCGCGGTACTCGGCGCTCTCGGCGTAATCGCGGTCGACGAACATGCGGTGATGCTTGCCGACGATCTCCTCAGCCGTGTAGCCGGCCATCTCGCAGAATTTCTCGTTGGCGGCGAGGACCGTTCCGTCCGGCGAATATTCGATGATCACCAGCGATTGGTTGAGCGCCTGAAGCGTACGCTTGGCGTTCGAACCGAAATCGACTCCTAACATATACAACTCCTTAGAGGCGGTTCGGCGGTGCAGCCGCAAGTCGCCTAAGCGTTCGCTGGCGCGCGAGACGCGCTGCGAAGCCATGATGAAGGAAGAATCCGGATTGGAACCGGGATGAGCGCGCGGCGTCATGCCATCGACCGACAGCGTCTAGCCGCCGGCCAATGCCTGATCGAACGGCGCGACGCGCCGTTAAGGCTAAGGAGCTGTTGGGTTTCGATATCCCTCGCGAAGTCGTGCGCCGACGGTCGGGCGGCGCATCCCGTCGAAGGACAGTCTGCGAATCTCGCTTTAAGGTCGAGTTAAGGACGTCGTTGCTTTCGTCCCCGACATTCGTCGGCGGCGGCGTTGCGATCGCTGTGGCATGCGGCATGGCGTCGCGCGCGCGGTCTTGCCGGGACGCTCGTGCCATTTCGGTATTTCGCCGACCCCGTTCCTTTCCCGATTTGGCGAACTGCGCGATTCGCGGCGCCGGGTTCGAATGAGTCAGGCGCACAAATTGCCGCACGGTCGCAATTCAGAGCAACTGACTGATTTGGGGCGATGATCGACCGCCTATGGTGTCCGATTCGCGAACCGGACACTGGAACGTAGCGATTTTCCGTAATGCCCTCGGCGCCCCCTATGCGTGGCGGCGCGCGGCGCGGATCGTCGCGTCGAAAAGGGCGGAGATCATGAGCGAACGCCGCCAACCGCCGCGCCGCTGGAGCTGTCTCGGCGGCCGTATGCGTTTCGAACAGCCATTTTCGGACAGCGATTGCCCGCCGCGCGCCCATTCGCCCGGCGGTGCGCATATCGCGTTCTCCGACTCGACGCCGTTGCGCGACGGGCTGCAAGTCGCCGCGATGCGGGCGCTCGCCTTCGCCATCGAACACTTGCTGTTGCCGCTGCTCGTCGCGCTGCTGCTGCTCTATCTCTTCCGCAACGCCTCCGGCGGCCCCGACGGCTACGTCGATCAGATCAACCGCTGGCTGGGTTTTGACGAGCTGACGCGCGCCTTCGAACGCCGCTGGTGAGGCGCCGCTACTTCCGCGCCGCCGCCTCTTGGGCCTGAGCTTGGATGGCGGTCAGGGCGATCGTGTAAACGATGTCGTCGACCAGCGCGCCGCGCGAGAGATCGTTGACCGGCTTGCGCAGGCCTTGGAGCATCGGGCCGACCGAGACCACGCCGGCGGAACGCTGCACGGCCTTGTAGGTGGTGTTGCCAGTGTTGAGATCCGGGAAGACGAAGACATTGGCGTGACCCGCGAGCGGGCTCGACGGCGCCTTCTGCTGACCGACGCTCTCGACCGAGGCGGCGTCGTACTGAATCGGGCCGTCGACGACGAGGTCGGGGCGGCGCTCATGGACGAGGCGGGTCGCGTCTCGAACTTTCTCGACGTCCTCTCCTGCGCCGGACGCGCCGGTCGAGTAAGAGATCATCGCGACGCGCGGATCGAGGCCGAAAGCGGCGGCGCTGTCGGCTGACTGGATGGCGATTTCGGCGAGCTCCTCGGCGGTCGGATCGGGGTTGATCGCGCAGTCGCCGTAGACCAGCACCTGATCGGGCATCAACATGAAAAAGACGCTGGAGACGATGCTCGAACCGGGCGCGGTCTTGATGAGCTGAAGGGCCGGGCGAACCGTGTTGGCGGTCGTATGAACCGCGCCGGAGACGAGGCCGTCGACGTCGCCTTCGGCGAGCATCATCGTGCCGAGAACGACCGTGTCCTCGAGGCCTTTTTCCGCCTGTAGCGGCGTCAATCCCTTGCTCTTACGGCGCTCCACCATCGGCCCGACGTAGCGGGCGCGGATGCTGTCAGGATCGACGATTTCGACTTCGGCGGGCAAATCGACGCCGTGCGACTGGGCGACGGCGCGGATCCGCTCGGGATCGCCCAGCAGGACGCAGTGCGCGACGCCTTTCTCGGCGCAAATCGCGGCGGCCCTGATGGTGCGCGGCTCGTCTCCCTCGGGCAGGACGATGCGGCGGTTGGCGGCGCGCGCCGCCTCAACGAGGCGGTGACGGAACACCGGCGGCGGCATCAGCGGTTCAACCGGCGCGTCGAGACGGCGGGCCAGCGGCCGAATGTCGACCCGTTCGGCGATGAAATCGATCACCCGTTCCATGCGCTCGCCGTCGGCGCGTCCAATGTGACGAGAGAAATTGGCGAGCCGCGTCGCCGTGGTGAAGGTGTCATCGGGCGTCGCCAGCAGCGGCAGCTGGTCGAGCGGCGGGGCGCTCAGCAATTCCATGACCTCCGGAGCGGGACGTACGCCGCAAGTGAAGAGGAAGCCAGCGAGCGGCATGCCGCGCTGGGCGATCAAAGCGGTGGCGAGGATGGCGTCGGAACGATCCCCTGGCGTGATGACCAGGGTTCCGGGACGCAAATGGCCAAGCAGCTTCTCGGGCGAGCGCGCCGCCACAAGCGGCTTCTCCATGCGCACTGTCTCGATCGCGCCGCGGTTCAGGACCTCGAGCCCCAGTCCGTCGGCGACGTCGACGACGCGCGGCGCCGACAGACGCGGCTCGGTGACCACGGCCGCCAACACCGGGACCGGTTCCGATTGGCCCTCGACGACCAACGATCCGGCTTTGGCGAGCGCCGCCGCGGTCGCTGAGGAGCAGTGGTTGAGCAGAACGCCGGCGATCGGCCGGCGCCCTTCGTCGCCGTACTGTTCGATCGCCGTGGCGGTTCTGATGGCGAGGTCGCCCAGATCGCGGTCGCGCGCCGACAGGACGGGAACGACGTCGGCGCCGAGCGAGTTGATCATCTCGATGTTGAGGCGCGTGGCGACCTGAATGTCGACTTCAGGAATGAGACCTTCGACGATGACGACGTCGCGGGTCGCGCGAACGCTTTCGATAATCGAAACGACCTCTTCCATCAGCCCGGCGAGCTGCCCGGCGCGGACCATCTCCGCGGCATGC
>JBEKVR010000108.1:0-17015 GCA_049513815.1 Roseiarcus sp. | reverse complement strand
GACCACGTTGCCGGCGCCCGCCGCGGGCTTTCGCGCAGCAGCGCCCAGGCGAAGAAGATCGTGAAGAACGCCTGCAACTGGATGACCAGCGAGGCGAGACCGACCGGAAAACCCTCGCGCACGGCGACGAACAGCAGGCCGAACTGACCGACTCCGATGAACAAGCCATAAAGAACGACGAGCGCCAGCGACGCCTTCGGCGGGCGAACGAACAACACCAGCGGCAGCGCGGCGAACACGAAACGCAGCGCCGAAAGCGCAAGCGGCGTCGTTTCGGCGACGCCGATCTTGATGGCGATGAACGTGAGGCCCCAGACGACCGCAACGGCGATTGCGGTCAGGACGTCGCGCGGCGGCATCAGGCGACGCGGCTCAGGTCTTGGTCTGTTCGGCGGCCTTCTCGGCAGCCTTACGACGCCTCTCGACGATCCGCACCGCGATCACCGAGCCCTCGTAGAGCAGCAGCATCGGCAGCGTCAGCGACAGCATGCTGATGAGGTCGGGCGGCGTCAGGAGCGCCGCGACGCCGGTCACCGCGACGATTGCGTAGCGGCGCATCCGCGACAGATAGGCCGAGTCGACGACGCCGATGTGGCCAAGCAGCGTCAACACCACCGGGAGTTGGAACGCGGCACCGAAGGCGAAGATCAGCGTCATGATCAGCGACAGGTATTCGCTGACCTTGGGCAGCAGCTCGATCGTCGCCTCGCCCGGCGTGTTGACCTGCTGCAGCGACACCGAGAAGCGGATCAGCAGCGGCATGACGACGAAATAGACGAGCAGCGCGCCCAGCGCGAAGAAGATCGGCGTCGCGATCAGATAGGGAAGGAACGCCTGCCGCTCCTTCTTGTAGAGGCCGGGGGCGACAAACTTGTAGATCTGCACGGCGATGATCGGGAACGCGATGACGCCGGCGCCGAACATCGACAGGCGGATGTTGGTGTAGAACTGTTCGAGGAAATGAGTGGCGATCAGTGTCGCCTTCTCGGCGCCGACGACTCGCACATAAGGCTCGGTCAGCACGTTGTAAATCGTGCGCGAAAAGTAGAAGCAGACCAGGAACGCCGCCATGAAGGCGTAGATCGCCCGGACGAGCCGCATGCGCAGCTCGATCAGGTGATCCATCAGCGGCGCCTTGGTGGCGTCGATGTCTTCAGCGGTCATTCGGCGGCGTCCCGCGGCGGCGCGGCGGCCTCGGGCTCGGCGGCAGGCGGCGGCGGCGCAACCGCCGCCGAGGCCTCAGCGGCGGGCTCCGCCGCTTCGGGTGTGGGCCCGGTCAGCGAGATTTCCGATTGGCCGACGTCTTTCGGCGCTTCGATCGCATGCGATTGCTCGGAGTGAATCGCCATCGCCGGATCGAACGAAGAGTCGATCTTCGCCGACTGCTCGATCGCGTTGAGCTCCTTCTGAACGTTGACGAAGTCGCTCTTCACGCTGTCGAGTTCTTTCTTGACGCTCTCGAGCTCGACCTCCCGCATCGCGTCCATGAACTGGCCCTGAAACTCGGCCGCCATGCGCCGCATCCGGCCGAGCGCCTGACCGACCACGCGCATGACGCGCGGCAAATCCTTGGGCGGAATCACCGCCAGCGCGACGATGCCGAAAATCAGAAGCTTGCCGACGTCGAAATCGAACATGCAGCGGTCTCGGGGCGGCGGACGCCCGGTCCTGGCGCCCTAGGGCGGCGCGCCGGGCCGGCAGCGTCAGCCGACCTTGTCCGTCTCTTTGGCGTCGACCGGAGCGCCGGCGCGGTTCTCAAGGCGCGGCGCCGGAGCCGCCGGCTTGGCCGCATCGTCGTCCTCGGCCATGCCTTTCTTGAACGATTTGATGCCCTTGGCGACGTCGCCCATGATGTCGGAGATCTTGCCTTTGCCGCCGAAGAGCAGCAGCGCGACCGCCGCGAACAGCATCCAGTGCCAAATGCTTAGGCCACCCATGGCGTTTTCCCACATAAACGCGCCGTGCGCCCGCTCAGTGGGCGACGGCTGCAGATCGTACCGGGAACGTAAGCGCGCCGGAGGGTAAAAACAAGCGCGCCGGGGCCGGAAAACGGCCCGCGCCGCGTCAACATAGGCTCAGCCGACGTTGATCCGGCGGCCGCGATTCCACAGCAACAGCGGCGCGCCGGAAAGCAGGCTCTCCAGATCGCCGAGACTCTGCCACATGCCGTTCACCGAGACCCGCGGCAGCGCCCAGAGATGCGCCGCGTGGTCGGCGTAGAGCATGCCCGGCCGGGTCGTCACTGCGCAGGCGAAGCCCGCCTCGCGCGCCAGCGCAAATTCGCGCGGCCCGGCGCTGGTCGGGTCGCCGACCGGATAGGCGAAGGCGTCGACGGCGCGGCCGAAGCGCCGCTCCAGCGCCGCCTTTGAACCCGTCATCTCAGCGCGCGCCTGCGCTTCCGGCCATTTGGCCAGCATGCGATGCGCGCGCGAATGGGCGCCGGCGGCGACGAGCGGATGCTGAGCGAAAGCGGCGGCCTCGTCCCAGTCCATGAACAGTTGATCGGCGATCGCGGCGCTGGAGACGCCGGCGGCGGCGGCGAGGGCGCCCATGGCGGCAAGGAGTTCCTCCTCCGGCCGCGCGCGCAACGCCCAATAGATCTGCTCGAAGGCGGCAGTCTTTTCGGCTGGCGTGCGCGCCTCGACGGCGACCGTGCGCCCGCCGATTTCGACCGTCGCGAGGTCGAGCCGGCGCAGCGCCTCCTCGAGTTCGAGCCACCACAGCCGCGCGCTCCGGTCGAGGAAGCCGGTGGCGAAAAAGACCGTGGCCGGGGCGGCGTGCTTTTCGAGGATCGGCAGCGCGAAGCCGCGCGTGTCGCGATAGCCGTCGTCGAAGGTCACCGCCGCGAAGCGCGGCCCGCCTTCGACGAGCCGCCGCCGCGCTTCGGCGAGCGAGACGAATTCGAAACCGAGTCGGCGGACCAGCGCCAGCGCGGCGTCGAAAAACGCGGGCTCGATCTCGAGCAGCCGGTTGGGCGCATAGCCGGGCGTCGGCGGCGCGAACGGACGGACACGATGAAACGTGAGAATGACCCCGCGGCCGCGCGTCAGTGGCGCGACGGCGCGATGCAGGCCGCTGAAGCGAAAGGCGGCGAAGCCTGCCTCGATGAGCCTGTGCTTGAGCGCCATGCGCGCGGCCATTCCCGAAATCGTCGCTGCCGCCGTGCCTAGCTGAAGGACCTTGCCACGCGCTTACCAGCCTGGGCGTCGCCATAAACCAAGCATTGACCCCCGCCCGCTACACTGCCGCGACGTCTCGTCAGGACCTTCAATGTCGCTCGCCAGCGCTTCCGCCCGCTCGCCAACCCCTCGCCGCGCGCCGCCGGGCGCCGCCATCCGCCCGGCGCCCCCGTTCGCGCGGGTCGAAATTTGCGAAGCGCTCGAAGACGCTCGCCTGTCGTGGATGGCGCTCGCGCAGGAGGCGACGGCGAGCCCCTATCAGAGCTTCGACTTCGCCCGCGTGTGGTTCGCGACCGTCGGCGCGGCGGAGGGCGCGACCCCGCTGATCGTCGTGGCGCGCGACGAGGCTGGCCAACCGGTCGCGCTGCTGCCGTTTGCGCGGGCCGCGTACGGGCCGTTGCGCTTCGCCGTCTTTCTCGGCGGCAAGGACTCGAACTTCAATCTCGGTCTCTTCCGTTCAGGCGGCGCGTGGTCGCGCGACGACCTCGCCGCGCTGCTCGCCGCGGCGGTCAAACGAGCGAGGCCACGGCTCGACGCCTTCCTGCTCTGCAACCAGCCGCTAAGCTGGCGCGGAATCGCCAATCCGTTTGCCGACGGCAAGCTCCAGCCGAGCCCGAGCTTCGCCTACGCCAGCGCCCTGCCCGGTGACTTTTCCGTCTGGCTCGACGCGCGCGCTTCCAAGGATGCGAAGAAGAAGATGCGCAAGAAACGCGCGCGGCTCGAAGCGATGGCGCCGCTCGTCCACAGCCGCGCCGCCGGACAACAAGAGATCAACCGCGCGCTCGCCGCTTTCCACGCCGAGCGACGCGCGCGGACCGTGGCCCTCGGCGTGCCCGACCCCTACGCTCTTCCCGCCGCGCAAGCGTTTCTCGCCGAGCTGGCGCGCGACGGCGCGCTCGAGCTGCACACGCTGTCGCACGGCGACCGCGTCATCGCCGTCTTCGGCGCCCTGCCTGGCGCAGCACGCCAGAGCGGCCTGTTCATCGGCCACGACGGCGACCCCGAGATCGCGCGCAGCAGCCCCGGCGAGATCATGGTCCAAGCGGTCGTCGCCGACGCGATCGCGCGCGGCTTCGCCGAATTCGACCTCGGCGTCGGCGAGGCGCGCTACAAGGGCGAAGCGTGCGAAATCGTCGAACCGCTGTTCGACTCCGCCTTCGCTTTCACGTTGAAAGGCCGCCTTGCGGCCTGGACCTTCCTCGCCGTGCGGCGCGCCAAGCGCTCGGTGAAGCATTCGCCGCGCTTGAAGGCTCTGCATGCGCGGCTGCGTCGGCTCCGCGGCCGCTCCGGCGACTGAACGCTCAGGCGACGCGTTCCGCCGCCGCCGCTTCGCCGCTCTTCAAGCCGACGACGACGATCTCATCCTCCGCGACCGCCTCGCGCGCGTCGGCGAGCGCCGCGCCGAGGCGCGCCGGCGCCGCCACGATCGCCAGAACGGCGACGCCGTCGCGGGCGGCGAGCGCCGCAGGCGAGCGCCAATCGTAAGCGTGCATGACGAGGAAGTCATAATTCGCCGTCAGCGCCTCCAACGCTTCGCCGAGCGACTCAATCGCGACCGCGCCGACGCCGGCAGGAATGATGTCGAGGTCGGAGAGCCGGTCGCGATGAAGCGCATCGGCAAAGCTCGCGCGTCCGTCGAGCAGCTCCGCCAGGCCGACCGCCCCGTCTTCATCTTCGCCGTCGAACCCGACTTCATCCAACTGCGGAAGATCGCCGAGATCGATCAGCGCGGTGCGACCGCGTGCGGCGAGTCGACGTCCAAGCGCCAGCGCCAACGCCGCCGCGCGTCCGCTTTCTTCGCTGGCGATCAGCGCCGTCAGCGCGCCGCCTTCTTTCGGCGCGATCTGCGCCAGGCGATCGGCGAGCATCGCGACGGAAAGCACGCCTTCGTCTTCGCCATGCGGACGAGCAGGCGGCGTGACGAGCGTCGGCGGCGGAGACGGTGCAGCCAACACAGTGATCGCGGCGGGTTCAAGCGGCGGCTCGACCGGCGGCGCGGGCTCAGGCGCCGCAGCGGAGGAGCCCATCTCGCCCGACTCGACGCGTTCGGGCGCTGGGTCCTCGATGCGACTGCGACGCGGCGCCGCCACGACCACGGCGTCGGTCAGCAGAACATGGGCGACGACGGCCCCAAGCGAGATGAAGAACCCCGCCAGGGTTCCGAGCAGGACGGTGGGGACTTTCTTGGGGAACGTCGGCTCTCTCGGGTCGCTTGCGCTGGCGATGATGCGCGCGTCGGCAGGCGCGGCGTTTTCGGCCTCGCGCGCAACCGCTTCGCGGTATTTTTGCAGGTAGGACTCGAGCTGGTCGCTCGCCGTCTTGGCGTCGAGTTGCAGCGCCCGCAGATGAACGTCGTCGGCGTTGCCGCTGGCGACCGTCTTCGACTGCCTGGCGAGCGACGCGCTGAGGCTGTCGACGTCGGCGGCGGCGAGCTTGGCGTCGCTCTCCAGCGCCGCCACCGTCTTGTTGGCCTCGCTCCGGATTTCGGCGTCGAGCCCGGCGAGTTCGCCGGCGAGCTCCTTCATCCGCGGATGTTCGGGCAGCAGGGTGCGCGATTCTTGGGCGATCTGCGCCTTCAGCGCGACGCGCTGTTCGACGTAGCGGCGCAACGAATCATCCCTTGTCACTTGCGGGATCTCGTCGAGCCGGCCGTCGTGCAACATCGTGCGCAGCGATTGCGCCTTGGCGGCGGCGCTCGCCTGATTGGAACGCGCGGTCGCGAGCTGAGTCGTCATATCGGCAAGCTGTTGGCTCGGAACCGTCATGCCGTTGGCGCCGGCGAGCAGGCCGGAACTGGCGCGAAACGCCTCGACCTTGCTGTCCGCCTCGGCGACCTTGCCGCGCAACTCGTCGATCTTGGTCGAAAGCCAGGCGCTCGCCGCTTTCGCCTCGTTGCGCTTGGCCTGCTGCTGCGCGTCGAGATAGAGCGCGGCGACCGTGTTCGCGCCGCGCGACGCGAGCGCCGGATCCCTGCTCGAGAACTCGATCTGCAGCACGCGCGACTTGGCGATTGGGAAGACGGTGAGCCGCGACAGGAATGCGTCCATCAGCCGGTCTTCCGGCCGGCCGGCGCGGCCGCCGGTCAGCAGCGACCAAACGATCGCCACCGGATTGGTCGGCTCGGGAGGATTGAACTCGACCCGTTGCGCGAGCTGCAGTTGATCGACCGCCTTGCGCGCGAATTCGGTCGTCGTAACGGTCTCGGCCTGGCTCTGCACCCCTTCGGGATCGAAATTGGCGCTCGGCTCCGATCCGACCGCCTTGTCCGGTCGGGTGAAGTAGCTCTCTTGGTTCTCCAGCAGGACTTTGGCGACGGCGGTGTAGCGCGGGCTGATCGCGATCACCGCGACGAGCGCCGCCGCGGCGCAGGCGAATGTCGGAATGATGATCCAGCGGCGGCGACGCCACAGCAGGCGGCCGAGCCGACTCAGGTCAACGGCTTCGCCGCGAGGCGTCTCAGCGCCGCCTTCGTCGACCCCGCCATTCATCCGCCGCTCCAAATCGCCAACGCCGCAAACGCTTCGCTTCTTATCGCGGATTAAGGTTGCCGACGGGTTAAGCCGCGACAACGCGTGGCGGCGTTGGCGTTTCGTTAACCATGTCGCGCCTAAACCGTCGCTGAGCAGTTGTGAACGCGCGGACTGGTCATGAATCGAATTTTCGCTGTCGTCCTCGCCGTTGCGCTTGCTGGCTTAGGGGCCTGCTCGACGCCTCGCTACAGCGCCGACCTGCTGCGGACTCCAATCGACGCGCCTTACCAACTCGCCAGCGGCGATCGTCTGCGGATCATCGTGTTCGGCCAGGACAATTTATCCAATTCCTTTTCGGTCGACGGCGCCGGCAATGTCGCCATGCCTTTGATCGGCCTCGTCCACGCCCAGGGTCTGACGACCGCGCAATTCGGCAAGGTCGTCGAGGCCAAGCTGCGCCAGGGCTTCCTGCGCGACCCGAGCGTTTCGGTGGAAGTCGAGGCGTACCGGCCGTTTTTCGTCCTCGGCGAAGTGACGGTCGCCGGCCAATATCCGTTCGTCAACGGCATGACGGCGCAGAACGCGATCGCGGTCGCCGGCGGCTTCACGCCGCGCGGCGCCCAGGACAGCGTCGACCTGACGAGGATGATCGACGGGCGGCCGGTCACCGCCTCGGTGCCGCTGACCTTCGCCGTGCGTCCTGGCGATACTATCCAGGCGCGCGAACGGTTTTTTTAGGAAATCGGGTTACCAAAAAGCCATCGTTCCAATGGATTTCAGCGATGGCGCCTTCCGAACCGCAAGCGTCGAGACTTCGCATCGTTCACGTTTTTCGCGCCCCACTCGGAGGGCTGTTTCGTCACGTCGTCGACCTCGCCGCGGAGCAGCGGGCGCGCGGCCATGACGTCGGCATGTTCTTCGACGCCGATGCTCGCTGTCCGCGGGTCGAGGCGGCGCTCGCCCGCATCCCCGGCGGCTTGACGCTTGGCGTCACAGCTTGCCCGATCCACCGCAATCCCGGCTTCAGCGATCTCGTCGCGATGGCGCGCTTTTCCGCTTATCTACGCCGCGTCGCGCCCGACATCGTCCACGGCCATGGCTCGAAGGGCGGCCTCTACGCGCGGCTGAGCCGGCTGACCAATCCCGGCGCGGCGCGGCGCGCCTACACGCCGCACGGCGGCAGCTTCAATTACCGCCCCGGCGCCGCCGTCAACAGCCTCTACATGCTTGTTGAACGGGCCCTCGCGCCATTGACGGACATCTTTCTGTTTGAGAGCGCCTATATCGCCGGCCGTTTCGACGTGCGGGTCGGGGCGCACAATGGCGTCCGGCGCATCGTCGCCAACGGCATCAGCCCGGCGGAGTTCGCGCCGGCGACGCCGAACGAAGACGCCGCCGACCTGCTCTACGTCGGCGAACTGCGCGCCGCCAAAGGCATCGACACGCTGCTTGAGGCGATCGCCGGCGTCGGTCGCGCCCGCGGCCTCATCCCGCGCGCGGTGCTGGTCGGCTCCGGTCCGGACCAAGCGGCGCTGACCGACCTGGCGCAGCGGCTCGGAATCGGGTCGTTCGTCTCCTTCCCCGGCCAGCTGCCGGTGCGCGAAGCCTTCAAGCTCGGCCGCGTGCTGGTTGTTCCGTCGCGCGCCGAATCCTTGCCGTATATCGTGCTCGAGGCGGCCGGCGCGCGCGTGCCGATGATCGCCACAAACGTCGGCGGCATCCCCGAGATCTACGGCCCGTATCGTGATCGGCTCGGCCCGTCCAACGATCCTGCTGATCTCCAGGCGCGCATCGAGGCGACGCTCGCCATGCCCGAGGCCGAACGTCAGGCCCAGGCCGCCGAACTCGCGGCCCACGTCGCCGAGCGCTTCTCGATCCAGACGATGGTGAATTCCGTGATGGCGGGCTACGCCGAGGCGCTTGCTCGCCGCCACCGCGCGATCGGCGGGCCGGCGACGGCGGCCTCGCACAACTGACCGCCGGTCTCCAATCAAGACGAGCCCATGGCCGCATTTTCCGCCCGTCAGCTCCGTCAGATCCAATCGCCGCCGCCGCCGCGCAAACCGGATGCGCTGGACGACGAACTCGAGCGACTGAGACGGGTCGCCGCCGAACCGACCGCTCCCGCCGTATCGCGGGTCGTCATCGCCGGCGTCGTCCGGGCGATCGAGACGGCGCTGATCGTGACGACCGGCGCCGCGATCTACTTCCTCTACATCGTGCGCAACGTCGGCGCTCAGCCTGGCTATCTCGCCGTGACGATCGGCGTCGCGGCGATGGCGATCGTCGTCTTCCAGTCGCTGCACGTCTATAGCGCGCCTGCGTTTCGCCACCCGTCGCGCGCGCTGTTCCGCATCGCCGGCGGCTGGACCGCGGCGTTTCTCGTCGTCTTCGCCGGGATGTTCTTTCTCAAGCTCGGCGGCACGCTGTCGCGCGTATGGATGGCGACGTGGTTCCTCGTCGGCTTCAGTGCGCTCGCCATCGAGCGCGTGATCCTGGCGCAGTTCGTAGCGCTTCTGGTAAGCGCCGGGCGGTTGCAGCAGCGCGCGGTGATCGTCGGCGGCGGCGCGATCGGCGCCGACCTCCTGCGCGAGCTGGCCAAGAACGACGAAGCCGAGGTCCAGTTGCTCGGCGTCTTCGACGACCGCAGCGACGAACGTTCGCCCAACACGGTCGAGGGCTATCCGAAACTGGGCAATGTCGACGATCTCGTCGACTTCGCCCGCTCGACCCGGGTCGACCTCGTCATTTTCGCCCTGCCGATCACCGCCGAGCAGCGCATCCTGCAGATGCTGCGAAAGCTGTGGGTGCTGCCGATCGACATTCGTCTCGCGGCCCATGCCAACCGGCTGCGCTTTCGGCCGCGCTCCTATTCCTACGTCGGCAAGGTGCCGGTGCTCGACCTGTTCGACAAACCGATGGCCGACTGGGACATCGTCATCAAGCAGGCCTTCGACAAGGTCGTCGGGGCGCTCGCGCTCGTCGCGCTATCGCCGATCCTCGCGGCGACCGCAGTGGCGATCAAGCTCGATTCCCGCGGCCCGGTGTTCTTCAAGCAGAAGCGCTTCGGCTTCAACAACGAGCTGATCGAAGTCTACAAGTTCCGCTCGATGCGCGTCGATCAGCTCGACCCGACGGCCGCCAAGCTGGTGACGCGCGACGATCCGCGGGTGACCCGCGTCGGCCGCTTCATCCGCAAGACTTCGATCGACGAGCTGCCGCAGCTCATCAATGTCGTCTTCAAGGGCGATCTGTCGCTGGTCGGCCCGCGGCCGCACGCTGTCCACGCCAAGGCGGCCGACCGCCAATACGACGAAGTGGTCGACGGCTATTTCGCCCGCCATCGCGTCAAGCCGGGCATCACCGGCTGGGCGCAGGTCAACGGCTGGCGCGGCGAGACCGACACGCAGGAAAAGATCCAGCAGCGCGTCGAGCACGACCTCTACTACATCGAGAACTGGTCGATCCTGCTCGACCTCTACATTCTCGCCATCACGCCAATATCGCTCTTCAAAACCGACAGCGCGTACTGACGCCGGGCGCACGATCTCTCTGGGTCGATCCATCCCACCCTTCGTCTTAGGCGAAGCGCGACGACGCCGCGATCGAGGCGACCCCTGGCGGAGTTCGCAGCGCTCACATCGTCAGACGCGCCCCGCCGCAAGACGAGCGCGGGTTTCACTTGGCAGATCCCGGTGCTTCGCTCGCGACGACCACGCAGGTCTGATCCAATTCTGCAGCCGGGGCGCGCCCGGGCTGGACGAGGCGGCGAGGATCTTCAAGAATGCGGGCGCAGCAAGGGCCCGTCGGCGTGGCGCGGCGCGCGCAATCGCTCCAGCGCCAACCCGCGCAGACCAGCTACGTCGAATAGAAGCAACGCTGCGCCATAAGAGCCGCCGCCGACGGTCAACGCGAGCGCGGCCGCCAGCGCGTGCGACCCGACGCCGTTCAAAGGCCGAACAACGAGCGCCATAAGGAGCGTCGCTGCAGCGATGATCACAATGTCGCGCGCCCTCGGCCGCACGCCTGGCCTCCTGAACGCCAACGCCGCGCCGACGAAGAATCCGACGCTGAGGCTGACCGAGTAGGCGCAGGCGAGCGCGTCGGTGCTGCGCCCTGCGTCGCCGAATTGCAGCAGCGCATAGTCGGTCGCCAGCGCGCTCAGCGCGGCGATGATCGCCGGCCAGGTGCGCCGAACGAGTTGAAAGGCCGGGTTGACGCAGGAAGAGATTGCGCAAAAGGCAAGAAAGCCAGGCGCCAAGTCGAGGCTGAGGCGGGCGTATTCGCCGCGATAAGCCGCAGGCACCATCAGCGCTTCGAAAGTCGGCGCCATTGCGATGTAGCCCGCGGTCAGCGGCGCGAGCAGCGCGAATGCGTACACCATGTTGACGCCGATTTGCCGCTCCGCGGCCGCCATTCCCTCGGCGCGTTCGCGCAGCAGCGCGAACTGGAACAGCAGCAGTTCCGGCAACGAATTGATCGCCAGAAATAGGCGTTGGCCGACGTCTGTGGCGAGCGACAGTTCGCCCGTCTCGACCGCGCCGAGGCGTTCGAGCGCGACTTGGCGGTTGATCAGCGCGATCAACTGATAGATGACCAGAGAGGCGACGATCGGCTTAGCATAGACTAGGAATTCGACCAGTTTCTGACCACTGGCTCCCTGCAGTCGCGCCCCTGGCGTACGCATCGGCAAGCTGAGCGCCAGTCCGGCGACCAGATTTGCGGACGCGAGCGCTGCAATCGTCAGAATGGAATCGCGGGTGAGATAGGCGACCGCGACGACGAACGAGAAACTCAGGACCTGGCGCAGCCCAAACAGCGCGGCGAACGCGCCTTCCTGTTCGCGCGCGCGGAATCGCGCGCCGGCAAAGTCGATTCGACTGAGCGCCAAGGCCAAAAGCGGCGTCAGCGCGAGCCCCGCCAACGTGAACCCGAAAGTCACTCCGGCGAGTGCCGCCACGCCCACTGCGAGATAGAGCAGCGCCATGGCGCCGAGATAACCCGCGTCGAGACTCGCAGCGATCCGCCCCCGCCCCTGGTCGTCGCCGGAAAAGCGCAGCGAGGAGCGGCTCAGCCAGTCGAACGCGGCGCCGGCCAAGGTGTTAGCCGCCAAGGCGACCGTCGCATAGCGGCCGAACTCGGCCGGGCCGAGCAAGGCGCTGAGCACGATCCCGAACGCGAAATTCGCGGCGGAATTGAGAAAGAAGGCGACAGCGAAGACCATCCGGGAAGGCGCTCGGAGCAAAACCTGATGTGCCTCTTTACCTTGCGGCCGTTAAAGGCGGCTTACGCCGCGGCTCGCAATCCGGTCGGCGCGGCCCATGCGCTCACGCCTTGTTAACCCTAACGGACTTAGCTCTTGCAGCGGAACGTTCGCCCGAGGGTCGAAGTCGCGCGCGACCGAGCGAGGAGCTCACTGAAATGATCGGCACGGAGCCGTTGCGGCGTTGGGTGCTGTGGGCCTTCCTGGCCGTGAGCGCCTTCGCGGCAATCGAGCCCTCGCCCTACGAATTCATGTTCGGCGTCGCTGTCCTCGTCTTCGCCTTCGGCGGACTGCGCTTCGACAAAGCGATGGCGTCGCTCATTGTGACCTTGGCGGTCTGGAACGCAGGCGGCCTGCTTTCTCTTGCGCCGTTCGTCGGCGAGTCCGAAAGCGTCACTTTCATTGCGGTAACGGTCTATATTTCATTGACGACCATTTTCTTCGCCGCCGTCGTCGCCGACGCGCCGACTGAGAGGATGGCGGTCATTCGCTCCGGCTATATATTCGCCGCGATTCTCGCTGCCGTGCTCGGAATTTTCGGGTATTTCAACATTGGCGGCCTCGGACCTTATTTCACGCTCTACGATAATTCGCGCGCGATGGGCCCGTTCAAAGACCCAAACGTGTTCGGGCCGTTTCTGGTACCGCCGATCGTCTGGCTGTCCCAAGACGCCTTGTTGCGCCGCGGCCATTTCGCCGCCACGACGGCGAAGCTGATCGTGCTGCTGCTTGGCCTGCTCCTCTCCTTCTCGCGCGGCGCGATCTTAGACGGTGTCGCTTCGTTGCTCATGTTGTTGGGACTGACCTTCCTAACGACCTCCTCCGCCCGGCTGCGGAATCGAACTGTCATGGTCGCCTTCCTCGGCGTGCTTCTGGTGGCGTGCCTGTTGGCGATCGTCTTTGTCATTCCCAACGTCAGGGACATGGCCCTGTCGCGCGCGTCCCTGGTTCAGGATTACGACGCCGGAGAGGAAGGGCGCTTCGGCAACCAGATACGCGCCATACCGATGCTTCTCGAACAGCCTTTTGGGTTTGGCCCGCTGCGCTTCGCCCACATCTTCCCCCAAGCTCCGCATGAGGTCTTCCTCAGCGCCTTCGCTGACTTCGGCTGGCTCGGCGGACTCGCATTCCTCACCTTCGTCGGCGTCACGTTCTATTTGGGCTGGGCGCTGGCGTTTCGACGCTCGCCGCTGCGGCCGCAGATCATCGCCTTGTGGTCGTCGCTGCTGCCGCAGATTCTGCAAGGGGTGCAGATCGACACCAGCCATTGGCGGCATCTGTTCCTGATGATCGGCTGCCTCTACGGTCTCGCCGCCGCGCAGAGAGCCCAGCGAACGCCGCATTGGGCCAGCGCCCCGCAATTACGGCAAGCGCCAAGTGCGCCCAGTATTGGAGCGTAGCGCCGCCCGGTCGGCGCATCGGTCTGGCGTCCCGAGTTCAAATCTCGACGTTCCGACCATCTCTGTTCCTGCGTAAAGTTCCGCTCGTGACCTTAGGGACCCTGCATGCATGTGCTGATCAACGATTTCATCGGCGGAGTGCTCGATCGCGGCATGCCGCTTTATGTGCGCAATCTGATCGATGGAATGCGGGAAGAGGGATTTCGCGTCAGCGTGGTCCGCGCGCCGCGCTTTTGCCGCAAGTTGCCGCGGAGCCTGTTCTACATGGTCGCGGTCTTGATCGAGCAGACCGCGCTGCCGCTGATCAGGTTGTTATTGGCGGCCGACGTCACACTCTATCCGTATAATTCCGCCGCCATCGTCGATCTCTTCACGTGGCGCGCGCGCGTTGTCGTGCACGATCTCGAGCAGCTCAATCGCCGCATATCGCCGTCCAAAGCCTATTATCTGGCGTGCTATCGCGTGATCAAACGGCTCGATCGCCCTGTTTTCACCGTCTCGGAACTATCGCGTCAAAGACTGATCGCCAGCGGTCGGTTCGGCCGCGGCTCGATTACGATCCTGCCGAATACCTTTTACGCGTTCGAACGACTGCTGCGCGCGCAGTCGCACAAGCATGAGCCGAAAACCTCGATTCTGCTCTGCACCGGTTCAACCCCAAACAAGGACGTCGAGTCGGTCGCCGCGGAATATCTGCCGAAGGCGCTCGCCGTCGGTTATCGCGTCTCGATTCTCGGTCTCCACAAGGCGACGGATGCGCCGCGATTGGCGTCGCTCGGCGGCTTCCTGGAGTCGGGCCAGTTACGCGTTTGCGGACAGCTGACCGACAGCGAAGTCGCGGCCGAATATCAAAAGCATGAAATTGTGTGGGTGCATTCGCTGCGCGAAGGTTTTGGCCGTTGCGTGGTCGAAGGCCGCCTCGCCGGCAGCCGCGTGGTCTGCACGGACATCCCCGAATTTGCCGAGCTGCGCGATGGCGACGTATATCTTTACAAAGACGCCGTCGCGTTCATGTCGACGCTCGAACGACTCGTCAACGCCAACGCGCCGATCGGCTCCTATAACGGCTATCCTTATCGCGAGCTTCTGCGCGGCGCGTTCAAGGGCGGCCTCTGAATTGGCGTTCAACCTGTCGGAGCGCAGGCGGCAAGCAACGGCAGGAGTCGGCGCCGGCCAACGTCAGCCCGGTGACGCCGAGACGAAGGCTATCAGCGCGCCCATCGCCGTCCCGGCGTCGACGATCGCCATGCCGGCGTGGCGGCGCACGACGATCCCGGCCTCCGTCAGCCGCTTCGCCGCCGCATCGAGGTCCGCGACCGCGATCCGCATGGTCGCCAGTCCTGGCGCCGCCGCCGAGGCGCCGTAGAGCGCGGCGTAGGCCGCAGGCGTAACGCATTCGACGCGCGTTCCGTCGGCGACGAAGGCGACGCCGCCGGGAATGGCTTGCGCCGGCGCGTCAAGGAACGCGGCGAGGAACGAGGTCGCCTCGGCGGGCACGTCGCAGACCAGCGTCACCCCGGCGACGCCGAGCGCGCCGTTGGGATGGACCTGCGCGGCGCGGCTCCAGAAGTTTTCGGGGAAATGCTGCTGGCAGACGAAGAAACCCGCCTCAGGCAGCGCCGGGCTGGCGGCGAAGGCGAGCGAAAACGCGACCTCGACCTCGCGTCCGTCGGGCCGTCGCCCCTTGCGGGCGAAGTCGAAGCGCGCGAAGCCGCCGATCCCCGCCGCCTCGAAACCGCGCCGGTCGGCCTCCGCGTCGGCGGAGCGCATGACCATCATCGCCAGCCCCTCGCGCTTGCCGAGGTAGCCGGCGATAAAGCCCGCGAAGGGATAGACCGCCTCCTTGGGATGGGGCGCGGCGAATTCGTCGCCGAGGCCGATCAGCTCGAGGAACGCGCCGTCGAACTGGACGATATGGTTCTCGGTGCCCCAGGGGTGGCGGTTGCGAGCGCCGACCTGGAAACCGAGGCGGCGATAGAGCGCCTCCTGTTCTGGGAGGTCATAGGCGGCGATGACGAGATGGTCGACGGCGCGCGGCATGAGGATTCCTCCCACGACCAGCGGGCGACTTCAGACGTCCGGCCGGCGCAGCCGAAGTCGCCCTATATGTCCGCCGCTTACGCCGGCTTCTTCAACTGCACGACGTTGTGCAGCGTCTGGTCGGCGGACTCGAAGAAGCGTTTGACCCCGCGCGCCGCCTGGCGGATGCGCTGCTCGTTCTCGACCAGCGCCAGACGCACGAAATCGTCGCCGTGTTCGCCGAAGCCGATGCCCGGCGAGACGGCGACGTCGGCCTTTTCGATCAGGAGCTTGGAGAACTCGAGGCTGCCGAGATGGCGGAATTTCTCCGGCACCGGCGTCCAGGCGAACATCGAGGCGCGCGGCGGTTCGATCGGCCAGCCGGCGGCGGCGAAGCTTTCGACCATCACGTCGCGCCGCCGCTTGTAGGTCGCGCGCATATCGGCGATGCAATCGTCGGGGCCGTTGAGCGCCGCCGCCGCCGCCACCTGGATCGGCGTGAAGGCGCCGTAATCGAGATAGGACTTCACGCGCGCCAGCGCGGCGATGAGGCGCTCGTTGCCGACGGCGAAGCCCATGCGCCAGCCCGCCATCGAGAAGGTCTTCGACATCGAGGTGAACTCGACCGCGACGTCGAAGGCGCCGGGCGCCTGAAACACCGACGGCGGCCGATCGTTGTCGTCGAAATAGACCTCGGCGTAGGCGAGATCGGAGAGGATGAAAATCTCGTGCTTCTTGGCGAACAGCACGAGGTCCTTATAGAAATCGAGCGAGGCGACCATCGCCGTCGGATTGGACGGATAGCAGACCACCACCGCGATCGGTTTCGGCGTCGAGTGGATCAGCGCCCGCTCGAGCGCGACGAAATACGCCGGCGACGGCTCGGCCGGCACGGAGCGAATGACGCCGCCGGCGATCAGAAAGCCGAAGGCGTGGATCGGATAGGACGGATTCGGCGTCAGCACCACGTCGCCCGGCGCGGTGATCGCCTGCGCCATATTGGCGAAGCCTTCCTTCGAACCGAGCGTGGCGACGATCTGGGTCTCCGGATCGAGCTTCACGCCGAATCGCCGCGCGTAATAGCCGGCCTGCGCGCGCCGCAGGCCGGGAATGCCCCTGGAGGCGGAATAGCGGTTGGTGCGCGGCTTGCCGACGGTTTCGACCAGCTTGTCGACGACGTGCTTAGGCGTGGCGAGGTCGGGGTTGCCCATGCCAAGATCGATGATGTCGGCCCCGGCGGCGCGGGCCTTGGCCTTGAGCTTGTTGACCTGCTCAAAGACGTAAGGCGGCAAGCGCCGCACCCGGTGGAATTCCGACATCGCGCGATCTTCCCTTTATCGGCCATGCGCCGCTGCGGCGCAGACACTGAGACTGTTACCACCGCCGGGAAGCGCCCGGCAAACCTAAAGGGGCGGCGCTCCGGCGGCGGACGGCTTCCGCTTCGATTTCGCCTTTTTTTCGGCGGCGGCCGCCGCGGCCGCCTTGGCGGACGGCGGAAAGGTCGCCAGCAGCGCGTCATGGCGCTTGCCGATCGATTCGAGGTCGCCGCCGATCGCCTCGATTTCCTTGGCGCTCTTGGACTTGCCGGGCGGCTCGTTGGGCGGGGTGAAGACTGGGATCTCCGACTGCGGCTCGGGCGGGCGCGACTGTCGGACGAAGTCGGGCGGCGGCTCGACGTCGGTGG
>JBEKVR010000107.1:0-29627 GCA_049513815.1 Roseiarcus sp. | reverse complement strand
TGCAGCAGCACGTTGAACACGTCCGGGTGCGCCTTCTCGATTTCGTCGAACAGCACCACCTGGTAGGGGCGCCGGCGCACCGCCTCGGTGAGCGCGCCGCCCTCCTCGTAGCCGACGTAGCCGGGCGGGGCGCCGATCAGGCGCGAGACCGAGTGCTTCTCCATGTACTCGGACATGTCGACGCGCACCATCGCCGTCTCGTCGTCGAACAGGAACGCGGCGAGCGCCTTGGTCAGCTCGGTCTTGCCGACGCCGGTCGGCCCGAGGAACATGAACGAGCCGATCGGCCGATTCGGGTCCTGCAGGCCGGCGCGGGCGCGCCTGACCGCGGTCGACACCGCCGTCACGGCTTCGCTCTGGCCGACGACGCGCTTGGCGATCTCGATCTCCATCTTCAGCAGCTTGTCGCGCTCGCCCTCGAGCATCTTGTCGACCGGCACGCCGGTCCAGCGCGACACGACCTGCGCGACATGGTCGGGCGTCACCGCCTCTTCGACCAGCGCCGCCGTGCTCTGGCCCTCGGTGGCGGCGAGCTTCTTCTCCAGTTCGGGGATCACGCCATAGGCGAGTCGTCCCGCTTCGGCGTAGTCGCCCTTGCGCTGCGCCTGGGCGAGCGTGTTGCGCGCGCTGTCGAGGTCTTCCTTGAGCTTCTGCGCCGCGCCGAGCTTGTCCTTCTCGGCCCGCCAGCGCGTCGTCAGCGCGTCGGAGTTCTCTTGCAGCTCGTTGAGCTCAGCCGAGAGCTTGACCAGCCGGTCGCGCGAGGCGGCGTCCGTCTCCTTCTTCAGCGCCTCCTGCTCGATCTTGAGCTGGATGATGCGGCGGTCGAGTTCGTCGAGCTCTTCCGGCTTGGAGTCGACCTGCATGCGCTGGCGCGAGGCCGCCTCGTCGATCAAGTCGATCGCCTTGTCGGGCAGGAAGCGGTCGGCGATGTAGCGGTTCGACAGCGTCGCCGCCGCGACGATCGCCGCGTCGGTGATGTGGACGCCGTGGTGAAGCTCGTATTTCTCCTTCAGGCCGCGCAGGATCGAGATCGTGTCCTCGACCGTCGGCTGCGAGACGAACACCGGCTGGAAGCGTCGCGCCAGGGCGGCGTCTTTCTCGACGTGCTTGCGATACTCGTCGAGCGTGGTGGCGCCGATGCAATGAAGGTCGCCGCGCGCCAGCGCGGGTTTCAGTAGGTTGGAGGCGTCCATCGCGCCGTCGGCCTTGCCGGCGCCGACGATCGTGTGCATCTCGTCGATGAACAGAATGATTCCGCCCTCGGCCGCGGTGACTTCATTGAGCACCGCTTTCAGGCGTTCCTCGAACTCGCCGCGATATTTCGCGCCGGCGATCAGCGCGCCCATGTCGAGCGACAGGAGCTGCTTGTCCTTGAGCGATTCCGGCACGTCGCCGTTGACGATGCGCAGCGCCAGGCCTTCGACGATCGCCGTCTTGCCGACGCCGGGTTCGCCGATCAGCACCGGGTTGTTCTTGGTCCGCCGCGACAGCACCTGCATGGTGCGGCGGATCTCCTCGTCGCGGCCGATCACCGGATCGAGCTTGCCCGCCCGCGCCGCCTCGGTGAGGTTGCGGGTGTATTTCTTCAGCGCGTCATAGGCGTTCTCGGCGCTCGCCGAATCGGCGGTGCGGCCCTTGCGCAGGGTCTCGATCGCCGCGTTGAGCGTCTGCGGCGTCACGCCGGCGTTGCCGAGAATGCGCCCCGCCTCGCTCTTCTTCTCCATCGCCACCGCCAGCAGCAGGCGCTCGACGGTGACGAACGAGTCGCCCGCCTTCTCGGCGATGCGCTCGGCGGTGTCGAAAATGCGCGCCGTGGCGGGGTCGAGATAGAGCTGGCCGGCGCCCGCGCCCTCGACTTTCGGCAGTTTGGCGAGCGCCAGTTCGACCTCGGCGAGCGCGTCGCGCGAATTGCCGCCGGCGCGGTCGATCAGGCCGGCCGCCAGGCCTTCCTCGTCGTCCAGCAGGACTTTCAGCACGTGCTGGGGGGTGAACTGCTGGTGGTTCTCCCGCAGCGCCAGCGATTGCGCGCTCTGAACGAAGCCGCGCGCCCGCTCGGTGTATTTCTCCAAATTCATCGCATTCCCCTGCTGGCCCCGCCGACGCCCCGAAGCGACGCCTGGCGACCCAAAACGCGTTGGCTGCCTGTGACGGCCTTGCTGCAAATGTAGGTAGGGCGCCCGAGGAGCGGAAGGGCGGCGCCACACGCTCGCGGCGCCGAATCCAATAAGAATTGCGCTTGTCGTTACCGCCGGGCGGACAATCGCGGCCTTCGACCCCGCCGAGGCGGAGGGCGTCTACGCGGCGGTCGCGGAGCGGGGGCGCACGTTTGAATAGTCGTTCTTTCTCTCGGCGACCGAGAGGTCATAGGCGGCCTGAAGGTTCAGCCAAAACCGTGGATCGACGTCGAAAAACCGCCCCAACCGGATCGCCGTGTCGGCCGAAACGTCCCGACGCTGTCGGACGATGTCGCTGATCCGGTTGCCGGAGACCCCGATCGCCTCGCCAAGGGCTCTGGCGGAGAGGCCGAGCGGCTTCAGGTATTCCTCGGCGAGGATTTCGCCGGGGTGGGTGCGCAGACGGGGCATAACGCGCTCCTTCAATGATAATCCGCCAGCTCGACGCGATCCGGACCGGCCTCGGTCCAGACGAAACACAAGCGCCATTGGTCATTGACGCGGATGCTGAATTGACCCGCCCGATCGCCCCTGAGGGCTTCGAGGCGATTGCCCGGCGGCGAGCGCAGCGTCTCCAAGGTCGGGGCCGCATCCAGTATGTCCAGCTTTCGCGCCGCGACCTTGGCGATGGCGCGCCATCGGGCCGGGCAATCGCCGTCGGTGAAAAACCGCTCAGTCTCGGAGTCGGCGAAGCCAATGATCACGCGACATGATATATGCTACGTATCGCATATTGTCCAGCGACCGCCACCGATCGCGCCTACTGTCCGCGCTCGGCCAGCAACGCGGCGACATGGGCGCGCAGCTCGGGGACGCCTTCGCCGGTGTGCGCCGAGGTGAAGAACACGTTGGGGTAGGCGGCGGGGCGTTTGCGCAAGGCTTCGAGCGTCGCGGCGACGAGCGGCGGCTGGTCGGCCGCCTTCACCTCGTCGCGCTTGGTCAGAACGATGGCGTAGGAGACGGCCGCTTTGTCGAGCGCCGTCATCGTCGCTTCGTCGCTGTCCTTGATCCCGCGCCGTCCGTCGACCAGCACGAACGCGCGCATCAGCGACGGGCGGCCGCGCAAATAGTCGCGGATGAGGCCGACCCAGGTGGCGGATTTCGCCTTGCCGACCGCGGCGTAGCCGTAGCCCGGCATGTCGACGAGGGTCAGCCGATCGCCGAGCGCGAAGAAGATCAGCTCCTGGGTTCGCCCCGGCGTGTGCGACGTGCGCGCCAGCGTCGTGCGACCGGTCAGCGCGTTGATTAGCGACGACTTGCCGACGTTGGAGCGGCCGGCGAAGGCGATCTCCGGCGCGCCGATCGGCGGCAGGCCGTCGGACTTGGCCGCGGCGAAGAAGAAATCGCAGGGGCCGGCGAACAGCTTGCGCCCCGCCTCGATCGTTTCCGGAGCGAAGTCGGCGTCGAGGCCGGCGGTCACGTTGGCTGCGCGCGGCGCACCAGCCGCTTGAGATTGTCAAACAGCTCCACCTTCACGCCAGCGCGCCACATGATGAAAGACTGCTGAAACACCGTCAGCGTGTTGTTCCAGGTCCAGTAGATCACCAGGCCGGCCGGGAACGAGCCGAGCATGAAGGTGAAAATGACCGGCATCCAGGCGAACATCGTCTTCTGAACCGGGTCGGCCGGCTCGGGGTTCAACTTCATCTGCAGGAACATCGAGACGCCCATGACGAGCGGCCAGACGCCGAGATGGAGGAAGTGGCCGAACATCGGCAGGACCGTCGGATCCCAGGGAATGAGCCCGAACAGAGTGAAGAGATTGGTCGGGTCGGGCGCGGAGAGGTCCTTGATCCAGCCGTAGAACGGCGCGTGCCGCATCTCGATGGTGATGAAGATCACCTTGTAGAGGGCGAAGAACACCGGGATCTGGACCACCATCGGCAGGCAGCCGGCGACCGGATTGACGCCTTCCTTCTTGAACAGCTCCATCTGCGCCTGCTGCTGCTTGGCGCGGTCGTCGGGGTAGAGGTCCTTGAGCGCGGCGATCTGCGGCTGGATCTTCTTCATCTTCGCCATCGAGCGGTAGCTCTGGTTGGCGAGCGGGAAGAACGCGAGTTTGATCAGTAAAGTGACGATGAGAATCGCCACGCCGAAGTTGCCGATCAAGGGGAAGCGGCTGATGAAGTGGTAGATGATGTCGATCAGGCGAAACAGCGGCTTGGTGATGAAATAGAACCAGCCCCAGTCGATCATCAGATCGAACTTCTTGATGCCGAGGTCCTTGCCGTAGGCGTCGATCGTCGTCACTTCCTTCGCGCCGGCGAACACGCGCGCCGTGGCCGAGCCGGTCGCGCCGGGCGCGACGGCGATCGCGGGGCCGACGAAATCGGTCTGGTAGTCTTCCGGCTGGGCCGTTCCGCTCCCCGAGAAGCGCGCGTCGATCGGCTCAGACTGGTCGGGAATGATCGCCGAGCCCCAATATTTGTCGGTGAAGCCGAGCCAGCCGCCGTCGCCCTTGAGCTCACGGATGCGGCCGGTCTCCTTCTCGATGTTGGGGTAAGTGATCTCTTGCACCGAGCCGTCGCCGATGACGCCGACGAAGCCCTCGTGCAGCACGGCGTAGCCGGAGACGTCAGGTTTGCCGCGGCGCAGGATCAGCGCGTAGGGGCGCAGCGTCGCCGGCTCGGCGCCGTCGTTCTCGACCGAATCGCGCACCGTGAACATGTATTTGTCGTCGACGGCGATGACGCGCTTGAACTTCAGCCCGGCGCCGTTGTCCCAGGACAGCGTTACCGGCCTCGTCGCCGTCAGCGTCGTCGAATCGGCGCTCCACACCGTCTGGCGGTTGGGCGTCTTCACGCCCGGCGCGTCGGTGACGAAGCCGGTCTCGGCCCAGTAGGGCGCCGGCGCGCCCACCGGCGAGAACAGGGTGATGTTGGCGCTCTTTGGGTCGATCGTCTCGTGGTAGGTCTTCAACACCACGTCGTCGATCATGCCGCCGGCAAGGTCGATCGATCCGCCGAGGCTCGCCGTGTCGATGGCGACTCGCGGGCTTGCCGCCAGCGCTTCGGCGCGCGTCTTCGGCGCGGCCTGCGCCGGGGCGCCGGGCGGCGCGAGCGCCGGCGCGCCGCCGACGGTCGGGGCGGCGCCGGGCGCGGCGTTGGTCGGCGCCGGGGTCGTCTGGGTCTGCGTCTGCTGTTGGGCGGCGCGATCCTTCTGCAACTGCGGCGCGGCGAAGAAATATTGCCAACCGATCAGCACCAGGACCGACAGCGCGATCGCAAGGATGAGGTTGCGGGAGTCCTCGGAATTCATGATCGCGGGTCTCTGTCGGTTGTGGTCGGCCTTGCGCGGCCGATCTGCGCGAAGGCGCGCTCTACATCGGCGACGAGCGCCGCGAAGCGGCGCGTCAACGCCGGGCGGCGCGCCACCAGCACGTAATCGCTGTGAGCGTTGGGCGCAATTGCGCTTGCGGCGGCCAGCGCCGCTTTCAGCCGCCGGCGGATGCGGTTGCGCTCGACGGCGCCGCCGATTTTGCGGGTGACGGTGAAGCCGACGCGCGGGGCCGCTTCGGCGACTTCGGCCTCGGCGCGCGCGCGCGATTGCAGGGCGAAGCTTTCGGCGTTGGCGCGCCGGCCGCGCGCGACCCGTTGGAAATCGGCCCGGCGTCGCAGCCGCGTCCAAGCCGGAACTGTCGCGTCCGTTCGCCCTGCGTCCGTGACCAAGGCGTCAGGCTCCCTCATCGCGGGGCTGCTCGCGGGCGGCCGCCCGAGGCGGCCGAAGGCAAGATCAGGCCGAAAGACGCTTGCGGCCGCGCGCGCGACGCGCGGCGAGGACCTTGCGGCCGCCGACCGTGGCGCTGCGGGCGCGGAAGCCGTGCCGGCGCTTGCGAACGAGCTTGCTCGGTTGATAAGTCCGCTTCACGTCTCTGACTCCAACTGGCGAGATCGGCTTCGACGGCGCTTGCGCCGCCAACAGACCGACCCGGACCTCGCGCGCAGCCCTCCTTATGGGGGGCCTCGAACGAGCCGGGAGAATTCCTGACGGCGCGCGCCGCCGTCGCGCCGGGCTTATAGTCGCGCCGCGCGCGCCAAGTCAATTGCGGGACAAGAAGCGGATACGCTCGCCCGCCACGGCGCGCCGCACGCGCGCTGGTTTTCCGATTTGCAGAAGCCGGCGCCCTCTCCCACGAGCTGGGAGAGGGCAGGGGCGAGGGGCAGGGAGATTGGCCTCGCTGCAGCGGACGTTCCGCCGGCCCCTCAACCTGGACTTCTCCCGGCTCGCGGGGAGAAGGGACCGCGAGGCGCGTCAGTGAGGGAGTTTGTCGGCGATCACGTCGACGCGCTGAATCTCCGGCTGCTTGACGAACAGTTGCGGCGCCTTGGCCATCAACTGCTTCGCCACGCCGCCGGCGAGATGCGCGTCGAGGCCGCGCTCGCTGTCGAAGACGTCGAAAATCCCGAAGGAGCGCGGCCCCATGCGGATTGCGAACCAGGCTGTGGTGTCGGGCTCGTCGTCGACCATCCGCCGCGCGCCGGTGAGGAAGGTCGCCACCTCCTGCTCCATTCCCGGCTTGGCTTCGAGCTGGCAGTACAGAGCATGCTGCGTCATGTCGCTCTCCTTTGAGAGCCCCTCGGCCGAGGAGCGACGTAAAGGAGAACTCGGCCGATGTTGGGGCGCTGGCGGCGCGGTTCAGCCGCCGGTCGGAGGACCGGCGGCGGGCTCGATCCGCTCGAGACAGTCGCGGCGGCCGGAGGCGACGCAATCCATCAGCTTGCGATGCTCGTCGAGCGTCTTCATCAGCCAGTACGCGCCGCCAGCGAGCAGCAGCACGGCGATGATGGCGATGAGGTTGGCGCGCGTGCGCCGGTCGTCGTCGTCGTGTTCGTTGCGCGGATCGCTCACGCGATCAGGCTCGCCGCCCCGCCGGCCTCGAACGCCGCCAGGACCTTGGCGACGATCGCCTTGGCGTCGAGCCCGGCGGCGGAATATTGCCGCTCGGGTTTGTCCTGGTCCTGGAAGCGGTCGGGCAGGGTCATCGTCCTGACCTTGAGCCCGCTGTCGAGCGCGCCCGCCTCGGCGAGCAGGCTGAGCACGTGCGCGCCGAATCCGCCGACTGCGCCTTCTTCGACCGTGACGATCAGCTCGTGCTCGGCGGCGAGGCGCAGGATCATTCGGCCGCCTTCAGCGCTTCGGCGAGCCGCGTGCCGAGCGACAGGATCGCGACCCGCGACCCTTGGCGAACGACGCGGCCCTTGCCGATCGGCAGCGGAACGCCCCGCTCGGGCAGCTCGACGCCGACGCCCTCGCCGCGCGGATAGCGCAGCGCGATCGGGCCGGAATCGTGAGCGGCGCAGGTCGCGACCATGTGGACCAGCTCGGCTTCGTCGGCCGCCGCCATCACCGTCATGTTGGGCAGGCAGGCGAGATAGGCGACGTCGAAGGCGCCGGCGTGGGTCGGCCCGTCGGCGCCGACCAGCCCGGCGCGGTCGATGGCGAAACGCACCGGCAGGTTCTGCACCGCGACGTCGTGCACGACCTGGTCGTAGGCGCGCTGGAGGAAAGTCGAGTAGATCGCGCAGAACGGCTTGAAGCCCTCGGCGGCGAGGCCGGCGGCGAAAGTGACGGCGTGCTGCTCGGCGATGCCGACGTCGAAGATGCGGTCGGGATAGGCGTCGCCGAAGCGGTCGACGCCGGTCCCTTGCGGCATGGCGGCGGTGACGGCGACGATCTTCTCGTCGCGCGCCCCCTCGGCGAGCAGCGCGTCGGCGAACACGCTGGTGTAGCTCGGCGCATTGCTCTTCGGCTTCGCCTGGGCGCCGGTGGCGACGTCAAAGGCGCTGACGCCATGATACTTGTCGTCGGCGGCTTCGGCCGGCGGATAGCCCTTGCCCTTCTTGGTGACGACATGCACCAGCACCGGGCCGCGCGGCATGTCGCGCACGTTCCTCAGCACCGGCAACAGGTGGCCGAGATTGTGGCCGTCGATCGGCCCGACATAATAGAAGCCGAGCTCCTCGAACAGCGTGCCGCCGGTGAAGAAGCCGCGGCCGTATTCCTCGGTTCGCTTGGCCTTGTCGTAAAAGAAGCGCGGCAGCCGCTTGGCGAGCTGCTTGGCGACGTCGCGCAGCGACATGTAGGTGCGGCTGGAGACGAGCCGGGCGAGATAGGCCGACATCGCGCCGGTCGGCGGCGCGATCGACATGTCGTTGTCGTTGAGGATGACGATCAGCCGCGATTCCATCGCGCCGGCGTTGTTCATCGCCTCGTAGGCCATGCCGGCCGACATCGCGCCGTCGCCGATGACGGCGATCACATTGTTGTCGCGATGGGCGAGGTCGCGCGCCACCGCCATGCCGAGCGCGGCCGAAATCGAGGTCGAGGAATGCGCCGCGCCGAACGGGTCGTATTCGCTTTCAGCCCGCTTGGTGAAGCCGGAGAGCCCGCCGCCCTGGCGCAGCGTGCGGATGCGGTCGCGGCGGCCGGTGAGGATCTTGTGCGGATAGGCCTGATGGCCGACGTCCCAGACCAGCCGGTCGCGCGGCGTATCGAACACATAGTGCAGCGCCACCGTCAGCTCGACGACGCCGAGCCCGGCGCCGAGATGTCCGCCCGTCACCGAAACCGCGCTGACCGTTTCGGCCCTGAGTTCGTCAGCGAGCTGGCGCAGGTCGCTGGCCGGCAGGGCGCGCAGGTCGGCCGGCGTGTGAACGCGATCGAGCAGCGGCGTCTGAGGTTGCGGCACGGCTATCCCTTATCCGGTCTGGGGGATCTGGCGACAAAAGTCACGACTACACCAGATGCGTCAGCGGCGCCAACCGCGCGGGCGCGGCCTGACGGTCCGCCGATTGCGCGTTTGCAGGCCGCTGCGTAAGGTCAGCCGTCGGCGGCGCGCTCGCGCCGTACCGCCCGCGTGCCGAACACGCGGTCCCAGAAACCGGTGCTGACGCCGTAATTGACGCCTTCGCGGTAGTGATGGGTCATGTGGCGCAGGCGCGCTTCGTAGAGCCAGTCGCCCGGCTGGATATTGAAATGGTGCGTCGCGTGATGGACGAACATGTAGGCGGCGTAGCCGAGCATAATTCCGCTGGTGAAGCCGGCGGCCAATACGGGGGCCACGCCGTGCAGCGGCAGGTAGCAGACGGCGAGGATGAGACCGCTCGACAGGAACGACGGCACGCCGACGAAGGCGCGGGGCTCCCGGTGATGGGCGTCGTGCAGCGGCGTCAGGACGGGCGCGTGGTGATAGGCGTAGCGGTGGATGAGGTATTCGATCAGCGTCCATAAGGCGGCGCCGAACAACAGGCTCAATGACCATTCGGGGATCGCGACCGCGCCGCCGGCCATGTAGGCCGCCGCGCCGAGCCACAGCACGGCGATCGGAATGACGACGAAATCGCCATAATAGAGGAATTTGCCGATCCGCATGGAAGCGCTCCGTCTGACGCAGTCCGCACCGGGTGCAGCGCGACCATAATGGGCGGAATTGCCAATTTCACAAGCGCGGCCGCCGCGACGGGCCCAAGCCGGCGCCGGGCTCACGCGTGCAGGATCGCCGCGAGATCGACCGGCCCCTCTTCGCGCTCGGCCAGTGCGAGATCGGCGACGATGTGGTCGAGATGCTCGGTCATCGCCGCTGCTGCCCGCTCGCCGTCGCCCGCCGCCAGGGCGTCGAGAAAGGCGACGTGCTCGTCGTGGCCGCATTCGGAGGCCGGGCCGCGGCCGTAGAGAGCGATCACCAGCGACGAGCGCGAAATGAGGCTGCGGAGGAATTGCGTCAGCGCGCCTTCGCCGCAGATCGCGGCCACGGCGATGTGGAAGCCGCCCGAGAGGCGGATCGCCTTTTGGCGGTCGCCGCGCCTGAGCGCCACCGATTCCTCCTCCATCATGCGCCGCAGGCGCGTGACGTCCGCCGCCTTGATTCGCTGCGCCGCTTCGCGGGCGATCGCCGATTCCAGCACCTTGCGGCTGAAGAAGACGTCGTGGGCGTCGGCGATCGTCGGCGCGGAGACGAACGCGCCGCGGTGGCGCTCGATCGTGACGATGTGGTCGTGGGCGAGATCCTGCAGCGCGCTGCGAACGATCGTCCGGCTGGCGCGAAAGATTGCGCCGAGCTGCTCTTCGGCGAGCTTCGCGCCGGGCGGCAGGCGATGCTCGACCACCGCTTCGAAAATGCCGCGGTAGATCGCGTCGGCCCTGCCGCCGCGCGCCGCTTGCGGCCATTTCTGCGGAAGTTCGTGTTTCGTCATCGTTGGATTGCGCGCGCGCGGCGCGCGGCTCAGGTCTCTCCCGACTCTGCCACTTGGGCGGCGAATTCGCTATCGAATTTTGTATACAAGATCGCCGTTATTGTAGACACTAGGCGCCCAAGGTTTCGGCGCGGCCTCGCTGAGCTCAGAAAAAGTTCCTTACAAATCAATGCGCGCCGACGCAGGTCGGCGTGGCACGGCCCTTGCTGCCGGGTGTTGGCGTTATATCCCGTCACGCGAGCGCCATGGCCCAGTCCGCCAATCTCGAACTCGTCCGCGTCAGCAAACGCTATGGCGCGACGCTCGCCGTCGACGCAATCGACCTGCGGGTGCCCGCTGACGGCTATTGCTGTTTGCTCGGCCCGTCGGGCTGCGGCAAGACCTCGACGCTGCGGATGATCGCCGGCCACGAGACGGTGAGCGAAGGCGACATCCTGATCGGCGACGCCAACGTCACCGACCTGCCGCCGGCCAAGCGCGGCACGGCGATGATGTTCCAGAGCTACGCCCTGTTCCCGCATCTCAACTGCGTCGACAACGTCGCCTTCTCGCTGAAGATGCGCGGCGTCGACAAGGCGAAGCGGCGCGCGCAGGCGATGGATTTTCTCGAGCTCGTCGCCATGACTCCCTTCGCCGAGCGGGTTCCCGCCCAGCTCTCCGGCGGCCAGCAGCAGCGCGTCGCGCTGGCGCGCGCGCTCATCACCCATCCGCAGATCCTGTTGCTCGACGAGCCCTTGTCGGCGCTCGACCCGTTCTTGCGCGTGCGCATGCGCGCCGAGCTGAGGCGGCTGCAGCGACGGCTCGGCATTCCTTTCGTTCACGTCACCCACGGCCAGGACGAAGCGCTCGCGCTCGCCGACCTGGTGGTGGTGATGAACAAGGGCAAGATCGAGCAGGCCGGCAGTCCGCGTGAGGTGTTCGAGAAGCCGGCGACCGAATTCGTCGCCCGCTTCCTCGGCGGCCACAACGTGATCGCAACGCCCGCGGGCATGATCGCGGTGCGCGCCGACCGCGTGAGGCTGGCGCCGGAGGGTTCGAGCCTGTCGCGTCTCGCCGCGGCCGTCACCAGCGTCGAATACCAGGGCGCGTCCTTTCAGGTCGGGCTCGAGGGCGGCGGCGCGCGCGATCTCTCGGCGATCCTCGGCGACGCGGATTTCGCCAAGACGCCGCTCGCCGTCGGCGACCGCGTCGGTCTCGCCTGGCGCGACGAGGATGTCCATCAGCTTTCGCCTGCGTCCTGAGCGGCGCCGGTGTTTTAAGGAGGAAGTGAGCATGACGAAGAGGCACACTAACGCCGGCGCCGGCGTCACGCGGCGCAATCTCCTCAAGGCCGCCGGCGCGCTCGCCGGCGCGGGCGCAGTCTCCAGTTTCCCGGCGCCGGCGGTGTGGTCGGCTGAGGAGAAAGTGCTGCGTTACCTGGGCACCGCGGTGAACCAGTCCGACGACATCATCAAAAAGGTCAAGGACGACACCGGCATCACCATCCAGAACATCGTCGCCACCACCGACGACGTCACCAAGCGCGTCATCACCCAGCCGAACTCGTTCGACATTCTCGACACCGAGTACTTCAGCCTCAAGAAGCTCGTGCCGTCGGGCAACATCCTGCCGATGGACGCAAAAAAGATCAAAGAGTTCGACAACATCACGCCGGTCTTCACCAAGGGCCAGTTGCCCAACGGCAAGGCGATCGGCGACCAGGGCACCGCGCCGAAGAAAGTGATGTTCGTCGAGGGCGAGCATTCGAGCAAATTCTCGAAGACGCCGACCGAATGGGTGACGCTGATTCCGACCACCTACAACGCCGACACGCTCGGCATCCGCCCCGACCTGATCAAGCGCCCGATCGAACATTGGGCGGAGCTGCTCAATCCCGAATTCAAGGGCAAGGCGGCGATCCTCAACATCCCGTCGATCGGCATCATGGACGCCGCGATGGTCGTGGAGTCGATGGGCAAGTACAAATATCCCGACAAGGGCAACATGACGAAGGCCGAGATCGACATGACGGTCGGCGTTCTCACCGAAGCCAAGAAAGCTGGCCAGTTCCGCGCCTTCTGGAAGGACTTCAACGAGAGCGTCAACCTGATGGCCTCGGGCGAAACCGTCATCCAGTCGATGTGGTCGCCGGCGGTCACGGCGGTGCGCACCAAGGGCATCGCCTGCACGTTCCAGCCGCTGAAGGAAGGCTATCGCTCGTGGGCGTCCGGCTTCTGCATGTCGAAGGGCGTCACTGCCAAGCAGAAGGAATGGGTCTACGAGTTCGTCAACTGGTTCCTGTCCGGCTGGGCCGGCGCCTATCTCAATCGCCAGGGCTACTACTCCGCGGTGCTCTCCACCGCGAAGGCGAACATGGAGCCCTACGAGTGGGCCTACTGGATGGAAGGCAAGCCGGCCGAGAAGGACATCCACGCCCCCGACGGCTCGCTGCTCGAGAAGGCCGGCGCGACGCGCGACGGCGGCTCCTACGACGACCGCATGGGCGGCGTCGCCTGCTGGAACGCCGTGATGGACGAGAACGACTACATGGTCCGCAAGTGGAACGAGTTCATCGCCGCGTGAGCGATCTCGCCTGCTGAAAACTCAGCCCGGCGCGCGCGTCGCGCCGGGCGCTCCCCGCAACGAAATGCAAGGGTCTCGACGCTGATGGCGGCTGGCCGCGGCCTCGAATCGCACGGCGTCCCCGGTTGGGCGCAGGCGGCGCCGTTCGCGCTGGTGTTCGCGGCGTTCTTCCTGCTGCCGCTCGTCTTCGTCGTCATCGTCAGCTTCTGGGACTACAACGATTATCAGATGCTGCCGACCTTCACGACGCGCAGCTACGTCGAGAGCTTCGACGGCTGCCTCACCGATTTGCCGAACCTGTGCACGATGTTCAAGACCTACGTCTCGACGGCGAAGTTCTGCTTCATCGTCTGGGCGCTGACGCTGGTCATCGGCTTCACCGTCGCCTATTTCCTCGCCTTCCACGTGCGCTCGGCGACGACGCAAATGGTGCTGTTCCTCGTCTGCACCATCCCGTTCTGGACGTCGAACGTCATTCGCATGATCTCGTGGATCCCGCTGCTGGGCAGGAACGGTCTGGTCAACCAGTTTCTCGTCGGCGCGCACGTCGTCAACGCGCCGGTCGAATGGCTGCTGTTTTCGCCGTTCTCGGTCGCGCTCGCCTTCGTCCACCTCTTCACCTTCTTCATGGTTGCGCCGATCTTCAATTCGATGATGCGCATCGACCGCCGGCTGATGGAGGCGGCCTACGACGCCGGCGCGAGCGGCTGGCAGATGCTCACCAACGTCATCGTCCCGCTGTGCAAGCCTGGCGTCGCCATCGGTTCGATCTTCGTCGTCACCATCGTCATGGGCGATTTCATCACCTTCGACGTGATGGGCGGCGAGCAGATCGCCTCGGCCGGCAAGGTGATCGAGACGCGTCTCGGCGCGCTGCAGTTTCCGCCGGCGGCCGCCAACGCCGTCGTCCTGCTCGGCGCGACGATGCTGATCATCGCCGTGCTCAACCGCATCGTCGACATTCGCAAGGAGCTCTAGCCCATGAACGAGGGACGCTCTTTCGCCTTCTACGCGCTGGCCGCCTTCTTCGGCCTCTACGTGCTGTTCCTCTATGGGCCGATGATCGTCATCTTCATCCTGTCGTTCCAGGGGCCGACCGGCGGTCTAACCTTCCCGCTGGTCGGCGCGTCGCTGCACTGGTTCCAGCGCCTGTGGGAGGGCAACGGCATTGTCGACATCACCGGCGCGTTCAAGCGTTCGCTCGAGCTCGGGATCGTCGTGATGATCCTGACGGTCGTCCTTTCGCTCAGCGCCGGGCTCGCCTTCCGCAAGCGCTTCCTCGGCGCCAATCTGCTGTTCTATGTCGCGATCGCCAGCCTGATTGTGCCCTCGATCGTCACGTCGCTCGGCATCGCGCTCGAGTTCCGTATGCTCGACGATTTCCTCAAGGCGCACGCGCCGGACTGGATCGCCGACGGCCTGACGACGACGATGGGCATGTTCACCTCCGGCCTCGGCGCGCATCTGACCTGGACGCTGCCGTTCGGCCTGCTGGTGATGTTCGCGATCTTCAACCGCTTCGACTCGCGCTACGAGGAGGCGGCGCGCGATCTCGGCGCGACGCCGTGGCAGGCGTTGCGCCACGTCGTGCTGCCGATTATTCTGCCGTCGGTGATCGGCGTCGGCCTGTTCGGCTTCACGCTGTCCTGGGACGAGATCGCCCGGTCGAGCCAGGCGATGGGCGAGCACAACACGCTGCCGATGGAGCTGCAGGCGCTGACGACGACGGTGACGACGCCCGATATCTACGCGCTCGGCACGTCGACGACCGCCGTATCCTTCGCCGTCATCGCCGTCGCGCTTGGCGCGATCGCCATCCTGCGCGCGCGCCAGGCGCGCCACGGCTCCGACGCCGGTCAGGCGTGAGGCGGGAATGCGGCTGCTGGTCGTCAACCCCAATACCTCCGCGAGCATGACCGAGCGCATCGGCGCCGCGGCGCGCTCGGCGGCAGGGCCGGGGGTCGAGGTCGTCGCCGTCAATCCGGCGCACGGGCCGGCGTCGATCGAGGGCTATTTCGACGAGGTTTTCGCCGCGCCGGGGCTGGTCGAGGAAGTGGCGAAAGGCGACGCCGCCGGCTTCGACGCCTTCGTCGTCGCCTGCTTCGACGACACTGGGCTCGAGGCGGCGCGCTGCGCAGCGCGCGGGCCGGTGATCGGCATCGGCGAGGCGGGTTTCCACGTCGCCTCACTGATCGCCCATCGCTTCAGCGTCGTCACGACGCTGTCGCGCTCGATCGCGCCGATCGAGGCCAATCTGACGAAATACGGCCTCGCGTCGCGCTGCGCGCGCGTGCGCGCCTGCGAAGCGCCGGTGCTGGCGCTCGACGATCCGGCGTCGGGGGCGCGCGAAAAGCTGTCGGCGGAGATCGACCGCGCGATGGCCGAGGACGGCGCCGAGGCGATCGTGCTGGGCTGCGCCGGCATGGCGGATCTCGCCGCAACGCTGGCGCGCCGCCACGGGCTGCCGGTCGTCGACGGCGTCGCCGCGGCGGTCAGGCTCGCCGAGGCGCTGGTCGGGCTTGGGCTCGCGACCTCGAAGCGCGGCCCCTACGCGCCGCCGCTGCCCAAGACGTTCACCGGGGCGTTCGCGGCGTTGTCCGGCCGCTAGGGCTGGATCGACAAACGCTGGCGCGCGCCGCGTCGGCTTGCCAACGCCATTCTTGGCCGGCAAGCTCGGCGTCGTGAAGCCGATCATGAAGTCAGCGGGAGACGGGAATGGGCGCCAATGATCGACCCACCGTGACCAGGAAAGGCGCCGAGAGCGGCGCCACGGCTCAGTCCGGCGGCTTGGCGCTGATGACGGGGGTCGGACCGAAGATCACCTCGGCGACGAAGCTGTGGTTCGGCAAGGCGCGCAACGCGCCGGGGTTCCGCTCGCTGCCACACCACCACGGCGAAGCCGAGACCGGCGCTTATCTGCTGGCGGGCGATGCCCGCGTCTATTTCGGCGAGGACTACCAGGAGTCCGTCGAAATGTCGGCGGGCGACTTCATGTTCGTTCCGCCGTTTCTGCCGCACCTCGAAGCCAACATGAGCACGACGGAAGAGCTGTGGTGGCTGGCCTGCCGCACGCCGGAAAACATCGTCGTGAACCTGCCCGACGTCGACGACGCCTTGCTCAAAGGCTATCGCCGCGCCTGAATTTGCGGTGGGCGGACTGCGCATCCGAGGGTGTTGCGGCGACGCCATACCGTTCGTCATTCCCGCGTGGTATTGGCGGGCGGGCGGTCGATCCGCTTCGCGAGAGCCTCCTCAATGCCGCCCGTCGCCTCCCACTTCGTCCATCGCGCCGCTTGGCTGCGCGCAGCGGTGCTCGGCGCCAACGACGGCATCATCTCGACCGCCAGCCTGATCGCCGGCGTCGCCGCCTCGGGGGCGGGCCGCGCGGCGATCTTGACCGCCGCCGCCGCCGGCTGGGCGGCGGGCGCGATGGCGATGGCGGCGGGCGAATATGTCTCGGTCAGTTCCCAGGCCGATTCGGAGGCCGCCGATCTCGATCGCGAGCAGCATGCGCTGGAGCACTTTCCCGAAATCGAGACCGACGAGCTGACCGCGATCTACGAGCGGCGCGGCCTTGCGCCGGCGCTCGCGCGCCAGGTCGCCGAGCAATTGATGGCGACGGACGCGCTGAGCGCCCACGCGCGCGACGAACTCGGGCTGGGCGAGCGAGGCGGCGCCAATGCGCTGCTCGCCGGCTTCGCCTCGGCGATCAGCTTCTCGGCCGGCGCGGCGCTGCCGACCCTGGTCGCCTTTCTCGTCCCGCTGGCGGCGACCGTCGCCGCTGTGTCGGCGGCGTCGCTCGTCTTTCTCGCCGCGCTCGGCGCGCTCAGCGCCTGGCTCGGCGGCGCGCCGCCGCTCAAGCCGACCCTGCGCGTCGCGTTCTGGGGCGCGCTGGCGATGGCGGTGACGGCAGGCATCGGCGCGCTGATCGGCAAGGCGGTCTAGACGCGCGACGAGCTCAGGATTCCTCGGACCTCATCCTTCGAGGCCGCTTCGCGGCGCCTCAGGACGAAGGGCGGAGGCGGCAAGCGATTCCAAGCAATCGCTGTGCGCACTAGGCGCGCGGCCTCCGGTCAGCTCTGGTGGCCGCCGGTGAAGGGGACGAAGGGGATGATGGCGCCGTTGTAGATGTCGGAGCGCGACACGGCGAAGCCGTCGGCGGTGACGGCCTTGACCGCCTTGACGACGTGCTGCGCGCCGGGCGGCCCCACCGGAATGACCATGATTCCGTCGGGCTTGAGCTGCTGCAGCAGCGGCGGCGGGATGTGGTCGATGCCGCAGGTGACGATGATCTTGTCGAACGGCGCCGCCTCCGGCCAGCCGTAATAGCCGTCGGCGTTGCGGGTCTGGATCGCCGCATATTCTTTGTAGCCGCGCGCGATCAGCGAATCGTAGACGCCGCGCGTGCGCTTGGCGAGCGCGGCGATGATCTCGATCGACCACAGCTTGTCGGTGAGGTAGCTCAGATAGGCCGACTGGTAGCCCGAGCCGGTGCCGATCTCGAGCACCTTGTCGCCCGGCTTGACCGCCAGCGCGTTGGTCATCCGCGCCACCGTATGCGGCCCGGTGATGGTGACGCCGAAGCCGATGTTGAGATAGTGCCACTCGTAGGCGCGCGCGAGGTTGTCGGCGGTGACGAATTCCTCGCGCGGCGTCATCAGGAACGCGCGCTTGTCGGCGCGGTCCCAAATGTCGTTGTGGGAGATGAGCTGCAGGTAGCGGTCCCAGCGCTGGCCGAGGAAATTCGGGTCCTCGCCGCGATTGTCCTTCATCCAGGCGACGAAGGCGTCGCGGCCGTCCATCGGCGGCCACAGATCCTGGTCGAAGGGGCGCGCGATCGCCGCCTGCGCCGGCGCGCCGAGGGCCGCGCCGCCGATGAGCGCCGCTCCGCCGAGAAGCAGTTCGCGTCGATTCATCGTCACCCTCGTCGTTGCCGGCACAATTCCATTCTTGCGTCGCAAGTCCTCGCAACGCAAGCGCCGCCGCGTTCCGCAATACGAAACTGTAATCGCGCCGCCGCATTGCCGCCTCGCGATCCAGCGAATTTTTCCGATGTTGCGGTCGCCTCAGCGGTTGGAGTTATCCAAGTGACGCAGTTTCAAGCTCTCGACGAGCTGGTGTCGACCTTCCCCAAGGTCGGGTTCGCCTATGGGGTCGATCCGCGGCGGGCGGAATATTACAGTCTGCGACAGGCCCGCTACGACGCGCTCGGCGCCGATGTCGACGCCTGGGCCGCCGAAGCCGCGGCCGACGGCCGCAAGCTCAAGGTCATCGACATCGGCTGCACGTCGGGCCTGCTGTTCCGGCATCTCGAACCACGCCCGCACTGCGCGGCGATCGAGATTTCCGCCACCGACATCGAGATCGAGACGATCTATCGCCGCGAGCGCTACGCCTCGATCGTCGTCGACGACCTGATGGCCGGCAATCCGAACACGCCGTCGAATGCGTTCGACGTCGTCGTCTGCGAGCAGGTGCTGGAACATCTGCCGCGGGTCGATCTGGCGATCGCCGCGCTGGAGCGCGTCGCCAAGCCGGGCGGCAGAGTGTGCGTCGGCGTGCCGATCTTCCTGCCGCCGCTCGCGGCGCTGCGCCACGCGTGGGTGCAAGCCTCGCTGGTCTGGCGGCCCGAGAAGAAATGGAGCCACATCCAGACCTTCTCGCAGCGCTCGTTCCTGCGCCAGATCGCCCGCCATTCGAACCTCGAGCTCGTTGAAACGCGCGGCTTCCGCGTCATTTCCGGCGGGCCGCTGCGGCCGCTCGAGCATCATCGCTGGTGGTGGCGCCTCAATCGCCTTGTTGGCGCCTTAGCGCCCTGGGCCTGCATCGAAATCCAGGCGATCTTCGAAAAACCGGCGAACCCCGACACTCCTTCCGCCTGATCGCGCCGGCGGCCGGCGCGCGCTAGGGTGAGCGCGCTTCGGCCGCTTGGGAGGGCGTCTGTGATCGGGACATTCTTTCGCCACGGCGCGACCGCGGCGCTCGCCGTCTGTGCGCTGGCGCTTGCCGCGCTGATCGCCGCCGGGTTCTCCCCTTTCCGTCCGCTCGACCTGCTGTTCCTGCCGCTGTGGTTTCTCGTCCCCAATTTCGCGGCTGCCGCCGCGCTGGTCGCGCTTGTTCTGGGGTCCGCGGCGACCGCCTCGACGATGCTCGGCGTCGTCGCGGCGATCCTCCACTATGAATGGACGCATACCGTCGCCCACCCGCCGATTCGGCCGCTGACCCCGCTGGGGCGCTGGATCAAGCAATGCCGCCTGCGCCGCCATTACATCAGCGAGAAGCTGTGGTGTGGCGTCTCCAACCCGTCGCTGGACGTGGCGTTTGGCGCGTTCCGCCGGCCGGCCGACGCGCATCGCCGCGCGACGGAGAGGACTCAGCGCGCGGCGCCTTGATTGCGCCAATAGGCGCCGTGCCGCCGTATTTTGAACGCGCGGCGCGGGCCCGCTGGATTGACCCGGAGCGGTCGCCGCGGCGCCGCCGGGCGGCGGCGCGGGCGCCCCGGCCATGGCGGACAATGACGTCATAGCAAGCGGTTAGACCCAATTGCGGGGGGCCGGGCGGCGCGCCGCGCGATGGCGCCCGACGGGCACGTGACCTTTCTGCAACATGTGCCAGCGAAACGCGCTTTGGGGCCGAAATCCGGCATTTTCGGGTTTGAGGGTCGGACGGGGGATTGTATGGTTCGATGCGTGAACGGGAGCTTCCCGGTCGCGATTCGGGTCTTGGGCGACATGGCTGGGGGACCAGCGCGCAGCGCCAAGGGCCTTAAAACGGGAAGAGGGGCGCTTAACACCTTTAGCTCGGCGCGTACTGTGACCGGCGAACAAAGGTTCAAGGTTTTCACCAACTCCCAATTGTCATCCACTGGAGGTCAAATATGACTCTCATGAAGAGCCTTCTGCTCGGTTCAGCGGCCACTTTGGTGGTCGTCGCCGGCGCGCAGGCCGCCGATCTTCCCACCAAGAAGGGCGCGCCCGCTGCCGAATACGTCAAGGTTTGCAAGATCGGCAACATCGCCGGCTTCATCATTCCCGGCTCCGACACCTGCTTGAAGATCGGCGGCCTGGTCACCGCGCAGACCACCTACGGCTCGACCGCGGACCAGTATAATATCGCCACGAACTCGTCTGGCGCTATCCCGGGCAGCCTGGTTGTGTCGAAGTACGCCAGGGAGCGCGACCAGATCGGCATGTACACCCGCGGCCGCATTTCGGTCGACGCGGTGTCGAACACGGCTTATGGCCCGCTGCTCGCCCACATCAACATCGAAGGCAACAGCGGCGGCGGTTTCGACAGCTCCGCCAGCACCGCCGTACTCGACGGCGCCTGGATTCAGTGGGCCGGCATCACCGCGGGCTCCCACACTTCGTTCTTCGACTTCATCGGCGGCGGCTACGCGTGGGACGACTTGGCTTCGCCGAAGTTCGACCCGACCAATCAGTTGGCCTACACGGCGACTTTCGGCGGCGGTTTCTCGGCGACCCTGTCGCTCGAGCAGCCGGAACCGGCGGTCTACTCCCAGGGCGGCAACAACTGGACCAACGAGGTCCTCTACGGCAACCTGTATAACTCGGGTCGCCTCGGCTTGCAGTCGCCCGACTTCGTCGCCTCTCTCGACGTGACCCAGGGCTGGGGCTCCGCCCACCTCGCCGGCCTCCTGCACCAGGTTCGGCAGTATGCCGGCACTCTCGGCGCTTCGAACGAGCAGGACATCAACGATTGGGGCTGGGGCATCCTCGGCGGCGTGAGCTTCAACATCCCGTCGCTCGGCGCAGGCGCCGACGTCAAACTGCAGGGTTTCTACAGCGAAGGCGCGCTGCAGTACTCGCACCTGTTCGGCGGCATCGGCTCGTTCAACTTCAGCGGCGTCTCGTATGACGGCGCGGCGGCCGACGCTTACTACAACGCTACGACGGGAAGCTGGGAGAAGCCGACCAACTGGGGCGTCGCCGCCCAGGTCGACCTGCCGCTCGGCCCGACCTTCAAGGTCGTCCCGGAAGTGGCGTACGAAGAAGTCCATATCTCGGGGACGTCTGCCGTCAAGGCCGTCAACGATTCGTCGCTCTCGCCGAACGTCGACGTGTGGGTTGGCGGCGCCGTGTTCGAGTGGACCCCGGTCCACAACCTCGTGTTCGACCTCGACCTGCTCTACGCCAATATCCACCAGTCCGCGCCGGACGGCTGGACCGGCACCGGCGTCAGCGCCTGGAAGACGACCGCGGACGGCTTCAACGGCAAGCTGCGCATCGAGCGCGACTTCTGATCGTCTCGATCGGTTGCAAATGCATCGGCCCCGGAGCGCAAGCTCCGGGGTTTTTTGTTGTCCGGGCGCGGCCGAGGCCCGCGATCGCGGCGAAGTTTCCGCCGCGCCTCAGCGCGCTTCGATGATCACGAACGCCTGCGCCAGCGGCGGCTCGTCGGTGATCGTCAGAGCGAATTGGAATTGATCGGAATCGGCCTTTGCGTCATGGCCGGGTTTGACCCGGCCATCCAGGCGGAAAGTCTCCTCGCAGAAGGTCGCCGCGGCAGCGCACTTTCGATCGTTCGACCAACACGACCTGGATGGCCGGGTCAAACCCGGCCATGACGGCGGAGGGTGGTTCAATCCAAAGCCAACAAGCTCTAGGTGGATGAACGCGTCCGTTCCCGCTGGAGTGATGGCGGCGAGGCGCGTCGCGGCGCCGCCGGTGAGCCGCGTCGTCGGCTGACCGGTCGGCAGGTTGACGACCCCCATGTCGCGCCAGAGGCAGAATGCTCCTACGCCTCGGCGCCGAGCGCCTTGAGCAGCGGGCCAAGATGGGCGGCGTGCGCGCGCCAGCGCCCGACCGACGCGCGGTAGATTGGCTTGCGCACCTGATTGAGGCTGGCGGTGCGGACGGGGCGCTTGGTGCGGTGGAATTCGAGGCAGGCCGGATCCCACGACAGGCCGAGAAACCCGATGATCCGCCGCGCCTGCCCCTCGAGATCGTCGACCACCGCCTCGTATTCGACTTCAAATAAATGGCTCGCCGGCAGCGTCGCGCGCCAATGCGCCATCAGCGCCTCGTAGTCACGGTAGAACAGCCCGAGCTCCGCCTGGTCGTAAGTGTAGGGGAGATTGGCCGCCTTGAAGGTCTTGGCGTAGCAGGAGAGGCAGGTGTCGACGGGATCGCGGCGGACGTGGAGGATGCGCGCCTCGGGCAGGATCAGGCGGATGAGCCCGAGGTTGACGAAATTGTCCGGCAGCTTGTCGACGACATGTGTCTTGCCGGCGGGCGGGTCGCCGACTCGAGCGAGATAGTCGGCGCCGAGCCGCGCGAACTGGTCGGCGGTAAGCGCGGCGACACCCTGGGGAACGCCTCCTATCTCGCCTGCGATCTCCGGCAGCGCATACAGTTCGCCGGCGCCGTGAATCGCCGGATGACTGGCGAGGATCTGCTCGATCAATGTGGTGCCCGACCGCGGCATGCCGACAACGAAGATCGGCGCCGCCGAGGGCGCGCCGGCGCCGGCGAAACGCTCGAAGATCTCTGCCGGAAAGGCGGCGGCGACGGCGGCGTTATGAGCGCGATTCGCTTCGGCGTCGTAGACGAGCAGGGCGCGCTTCAGGCGATTGCCGGCGTCGAGGTGGGCGAACGCGCGCTCGGAATCGCCGACGTCGAGGTAGGCCTTGCCGAGCGCGAAATGCAGCGGCTGCGCTTTGCTCGGCTGGCTGCGCTCGACCTCGGCGAGTCGCGCCTCCATCGCGGCGAAGGCGGGGTCGCCGGACTCGAATTTGACGAGGTCGCCATAGGCCAGCCACGCCGCGCCCAAATTCGCGCCGCTTTCGGCGGCGCGCCGCAGGATCTCGCGCGCTTCTTCGGTTTCGCCCGCCTCCGCCAGCGCCGAGCCGCGCGCGGCGAGCCCCTTGGCCTCGGCGTCGCCGCCGAGCGCGATCGCCTGGTCGAAGCAAGCGAGGGCCTCTGGCAGTCGGTTCATCATCTTCAGTGCGGCGCCGCGGCCGATGAGCGCGTCGGCGTAGTTCGGCCGCAGCGCGAGCGCGCGGTCGAAGGCGGCGAGCGCGCCTTCGTAGCGCCCGATCGCATCGAGCGCGCGGCCGTAGCTGTGCCAGGTCTCGTGCGCGTTGGGCTGCAATGCCAGCGCGCGTTGGTAGTCGGCGAAGGCGGGGCCGTACTCGCCGCGGATCGAACTGATGTTGGCGCGGACGAGATAGGCGTCGGCGAAGCGCGGATGCTCGGCGACGAGCGTTTCGACGACGCGCCGTGCCTCGTCGATCTCGCCCAGCCGCGTCAACGTGACCGCATATTCCTTGCGTCCCCACAGGTGGGCGGGGGCGAGGCGGAGCAGTGCGACAAAGGCGACGCGCGCCTCGTCGAGGCGATCGAGCTTTTGCAGCGACGCCGCGTTGAGATAGAGGAGATTGGGGTTGAGCGGTTGCTGCGCGAGCGCCTTGCGGCAGAATTCGAGCGCCTCGGCGAAGTCTTCGGCGAGCACGAGCGCGCCGACGGTGTTCTCGAGAAAGGCGAACTCGTTCGGCTTCAGTTCCAACGCGCGCTTCATCAGCGCCTTGGCGTCGTCGAGGCGTCCGGCCGAGGCGAGAAGCGCGCCGAGATAATGGCGCGCTTCGGCGTTGTTGGGCTCGCGCGCGACGACCGCCTTGTAGAGGCGCGCGGCTTCCTCAATCCGGCCCTGGCGATGCAGGGCGATAGCGTCCTGGAGCGTCGATTGGCTGGTTTTCGCCAGGAGCGTCTCTCCTATAACGTCACGCCTGGCTACGCGTCAGCCTTCCGCAGACGCGGCGCATAACACCGACGGCGCTGTCTACGTGGCGTGAACACGCTATAAATACTCAAGTTTCCTTAGTGGATCAGGCCGATCTTCAAATGACGCTTTGGCGTTACACGCCAGCGCTGTCAAGCCGGTTTTGACGTTACGGAACTATCGGCCGCGCCTCTATGATCACAAACGCCTGCGCCAGCGGCGGCTCGTCGGTGATGGTGAGGTGGATGAACGCCGCCATTCCCGCCGGGGTGATGGCGGCGAGGCGCCTCGCGGCGCCGCCGGTGAGCCGCATCGTCGGCTGGCCGGTCGGCAGGTTGACGACGCCCATGTCGCGCCAGAACACGCCGTGGCGTAAGCCCGTGCCGAGCGCCTTGGCGCAGGCCTCTTTGGCGGCGAAGCGTTTGGCGTAGGAGGCGGCGCGGCCGGCGCGCGCCTCCGAGCGCCGGCGCTCGACGTCGGTGAAGCAACGCGCAGCGAAACGCTCGCCGAACCGCGCCAGCGTCTCCTCGACCCGGCGGATGTCGCAGAGATCGCTGCCGATGCCGATGATCATCGGCGAGCTCCCGCGTTCCGCCCCCCGCTTGCGGGGAGAGGGCAGGGGCGAGCGGCTGGGCGAGCGGCCGCGCTGTCGCAGCTAGCCGCCCAGCCCCTCATCCCAACCTTCTCCCCGTAAACGGGGAGAAGGGACTCTCCCGCCCCCCTCACTTCGCCCGGCTCCGCCCTTCCGCCATCGCCGCGCGCATCTGGCGCACGCTTTCGGCGAGGCCGACGAAGATCGCCTCGCCGATGAGGAAATGGCCGATGTTGAGCTCGACGATCTGCGGCAGAGCCGCGACCGTCCGCGCCGTGTCGTAATCGAGACCGTGGCCGGCGTGGCATTCGAGGCCGAGCGAAGCGCACTGCGCCGCCGCGACCCTGAGCCGGCCGAATTCGTGATCGCCGCGCTCGCGCTCCTGGCGCGCCAGCGCGTCGCACCAGGCGCCGGTGTGCAGCTCGACCACCGGCGCGCGCAAGCCGGCGGCGGCGTCGAGCGCCTCGATCGACGGTTCGATGAACAGCGACACCCGCACGCCCGCGCGGGTCAACTCGGCGACGAACGGCTTGAGGTGGTTGAAGCCGCCGACCACGTTGAGGCCGCCCTCGGTGGTGCGCTCGGTGCGGTTCTCCGGCACCAGGCAACAGGCGTGCGGACGGACGCTGAGCGCCATGTCGAGCATCGCCTCGGTCGCCGCCATCTCGAAATTCAGCGGCTTCGTGATCGCCGCCTTGAGCCGGCGCATGTCGTCGTCGTGGATGTGGCGGCGATCCTCGCGCAAATGCGCGGTGATTCCGTTGGCGCCGGCCTCGATGGCGATCAGCGCCGCCCGCACCGGATCAGGAACCGCGCCGCCGCGCGCGTTGCGCACCGTCGCGACGTGATCGACATTCACACCCAGCCGCAGCTCGGCCATGGCCGCACTCCTTCTCCAATTCGGTTCCCTCTCCCCGCTCGCGGGGAGAGGGCGAGGGTGAGAGGCTATGCGAACTTCATCGCCTCGGGCGGACGCGCCTCCATGCCCCTCATCCCAGCCTTCTCCCCGCAAGCGGGGAGAAGGGGTTCCGGTTCGTCCTTCATGCGCTCGCCAGCGCGCGGCTGCCCGGCTTGACCGCGGGCGTCGCCGCGAGCTCCGGCGGCAGCGCGTCGGCGGGATAGGCGGGAATGTCGAGCGTCGCCAGCGCGACGCGCGCGACGCCGAGCTCGGCCTTGCCGCCCGAGCGGTCGATCAGGCAGGCCGCGCCGACGACCTTGCCCGGATGCTCGGCGATCGCCGCCAAGCATTCGCGCGACGACAGGCCGGTGGTGATGATGTCCTCGACCATCAGCACGCGCGCGCCCGGCGCGATGACGAACCCGCGCCGCAGCTTGAAGGCGCCGTTCTCGCGCTCGACGAAGATCGCCTTGGCGCCGAGCCAGCGCGCCGTTTCGTAGCCCGGCACGACGCCGCCGACCGCCGGCGACACGACGACGTCGATCTTGCCGAACGCCGCCTCGGCCTTGCGCGCCAGCGCGCGGCACAGCCGCTCGGTGCGCGCCGGGTCCTGGAAGACGAACATCTTCTGCAGGAACGCCGACGAATGCAGGCCGGAAGACAGAATGAAATGCCCCTCGAGCAGCGCGCCGGCGGCGCGGAATTCGGCGAGCGTCTGTTCCGGCGTGAGGTCGAGGGCGTCCATGGGCGCTTTCATAGCAGGACGGACCGGCGACGCCAAAGGCGGCGAGCGCGCCGCTCGCCCGCGTCGTTCGAGACGCGCCGCTCACGCGGCGCTCCTCACGATGTGGGCGACCGGGCTTCGTCCAGCGCAGAGACAGAGGCTTCCTCATCGTGAGGAGCCCGCGCAAGCGGGCGTCTCGAACGACGAGGAAGCCGCGCGCACGGTTGCGCCGATGCGCCGGCAAGCTCATTTTGACGCGAATCCCCGCGGAGCCCGTCATGCGCGCCTTTGAAACCAAGCCCCTCGGCGCCGCGCCCGACGCGGTCGCGCCGGACGGCACGGCGGTGCGCTTGCTCGCCGCGCTTTCGGGCGGCAGCTTCGCCCATTTCGAGTTGCCGGCCGGCGCCGTGTCGCACGCCATCGTCCACCGCACGGTCGAGGAAATCTGGTACTTCATCGCCGGCCGCGGCGAGCTGTGGCGCCAAACGGGCGAGCAGGAGGAGGTCGTCGCCGTCGACCCCGGCGTGTCGGCGACGATCCCGCTCGGCGCGCGGTTTCAGTTTCGCGCCTCCCCCGAAGCGCCGCTCGCCTTCGTCGCCGTCACCATGCCGCCCTGGCCGGGCGAGGGCGAAGCGGAGATCGTTGAGGGCCAGTGGCGGCCGACTGTGGGGTCGGGGGCGGCGACCGATTGACGTCGCCTGCCGAAAGCAAGCCATGAACCTCGCCGTCGAGAAAGCGGCGCGGAACGAAGCGCTAACGGGTTGCGGCGCGCGCCCTTGCCTGCATCCGCTCGCGCTGTTAGCCATCTGCGCTCGCGAACCACGTTCGGCCCGCCGGATTAGCTCAGTTGGTAGAGCAGCGGTTTTGTAAACCGAAGGTCGGGGGTTCAAATCCCTCATCCGGCACCAATCATATCAAATAGTTGACTGCATTCGGCGTCAGGTTGTCGAAGGGAAGAATTCCGCCGGGTATGCAGTAGGGTAACAGGGGGCCTCGCGGGCTTTGGCTCTACTGCGGCGGCTTGTCTCAGGCAACATTTTTGGGACGCGCCCGGGACTGACGCGGGACATTCGAGGGACATCGGCCGGTTCCCGCGGCGCCGAGCGGGACGTCGCCGCACCCCAAACGAAAAGGCCGCATGGCAGAGGGATGGGCCACTCGAGTTAGAGCGGCTGCCACCATGTCGCGCTCTGCGTCAGTGTTTCAAATTCCACGTCTGTGCGCGAGATAACGCGCCTGATTGATGATGAGGGAATTGGTCGATCAGTCCGGCTCTCGAAGTCGCGTCCCATGGTGTCCGCACCCCGCGCCGCAAGGAACTGTTGGACCATCACACCATCGAGAAAGCCGTCGCTTATTGTGGAAACAGGCAGGGACGCCTCAACGATTCTCGGACTTCCGATCGACGCCAAGACGGGGCCTGTCTCCGAGTCCAGATCATGGCGCGAATAGAGCGCTTCTCCACCCCAAAATCTAAGCAGCGATCCGACACCACTTTCAGACCGGAGGGGCGCCCGCGTGAAAACGAAATAGACTAGACCGGCGCGGCTCCTGCTATCCGCATCATTTCGCTCAATCAATTTAGAGGCAACGTTCGCTGTAATCAGACCCGCATCTCGCAGGGCCTCAATCCGGCGTCGCAGCATCACGGCATTCGGCGGAGTCATCCCCTCAGAACGGATCGCCGCGACCTCAGAGTCAGTCAGACGGGTGCAATGAAACCCGCGAAGCGCGACGCCGCCGAAGAATTCCGCGCGAAGCTCGTCGAGGAACGCTTGCCGCGCTCCAGAGTATGGGTTAGCCGGCCTCAACGCCATCGGCACATAGGAGGGAACACGAGGGGGGCGCCAAACATCGTCATCCTGCATCTTCAGATCCTCTGTGCGGTAGGCGCGAAGCAGCGTCTCCCGCGCCTCGAAAGCCGCAACGAGTGCCGCAGGCCAAGTGCTTACGTCATCTAGCGCAAAATCGATCATCGCAACGGCCGCACGAATCTAGCCATTCTAGCAAGCAAACGGCCGCCGAGTTGCCCCGGCGGCCGGTCTGCGGAAATTGCCAAGGGGGAACTCACGCGCCATCGGCGTCCCAAGACCGCAACTCAAGCAATGCGTTCGCCAGGGCATGCGTGTCCGAAGCGCAGAGCGCCTTGCCGATCGTGCCCATGAAGCCGACGACGACGCCGTTGGTTTTGGCTTTGCCATCCGCCCAGTGTCCACTCGGCCCGGCGCCGATCATGTCGTTGACAATTTGCGTGAGCAGCGTCGTCCAGCCGAGAGATCCATCGTTCGACCGCAGGAACTTGATCGCGTACGCGCACCCCGTTTCGCAGTCGGCGCTGTAGGCACCGGTCGGCTTGATCGCCCATGTCGAGCGGCGCTTCACGTCGAAAAACGGAAGCTGGTAGCGCTCGTATAGAGAGATGCCCTTCCTCCTCCCCTTCTTCGTCGCGGCGGCGCCCGCCGAGCGTAGCAGAAAGGTGATGATCTCAGCCATTGGCGCTCTCCATGGCGATCAGGTCTTGAACGATCGCATATGCGAGGCCCGGGCTGCGCTTCGCCATGTGTGCCTTGGCACGAAGTCCAGCAATCCCGATCGCCGGCGTCTCCCAGACTTCGCGCTCGACGAGGCGGAGGGCGGCGTTGGCGTCGTCATAGGCGTCGCTCAGCTCGGCGACGCGGAACTCAATTTGAGCTTGGTTCGTGCGGGCCCGATAGACCGCGACGGCCTTTTCATGAGCGCGCAGCTGCTTCCGGACGCTGCGATCGGAGCGGTCGTAGTCGATCGATTTGCGCGGCACAAAACCGACGACATGGCGAACGGCGTCCTCGGCCGCCCTACGGGACTCACTAGCTTTCAAATTCACTTCGAACGCCTCAGCGTGGCGAAGGTCGAGCTCGATCAGGCGGGCGTCGGCGGGCGAGATCTCAGTCGTCTTGGCGACGGCGGCGCCGGCCGGAAGAAACGCGAATGCGGAGATGCGCGCGATGGCACCGAGGGCGGCGCGGCGGGAGGGTGTTTCGGTCGAGGTGGACATAGACTTGCTCCTTGCATCGCGATATGCGATACCTGAGGTATAACTTAGGACCTGGGGAATTGCAATACCTCAGGTATCATTCTCAGGAATTTGGAGCGGCTCGGTTGATCACCAGCGAACAAATTAGGGCGGCGCGCGCGCTCCTGCGTTGGGAGCAGCGCGACCTGGCGGACGCCTCCAAGGTGTCCCTGCCATCGATCAAGCGTCTTGAGACGATCCTCGGCCCTCTTGCCGCTCAGGAGCGGACGATCGATGCCCTGCGCGCCGCCCTTGAGGCCGCCGGAGTCGAGTTCATCGCCGAGAATGGCGGCGGCCCGGGCGTGAGGCTCAAGAAGCCGAAGCCTGACCCTGACACGATCGCCGCCGAGGATCTGAACGCTTCAAACGACGACTGAGGGCGGCCGTCGGCATCCGCTTCCGCCGCTGCATCTCGATCATCCCCGGCCTGCGCGTGAACCGATCTCACTTCTCCTCAAAATGAGGAAAAGTCTCCGCAGGATCTGCCAGCGGCGCGCATCGCGGAAGCCCACGGCATTGGGCGCGCGACCGTCGAGCGCGCCGCCGAGTATGCGCGCAATGTTGACGAGATCGCCTCGGCCTCGAGGTGCCGCCGGGGGCGTCGACCGAGCCGATTGCGTTGGCTATCGCGTCCACGTTTCTGGCATACTCGGCAGCCCGATGAACGGTCGCCCGGCCTACGCCGTGCTGTGC